>CAXUFS010000368.1:0-2009 GCA_964250315.1 uncultured Kineosporia sp. | reverse complement strand
GCCCGGGCCCGGATCGGGGCTCGCGCCGGACCAGGCGCGCCTCTCGGCGTCCCACCCTTCACCGCTGTTCGGGTAGGCCACCACCGGCTTGCCGCTGGCCTGCGCCGCGAGCCGGACAGCCGCTGAAACCCCTTCTGGCGTAGTACAGTTGACGCCGGTGGCGAGCACCTGCGTGGCGTTGCGGGTCAACTCGAATCCGGTGGCGGCCGGCTCGCCGCGGCGGGTCAGCACCGAGCCTCCTGGACCAGCCACCGTGGTCAGCGACACCCACCCGGGAACACCCAGCGATTCGAGTTCCGCGACCACCGCCTCGGCCTCGATCAGGCTTGGAATGGTCTCGCAGGCGATCACGTCGGCCCCAGCCTGAGCCAGCCGATCGATCTGTTCCCGGTGGAACGCGCGCAGTTCAGGCAATCCGGCATCACCGTAGTCGCCGGTGTACTCCGAGCCGTCAGCCAGCAAGGCGCCGAAGGGCCCGGCTGATCCGGCCACCCACCCGCAGCGGCCGGCCTGCTCGAAACCGCGCCGGGCCAGGACGATCGAGCGGCCGATCAGCTGCTGCGCCTCGGCCGGGGTCAGCCCGGCCCGGACAAAGCCGGGCAGGCTGGCCTGATAACTGGCCGTGGTCAGGACCTGGGCCCCCGCCGCGGCGAAGTCCCGGTGCACGGCAGCGACGGCGTCCGGGTCATCGCGCAGCAGCCGGGCCGACCACAGTGCGCAGGACAGATCGTGCCCGCGGGCCTCGAGCTCGGTGGACAGGCCGCCGTCCAGCACCACCGGGCCGGCCGCCAGCGCGCAGACCAGTGCGCTCGCCGCTGTGGACATCGAGACTACTTGCGCAGCAAGGCCTTCGGCATCTCGCCGGTGGACTTGACGTAGTAGGACGCCGCTCGCCGGGTCAGATACATCCGGGCGATACCGATCACTGCTCCGGACAGGGCGGCCCAGCCCAGCGCCTCGGCGGTGCTGGTCTGCGGGCCCTCCGGAACGACTGGCGGCTTGTTGCCGGTCGCACTCTTCCAGAAGGCGTTCAGCGCGGTGTCCGCCACCATCGTGGCGATCACTGTGGCTGCAGCCGACAACACCTTCCAGGTCAGCGATTTCATGGGCCTACTACAGCAGCCCGGCCACCCAGCGCGCGACCCCAACCAGGATCGGCCCGGTGATGGCGACCAGGCCGACCACCAGAAGCACGGCCAGCAACCGGGCCAGTGGGCCGGGCCGGCCGGTGGCGGGCTCGCGCAGCATCCGCAGCAGCATGCCCCAGGGTCGCACGGCTCACTGTGCCTGCCACAAGGCTGGCCAGGGAATCTCGCGCCAGGGCCGGAGCGGACGTTCCGCAGGACGAGGCTCAAATCCGGGTGTACCGTCCAAAACAACGACAGGGGAGCGCCACCAGGCGCTGAGAGTGCGGAAGACATCCGCAGACCCTCGAACCTGATCCGGGTCATTCCGGCGAAGGGAGTCGAGTCTCGGCCGGTCGGGGCGCTCATGCCCCGAGCCGGTCCCCCTCCTGATCACAGGAGGATGATCATGACCATTGCCGAGCGGGTCCGGTCCAGCCGCCAGATCTCCCGGTGGACTGTGGCCGATCTGGTGGTCGCCAGCGTGCTGGCCGTGGCCGGCGGGGTGGTGTTCTCGATCTGGAACGCCACCTATCTGCCGGTGTCCAACGCGCTGCAGTTCTATCCGCCACTGACCGGCCTCTACGCCGGCATCTGGCTGCTCCCGGGGGTGCTGGGCGGGCTGATCATCCGCAAGCCGGGTGCCTCGGTGTACACCGAGCTGGTCGCCGCGATCATCAGCGCGTTCGCCGGCAGCTCCTGGGGCATCTCGGTGATCTGGTACGGCTTCTTCGAAGGACTCGGCGCCGAGATCGTGATCGCGCTGTTCCTGTACCGCCGGTTCGGCCCGATGGTGGCGGCGCTGGCCGGAGCGGGCACCGGCCTGGCCTGCGCCACCATGGACCTGATCGCCTATTACCCGGCCTTCCCGATCGGGCAGAAGAT
>CAXUFS010000367.1:1749-2037 GCA_964250315.1 uncultured Kineosporia sp. | reverse complement strand
GGTGGCCACCAGCGAGGTGACGTCCGGGCCGGAGAGCGCGGACGACACGTCCCCGGCCAGCACGCTGTTGGCGCTCTGGGCGGCCTGCTGCAGGGCCTCGGCGTGGGCCAGTCGCTGCGCCTCCGCCTTCAGCGCGTGGTCCTCCCCCGGCTGCGGCTGCACCCGTTCGACGTCGGCCAGACCCAGCCGCAGCAGTTCGGCCTCCTGGGATCGCTCCCGGGCCCGCTGAGTGATGTCGGCCAGCCGGGCCTGCGTGGTGCGCAGTTCTTGCCAGGTTTGCCGGTAGGC
>CAXUFS010000367.1:0-1739 GCA_964250315.1 uncultured Kineosporia sp. | reverse complement strand
TCCCCACTCCGCGGCCGGCGAACCGGTCGAGGGCGGCCCGCTGCCGGGCCGGGGACTGCAGACGGATCTGGTCGCTCTGGCCATGCACAGCTACCAGTTCATCGGACAGCCCAGCCAAGGTGGCGACCGGAACGCCCCGGCCGCCCAGGTGCGCCCGGCTTCGACCGGCGCTGGATACGGTGCGGGCCAGCAGCAGTTCACCGTCGTCCAGATCGGCCCCAGCGTCGGCCGCCCGCTGCGCGACCGGGCCATCCGGCTCGACCTCGACGCGCCCCTCCACCAGGGCCGCGTCACTGCCGGTACGCACGGCGCCCGGATCGGCCCGGCCACCCATCAGCAGTCCGAGTCCGGTGACCACCATGGTCTTGCCCGCCCCAGTCTCACCGGTGACCACAGTCAGGCCCGGGCCGAACTCCAGCACCGCGTCGCCGATCACGCCGAGCCCGCGCAGGCGCATCTCCAGCAGCACGCCGCCAGAATAGAGGCCGAAGCGGCTGTCGCGTTCGAACTACTGTCCGAGATGATCGGTGCCGCTGAAGAAACCGTTCAGCGCGTTCAGTTCGGATGCGCAGGAGGTTCCGGCAGGCCGCGCCAGCCGTGCACCGGCAGGGCGAACTTGGCCACCAGGCGGTCAGCGAAGGGCGGGTGAGCCAGCCGGGCCAGCCGGATCGGGATCGGTGATCGCCGCACCTCCACCCGCGCCCCCGGTGGAAGCTGATAGCTGCGACGGCCGTCGCACCAGAGCCGGGCCCGCCCCGGCCGGCCCGGCACGATCTCCACTGCGGGCACCGAGGTCGGCGCCACCACCAGCGGGCGGGCGAACAGCGCATGGGCGCTCAGCGGAACCAGCAGCAGCGCCTCCACCTGGGGCCAGACCACCGGGCCGCCGGCCGAGAACGCGTACGCCGTGGACCCGGTTGGAGTAGCCAGAACGACGCCGTCGCAGCCGAATTCGGTCACCGGCCGGCCGTCCACCTCGAGCACGACCTCGATCATCCGCTCCCGGTTGACCTTCTCCACACTGGCCTCATTGACCGCCCACGTCTGGGTCAGAAGGCGCCCTTCCAGGTGCACCTGAACGTCGATGGTCATTCGTTCCTCGACTTCGTACTTGCGCTCGGCGATCCGGCGCACGGTGAAGGCGATGTCGTCGCGTTCGCTCTCGGCCAGGAATCCGACATGGCCCAGGTTGATGCCCAGCAGCGGAACCTGGGTGCCGCGCACGATTTCGGCCGCGCGCAGGATGGTCCCGTCACCGCCCAGCACCACCACCAGCTCGCATTGCCGCAGCGGATCAGCCGGATCGGCCGGCTGGAGCAGGTGCTGGCTCGTGGCGGTCAAGCCACTCATCTCGCTGGGCAGGACCACCGGCGTCATTCCCGCTTCGACCAGCAGCTGGAACAGTTCTTCGGCCACTTTGACGGCGACCGGGCGGCCGGTGTGGGCCACCACGAAGACACGGCGCTCCGGCGGCTCCGGCTGTTCATGACGAGCGGGAGTCAGCTGGCTCACTGCGGCCCTCGCTGGACCGCCACCGCCACGTCATCCGGGTTAACCGGCGGCGCTGCGGCAGCCAGCCAGATGAAGTACTCAACGTTGCCGCTGGGCCCGGGCAGGCTGCTGGCCACCACGCCGTGCGTGCCGAGCCCCAGCTCCGCAGCGGCAGCGGCGACGCCGAGCACCGACCGCATCCGGGCGGCTGGATCGCGGACCACGCCACCGGCGCCCCCCCCCTCCCC
>CAXUFS010000366.1:641-2040 GCA_964250315.1 uncultured Kineosporia sp. | reverse complement strand
ATGCCGGCCGCGACCAAGGAGCGGTAGGCCCGCCGGGCCGCGGGCGAAAGCGAATGCCAGGAGGCCAGGTCCGCCAGCCCGGCAACGGCGGCACTGCCGGCCGAGCCATGCTGCAGGATCCGGTGAACCCAGTCGGCCGGCACCGTGGTGTCCGCATCGGTGGACAGCAGCCAGAGCCGATCCGGGCTGACCTGCTCGAAATGCCGCAGCACCGCTCTCACGCCGGTCCGCCGGGCTCCGGCCACATCGGTCGAATCGTCGTCCTGGATCACCGCGCCCAAGCCGCCCAGCAGCTGCCGGGCCACCCGGGCGGTGGCGTCGGTGCAGCGATGCGCCACCATCACCAGGGACGACGGCAGCGGGCACCGCTCCAGCGCATGCAGCACCGAGCGGAGACAATCGGGAGCCAGCCGCTCCTCGTTCCGCGCTGGGATGACCACCCCGATCGCGGCCGGGGTGGGCGATGTGGTCATCTCAGCCCGGAGAACGGGTCAGCACGTCAAGCACGAAGTCCGGCTCCTCGTGCTGGGCCAGCGGCGTCCAGCCCGGACGGGCCCGGACGGCGGCGTTCACGTCCGCTCCGCTGGCCCAGGCATCCTCCGGGTGATGCCGCCAGTGCACGACCACCAGATCGGCGTCCGGGGTCGCGGCGGCTTCAGCGGCGCGCAGGGTCAGCTCCCGGTCACTGCCGCTCAGGTAGTAGAGCACCTCGGACAGCATGATCAGGTCGTACCCGGAACCGGGGGGCGGTTGAGGCAGAGCCGACCGCCGGATGGTCACGCCCGGAAGTTGCGCGGTGGCCGAACGTGCTGCGGTCAGGGCGGTTTCGCTGAAGTCACTGGCGTCCACGACACCGGCCCGCTCGGCCAGCTGGACCGTGAGGCCGCCGATCGAGCAGCCGGGCTCCCAGGCCCGGTGATAGTGCTCGCGGGGCAGGCAGCTCATCGTGATGGCGTACTTGCGGCGCTCGTACCAGGAGCTGGTCACGTCCCACGGATCCGCCCGGTCCCGGTGCAGTTGCTCGAAATGGTCCGCCTGATCGGCCAGCTCGCTGGTCATCCGGCTGACCCGTACCAGCCGGAGCCGAGCACCGCCGCGCCCAGCGCGGCCAGATCGCGCTCGGCGTGGTGCTGGCGCACATAGACCATCAGATCGCTGATCCGGTGCGCGTAGTCGGCGTCCCGGCACAGGGGGGTCGGCCCGGTCAGGCGGGGAGCGAGATCGAGGACGACGCGGACCGCCTCCTCCACCGTGCTGCGCACCCGCAGCGCCAGAATGGCCAGCTCGGCCCGGTCCGCCGGGTCCGCCGGGTCCGCCGACGCGGGGGGGGGCCGCGCGGGGTGGGCCGGCCGGCCCCCCCCGGTGAGGGGCGCCCGGGGGGGGCGGGGTTGTGGGGGGG
>CAXUFS010000366.1:0-631 GCA_964250315.1 uncultured Kineosporia sp. | reverse complement strand
GTGTCCGCCGCCTGCATCGCCACGTTCATGGCACCCAGCTGGGCCAGTTGATGTGGGTCCGGTTCGAACCGGCGCAGTCCATCGGCGATGGTGTCCAGAACCCCGGCGGCACCGCCGAGCCAGACCGCGGCGACCCCGATGCCTCCGAGGGCGAAGCCGGGCCGGTCGAGGTAGAACCCACTCGGGCCGGCCTGCGCGGTCGCTGGCACTTCGGCCTCGACGACGACGTCCAGGCTGCTGGACAGGTCCATTCCCACCGCGGGCCAGGTGCCCTCGATCGGCACCCAGCCCGGCGCGGTCACGTCGGCGTCCATCAGCAGGAGGTCACCGGAGCCGGTCCGGGCAGTGATCAGCGCCCGGTCGATCTGCCCGGCGCCAGTGCAGAACCGTAGCCTCCCCTCCAGGTGCCAGCCGCCCGCACTGGCCTCCGCCCGCACACCGGTGCCACCGGATCCCGAGGCCCACACTCCGTAGAACGCACCATCCACTGGAGGCTGACCGGCCTGCGCCAGGATGCTGACCGCGTCGGCGTGACCTTCAACCAGCCGGGCCACCACCAGATCGTGGCGCCCCAGTTCCGCCAGCCACCGCCACCTCTGCGTCAGGCCATCCGAGGGGCCGCCCGAGGGGC
>CAXUFS010000365.1:0-2045 GCA_964250315.1 uncultured Kineosporia sp. | reverse complement strand
GACATGCCGATCAGCACCGACGCCACGCCGTAGGCGATGGGCAGGCCGCGGGCGACGTCCACCGGCCCGGGATCGGGACGGCGGCGCAGCCGCGCGAACTGCCGCCGGGTGCCTTCCCAGAGGGCTCCGGCGACGTGGCCGCCGTCCAGCGGCAGCAGCGGGATCAGGTTGAACACGAACAGCGCCAGATTCAGCGACATGATCAGCTGGAGCAGGTTGACCAGCCGGTCGGTCAGGGTGATCCGGGCGTCCGCTGAACCCTGCACGCTGGCCACCTCGCCGGCGAACCGGCCGACCCCGACGATGCTGACCGGCCCGTTCGGATCGCGCTCCCCGTGGCCGAACGCGGCCTTGGCCACGCCCGCCATCTTCTCCGGGATCCGCACGATCACCCCAGCGGTCTGCTTCAGGTAGTCGCCGAGCAGTCCAGGCACCGTGCTGATCGGCTGACGGACGATGTCGGACGCGGGGCTGACCCCCAGGAATCCGGCCTGGGTCGTCTTCATGTTCCCGTTGGCGCCGAGCACCGGGTTGCCCTTGTCGTCCAGTACCGGTCGCTGGGCCGAGATCGGAGTTACCGGCAGACTGAGCCGCTGGCCGGCCCGCTCGACCACGATTGTGCTGGCCACTCCGGCGTTGGCCCGGATCGCCAGCTGCGCGTCGTGCCAGCTGGAGATGGTCCGCCCGCCGTAGGACAGGATCCGGTCGCCGGGCTTGAGCCCAGCTGCCGCCGCCGGTGCACGCTGGTCCGACGCCGTGCACTGCTGAGTGGCCGGGGCATCCGCCGGCAGCACACAGGCGGACACGCTGCTCAGCACCGTGGTCTGCTCCGGTGCCCCATACCAGACCTGGATCCCGGTCAGCAGCACGGCGGCGATCAGCAGGTTCATCGTCGGGCCGCCAAGCATGATGATCAGCCGTTGCCAGACCGGCTTGGTGTAGAACAGCCGGTCCCGGGGCACATCCACGCTTTCCTGCGCCGACTGGTGCCGGGCCTGCTCGATCATCAGGGACCACCGGCCGGTGGTGTCGGCCCGGACCGTGCCGTCGGCGCCGGGCGGGAACATGCCGACCATCCGGACGTATCCACCCAGCGGAATGGCCTTGACGCCGTATTGGGTCTCGCCGCGCCGGAACGACCACAGCGTCGGCCCGAAGCCGATCATGTATTGGGTGCACTTGACCCCGAACCGCTTCGCTGGGGTGAGGTGGCCCAGCTCGTGCAGAGCGATCGAGAGCGCCACTCCGGCCACGATCACCAGGACGCCCGCCAGATAGGCCATCAGCGCACACCTCCAGCCGGTTGTGCCGCGATCTGCGCGGCCGGTTGCTCGGCCGGTCGCTCGGCCGCCTGCTCGGCCGGCCCGGGCAGTAGGCTCCGCGCCCGCTCCCGGGCCCAGCGATCGGCCGCCAGCACGCTGTCAACGCTCAGATCGCCCTCAGGCGCCTGGTGATCAGAGATGACCTGCTCCACGATGTCCACAATCCCGGTGAATGAAATCCCTCCGGAGAGAAACGAATGAACGCCGATTTCGTTCGCCGCGTTGTACACCGCAGGATACGTCTTTCCGGCGGCGCCCACCTGGCGAGCCAGCGACACCGCCGGGAAGGCCTCGTCGTCCAGCGGCAGGAACTGCCAGCTCGATGCCGTGGTCCAGTCGCAGCCCGGCGCCGCGTCCGGCACCCGGTGCGGCCAGGCCAGTCCAAGCGCGATCGGCAGCCGCATGTCCGGCGGCGAGACCTGAGCCATGGTCGATCCATCGACGAACTCAGCCATCGAGTGAACCATCGACTGCGGATGGATCACCACGTCGATCGCCTCGAACGGGAGGCCGAACAGCAGGTGCGCCTCGATCAGCTCCAGGCCCTTGTTGACCAGAGTGGCCGAGTTCGTGGTCACCACCGGGCCCATCCGCCAGGTCGGGTGGGCCAGAGCCTGGGCCGGGGTGACGTCGCTGAGCTGGGCGCGGGTCCGGCCCCGGAACGGGCCGCCGCTCGCGGTCAGCACCAGCCGCCGGACGTCGCCGTGGTCCCCCGCCCGCAGG
>CAXUFS010000364.1:0-2047 GCA_964250315.1 uncultured Kineosporia sp. | reverse complement strand
CTCGGCCGCGCAGGCCCGGGCCGATCAGGCGATCCGGGAGCAGGCCGAGCTGGCGCTGCAGCGGCTGCCACTGCGCCCGGATCAGCCGGTGCGGCTGCTGGCGCTGGGTATCGTGCGCGACTACAAGGGCTATGACCTGCTGTTGCAGGCCGTTCGCGACGTCCCGGGGGTGCAGCTGACGATCGCCGGCGAACAGTGGGGAGCGGCCGGGGAGCGGGTCCGCCAGCTGGCCGGATCTCCGGATCTGAAGGATCGGGTGAGGCTGCGGGCCGGCTATGTCCCCGCCGCTGAGCTGCCCGCCCTGATGGGCGAACACGACGTGTTCGCCCTGCCGTACCGGCATGCCACCGCGTCGCAGAACGTGTTGCTCGGGCACGCTTACGGCCTGCCGGTGCTGGCGTCGGCGGTGGGCACTTTCGGGGCAGAGGTGAGGGACGGCGTAGACGGCCTGCTGGTACCCCCGGGCGACGTGGCCGCGCTGGCCGGGGCGATCCGCCGGCTCCGGGCACCGGGCCAGCTCGACCGGCTGCGGGCCGGGATTCCGGCGCTGGATCTGAGCGGCCGCTGGCCCGGCTATATCCAGGCGCTCACCAGCCTGGCCTGGACAGGAGCGCGACCGTGAGAGATCGAGTGTTCGCCGGTCTGGGCCGGGTTCAGGCGGCGTCGCGCTCGCCGGTGTTCCGGCTGGTGTTCGTGCTGCTGATCGCCGGGCTGGCGGCCTGGGCGCTGATCTCCCAGCGGCATGCGGTGGCCGGTGCGGTGTCCCGGTTGACCCCGGGCTGGCTGCTGCTGGCGCTGGCCGCGACGGTGGCGAATGTGCTGATGGCAGGCATGGTCTGGCGCACGATCCTGGCCGACCTGGGATCGGCCCTGCCGCTGCCCGTGGCGGCCCGGGTTTTCTTCGTCGGCCAGCTGGGCAAGTACCTGCCCGGCAGCGTCTGGCCGGTGGTGATGCAGACCGAACTGGGCAGCGACTACAAGGTGCCGCGGCACCGGACCGCGACCGCCACCATGGTGGCGATGCTGCTGTCGGTGGCCAGCGCCCTGCTGATGATGCTGATCGCGCTTCCGTTCGCGCCGTCCGTGTTGCCCCGGCCCTTCCGCTGGGCCGCGCTGCTGATCCTGCCGCTGGTGGTGGTGCTGCATCCAGCCGTGCTGGGGTTCCTGGTCGACCGGGGCCTGGTGCTGCTGGGCCGGGAGCGGCTGGATCGGCGGACCAGTGTGCGCGGCACCGCGGCGGCCACGCTGTGGGCGCTTGGATCCTGGACCGGGGCTGGGCTTCAGGTCTGGGCGCTGTCGGTGCCGCTGGGGGCGCCGGCCGGTCTGAGCACGGCGATTTTGATGATCGGTGGGTACAGTCTGGCCTGGGCGGTCGGGTTCATCGTGATCATCGCCCCGGCCGGGGCCGGGCCGCGCGAGGTGGCGCTGCTGGCGGTGACCGCGTCGGTGCTGACCCGGGGGGAGGCGCTGGTCGTGGTGTTGCTCTCCCGGGTGCTGTTCACTCTGGTGGACTTCGGTGCGGCCGGGCTGGGACTGCTGGCGGCCCGGCGGCATGGTCTGGTGGCCGGCCGGACGGCGGGACGGTTGTGACTGGAGTGATCATTGGGCGTGGCGCGACGGGCGCCGGGCCCGGCTGGAGGGCACTATGGACGCTGTGAGCGCAGCAGGCCCGGCTCTTCCCCCGCCTCCGCGGCGAGGGGTCGCTGCTCGCGGCCGGTCCAGCAAAACCGTTGTGGCCCGCCGTATCTGGCGGCCGGAAGGACCACTGTCGATCGGCGCCACGCTGGCCGCGCTGCGCCGGGGGGCGGCCGACCCGTGCTTCCGGTCCGGGCCGGGGGAGGTGGTCTGGCGGGCGACCCTGACTCCGCACGGCCCGGCGTTGCTGCGGCTGGAATCGAATCCCTCGGCCGGTGAGGTGGCCGCCTTCGCCTGGGGTGCTGGAGCGGACTGGGTGCTGGACGGCGTCCCGGAACTATTGGGTGGCTCCGACCGCGGTGACGGATTCGAGCCGCTGGCGGCGCACCCCCGGCTGGTCGCGGCCTGGCGG
>CAXUFS010000363.1:0-2052 GCA_964250315.1 uncultured Kineosporia sp. | reverse complement strand
CCTTGGAATCCGGCCACGATCGCGATGTGACCGGCGTCCAGCGCGGCCTGGATCCGGCCCGGGGTGACGTCGATGATCCGGGCCTTGCCGTGCGCCGAATCGGTGATCACCCCGGCCTGACTGCCGGTGAAGGAGCGGGCCTGCGCCCCGATCGCGGCGATCGCCATCGCCAGCAGAGCCATCGAGATCCGCTCACCGGCCGTGAGCAGCATGTCCAGCTCCCGGGCCGGGGGCAGCGGGGTTACCTGCTCGGCCAGGTCGATCAGATCATCGGTGGTGTCGCCCATGGCCGAGACCACCACGCAGACCTCGTGGCCGGCCCGCTGGGTGTCGACGATCCGCCGGGCCACCCGCTTCACGCTCTCGGCATCGGCCACGGAGGAACCGCCGTATTTCTGCACGATCAGGCTCACGCACTTGCTCCCAGCACTGACACGAACGATCCGATCGAAGGTGGTTGGCGGTCGGGTCAGTCTAAGCGAGGCTCCGTCCTGCCCTTCGAGCGAATTACGGCCAGACCCCTCGTACGGACGGTCAGAGCGGTCTGCGGGCCAGCAGGTAGAAACGTTCGGTGGTCTCCGCCCGAGCCTGGACCGGATTTCTGAGATACCACTCGACGTCAGTCAGGCCGGCCGCCTCGACCGCCGCCACCACCTCGGCCGGGTCGTGCAGCACAACGTCCACCTCGACGTCGTGATCCAGCCAGGAGGTGACCCGCCGGACCTGCGATCCGGCGTGCAGCCCCAGCACCAGCAGGCCACCGGGCAGCAGCGGCCGGGCCAAGGCTGCGATCGCGCCGGGCAGCTCCGACCCGGCCAGGTGGATCAGGGAGTACCAGCCCAGCACGGCGGCCCAGCCGGCCGCCGCTCCGGGGCGGATCAAGCGGGTCAGATCGCCCACCTCATAAGGGAGCCCGGGATGCAGGCGGCGGGCCTGCTCGATCATGGCCGGGGTGAGGTCGATGCCGTGAGCGTCCACCCCGGCGGCGCAGAGATACGCCGTGATGTGGCCCGGCCCGCAACCGGCGTCGGCCACCGGGCCGCCGATGGCACTGACCGCAGCCGCGATCCGGTCGAGCAGCCAGCGCTCGAACGGCAGGTCATCCAGCTCGGAGCCGAACCGGGCGGCGTACTCGGCAGCGATGGCCGAGTAGGTGGACCGCACGCGCTGGTCCCGGCTCACAGCGCCACCCTCCAGCGGTTCCTCCCGGTCGCTGCCCGGGTTCACGGAGGCGGGCGGGGAGGCCTCGGCCGTCTCGGCGATCGGCCCGAGCAGGTGCACCCAGCGATGGTCCTGCTGACCCGGACGCCGTTCCAGCTGCCGCACCAGGGGAGCGGGTCGCCCGGCCAGCCGCTGCAGGCAGGCCTCGGCGGCATCCCGATCGCCGAAGGGATGCAGCCGTTCGGTCCGCGTTCTCAGTTCGCCCGCGGACTGCGCGCCGCGCAGCAGCAACACGGTGATCAGGGCGCGTTCGTCGTCGGCCAGCTGCAGCGCGCCGTCCAGGAGCTGGTGGTACTTGCGGGTGCGGCGGCCGTGGTCCGCCCAGCCGACCCGGATCAGGTCACGTTCCCTCAGGTCCCGGGTCACGGTCTCGACGGTGCGCTCATCGAGATCCATCACCGGATCCCGGCTGGAGGACTGATTGCAGGCGGTGCGCAGGGCGTTGAGAGTCAGCGGATAGCTGGCCGGGACGGTGACCTGCTTCTCCAGCAGGCAGCCGAGCACCCGCTGCTCCAGTGGGCCTAGAACCGGCAGCTCGGCGGGCTCGGACATGGCGATCAGGCTAGCGACGGTCATCCCGATCCTGCCTGTCCGAAATCGAGGACCACAGATGACGGCTGAAGACACGAATATGCCTATATAGGTTGGTTGCGCCGTTTGATGCGCTGGATCGAGCACGCTGTTGGTTATGCCGGCAACCCGAACCGTGGTGCGGTCGCGGGCGATGCCGCCCCCGCCTTCCCGCCCACCTCAGGGTGGGGGCGGGTTCCGGGTGCGCTGGGACCGGGTGACCGTGCTCGTCGTGATCCTGTTGACGCTGGTCCTGCTGGC
>CAXUFS010000362.1:0-2069 GCA_964250315.1 uncultured Kineosporia sp. | reverse complement strand
CGGGTGGACTGCCCGAATGGCGGCATCGTCAGTGGCATCGGCCGGGTCAGCGGCCCAGGCAGCGGACCAGGCAGCGGACCACTGCCGGAACCACCCGCGAGGTACCCGGACGGCGGCGGCGCAGGCCCGTCGCCCAGCCCCAGCGCCAGCAGGCGCTGCATGAACTCAGCACCGGGGATCGGCGCCCCCAGGCTGGCCAGCCGCTGCTTGGTCAGCCGTTCCAGGTCAGCCGAACGCTGGCAGGAAGCACAGGAAGCCATATGGGTCATCGCTCGCTCACTGGCATCGATCGGCAGCTGTCCGTCGATCAGCGGGGCGACCCGATCTCCGAGATGGGTCATCATCCGACCTCATCCGGGTGCGGGGTGGCGTTCAACGGGAGGCCCGGACGGCGATGGGCCAGCTCCTGCCGCAGCAGGGCCCGGCCACGGTGGATCCGCGAGCGAACGGTCCCGAGCTTGACATCCAGGGTGGCCGCGATCTCCTCGTAGGACAGTCCCTCGATATCGCACAGCACCACGGCGGCGCGGAAGTCCGGCGGCAGGGTGTCGAGGGCGGCCTGCACGTCGTAATCCAGGTTGTTGTGCTCGAAAGCCAGCTCCGGGCCCGGGTCGCGGCCAGCCAGCCGGTCCCCGCTGTCCTCGGCCAGCGCGTCGAACCGGATCCGCTGCTTGCGCCGGGCCTGGTCCAGGAACAGGTTGGTGGTGATCCGGTGCATCCAGCCCTCGAAGGTGCCGGGCTGATACGACGACAGCGACCGGAACACCCGGACGAACACCTCTTGGGTGAGGTCCTCGGCGTCGTGCTGGTTCCCGGTCAGCCGGTAAGCCAGCCGGTAGATCCGGGCCGAGTGCTCCCGGACGATCTCCTCCCAGCTGGGCGGCGTCCAGGCCGGAATGGCCGGAGCCTGCGGCACCGCCGCAGAGGCCGGTCCAGCGGCGGAGGGGTCCGCGGCAGGCACGGCATCAGCCGTGTTCTCGCTGCGGTCACGCTGTTCCACGCCAGACTCCTCAGCCGGTGGTGCGAACCCGGCGTACCCACCGCGACCCCGGATCGGCGTGCCCGGTCCAGCGGCCCGGCCGAAACCGAACCGGCGCGGCACACCACCGGCTGGCATCGCGATCGTCGACACCCTGCCTCCATCCTGTACTGGGATCGGCCACACATCGAACGCCGCAGACCACAGCACCTCTCGCGCGCCAACGCGCCGCGCCGCTTCCGCGTTCCCGCACCACTACGCTGGGCCGGAAATCAGCAGCCTTTTCACAGCCAGCAAACGTCATCACAGCCAAACGAGGTGCGGCGATCAGAGCTCCTACGCCCGGCAGCTGGGCCTACGCCGAGAATTTCGTCCCCGACGACGATGTGCTGGGCCGTGCCCGCGCGCGCGCCAGTGAGCTGGGCTGCCCACCCATCGACGCCGGGTCAGGCTGCGCACTGAGGGTGATCGCGGCGGCGATTCAGGCCCGCGCGGTGGTGGAGATCGGCACCGGCGCAGGGGTCTCCGCGCTCTATCTTCTTCAGGGCATGCCCGCCGAGGGCGCCCTGACCAGCATCGACGTTGAGGCGGAGAACCAGCGTGCGGCCCGCGAAGCGTTCGCCGAGGCGGGGCTGCGGCCCAACCGGACCCGGCTGATCGCCGGACGGGCCCTGGACGTGCTGCCCCGGCTGACCGACGGCGCCTACGACTTGGTCCTGCTGGACGCCGACCCGGCCGAATACGGCGCCTACCTGCAGCAGGCCATCCGGCTGCTGCGGACCGGCGGCCTGCTCGCGGTGAACAACGCGCTCTGGCAGAGCCGGGTGGCCGATCCGGCTCAGCGGGATCCCTCCACCACTGCTGTCCGGGAGCTGGGCAAGGCGATCCGGGACGACGAACGGCTGGTCAGTTCCCTGCTCCCCTGCGGCGACGGCCTGCTGCTGGCGGTCAAGCGCTGAGCATGATGGAGGAGCCGCCGCCAGGTGGCCGGTCCCTGGACGGGCCGGTGCCAGCTGTCCGGGCGCGCGCCCGGGCCCCGATCGATCCGGGTGCCCCGCTGCCGCCCCGGCGATTGCTGCGGGGCAGCGAG
>CAXUFS010000361.1:0-2074 GCA_964250315.1 uncultured Kineosporia sp. | reverse complement strand
GTGCAGCCGGAGCCGGTGGCGCAGCCACGCTGGCCGGAACGGGAGCGCTGGCTGGTCCCGGCAGAGCGGCTGGATCAGCGGAGACGGCCGCACCAGCCGGATCAGGAGCCAGCGGTGGCGCCAGCCGGATCGAGAAGCCAGCGGGCGCGGAGGCCTGGTCCGGCCGGGGCACGGTCAGACCGGCGATCGGGGCGCCGGCGGCGTCGCAGAGCGTGTCCCAGGGCTCGTCGCCGTGCGATGCCGGGACCGTCCTGCTACCCAGACGTCCTGCGGCGGACAGCAATTGGGCCAGCTGAGCGGCCTCACCGGCTGGTAACTGCTGGGCGCGCAGCCTGAGCCCGAGGGAGGGGATCAGCACGAATCCGTCGTCCCCGACGAACAGCTGGCACTCAGCCGGGGAGACCGACGGCGCCCCTTCGCCGTCGGACAGCACCACCGCCGCCGCACTGCGGCCCGGCCGCTGCCCGATCAGGGCCAGCAGTTCGTCCAGCCCGGGGCCGGTGCGGGCCCGGGCGGTGTCGATCAGCAGCACATGCGGCATCCACTGGTCGGCGGCCACGTTCTGCTCGCGGCCGCGCAAGGCGTCGTTCAGGCCGGTGTTCCGCAGCACACCGAGGTTGCCGCGCAGCTGGGCACCGAAGCGGGCCACCGCCTGCTGCCCGTTGCCGGTGTAGGTGACCCGCTCAGGGTTGAGTTCGCCGATCTCCTCACCGAATCCGGCCAGCGTCACCTCGAGCTGCTCGGACCACAGGTTGTGCGCGAGCTCGGCGGCGATGAAGCGAGCCAGGTCCAGGCAGCGTTCCCGATCGCCGGTCAGCGACAACGAACCGGCCTTCTCCAGATCGAGCAGCCAGTAGTCACCGGCGTCGGTGTAGCCGACCGAGACCAGCGTCGGGAAGGGGGCGAACAGCTGCCGTTGCGCATCGCTGCCGGACGGCGTGTGATCGGCTCGATCCATCCGCCACCGCCCAGTCGCCGGGTCCTCCCGCCACGGCGGTGGTGGTGCCGCCGTACCCGGCCCGGACCTGCCGTGGCCGCCGATCACGAGTTCCACGGCCAGGTCGTCCAGACGGACGGCGGTGACGTCGGGAAGCTGCTGCCCGCTGGCGATCACCCGCTGACCCAGGTCACGCAGCGCCTCGTCCAGCCAGACCACATCGGCCAGCGCCGGGCCGCCCTGGGTGAGCAGGGCTTTCTCCATCGCGGCCAGTTCGGGGGGGACGGCGTCGATGGTCTGCCCGGGCAGCCGATGCCGGAACTGCCGGCGGCGGTATCGGGCCAGGGCGGCCAGGGCCGTAGCGGCCAGCAGCCCGGCCCCGGCTCCGAGGGAGAACGTCACGAGCGATGGCAGCTGCTGGCCGGCTCCCCGGTCCGGGTGCTCCAGCTGAGCCACCTCTGCCGGCTCGGCCACCGAACGGCTGATCGCTGGGCTGAGCCAGGCCTGCTGCTCCCCCTCCACGGCCTGCTCGCTGACCGCATCCACAGCGCTGCCGGCGGGGCCGGAGTCGCCGGAACCGTGGGAATGGCCGGAGTCACCGGCCGGTTCTTCTCTAGTCCTTCCCAGATCCCCGGACCGGCCGCTGGTGGCAGGCTGCCCGGTGTCGATGATCCAGCCCGGTTCGATGTGATCGGGATCGGTGAAATGTTCTCCACCTGGCTGGCGTCGTCCCTCATTGAGCTCGAACAACTCGGGCCAGGAGGTGTCGTGATCCTCGGCGATCTCGCTCAGCGTGTCGCCCCGATGGACGACCACCCGGTCGTCGCCCGAGCCACCGGGGGCGCCTTGATCAGCGGCCGGGATCAGCACCGTCCAGCCCGGCCGGAGCAGACCGGCTGAGGTCATCCGAGCCCCGTCGGACTGTTGCCGTCCCTCGTTCAGCTGCCAGATCTCGTGCCAGCGGGCTCCGTCACCCAGATAGTGCTCGGCCAGATCCCAGTAGGTGCCCGGGCCATGCTGATCGATGGTGTGGCTCCGGGAGCCGGCCAGCTGCGAACGTGACCCAGAGGCCGGTGAGGCAGCCAGGTGGTGCCGTGACGGTGCCGCCGCGTCGACGGACGCCGCACCCGGCCCAGC
>CAXUFS010000360.1:1797-2097 GCA_964250315.1 uncultured Kineosporia sp. | reverse complement strand
GGGGCGGGGGCGGCCCCGGGGGGTCTGGGGCGCCGCCGGGGGGCAGCGTCTTGCGCCGGGACGGCGACGAACCCCGGCCACGGCCACTGGCCCGCGAGCCGGACGCCGAATCGGACGCCGAACCGGACCCCGAGTCCGCCGGGTCCTTGGCGCCGGGCCAGGCCTTGGCCGCCCGGGCCGCCAGCACGAATGACTTGCGCAACGGGGTGCCCTCGAATCCATCCGGCAGCAGCAGGAGCCGCAACGGCTGGCCGGTTCCATCGTCGAAGCCGGTGAAGTCCACGCCGAACATCTCGAAGG
>CAXUFS010000360.1:0-1787 GCA_964250315.1 uncultured Kineosporia sp. | reverse complement strand
CCCGGGCAGGCTGGCCACGCTGGGCCGTCGCTGCGGCCCGGCATCGGTCAGCTGCGTGCGCAGCAGAAGCCGCTGCACATACGAGGTTGCGTGGTCGCGGCGGAGGAACCGGGCCCGGCCACCCTCAGCTCCAGCGGAGCCGGTCGCGGCCACGTGCAGCACGATGCTGACTCCCGGCGGTTCGCCGTCCGCAGCGTCGACGGCGGAAAGCCAGTCCAGGAAGTCCATTTCCAGCACATCGCGGGCGTGGCCGGCCGCCCGGACCCAGGCCGCGGCCGGCACGTCGACCACCAGCGTGCCGGCGCCGTCCCGGCTGGCCTGGACCTCGGTGTCGCCGATTCCACAGCTCCGGGCGAAACCGGCCGCGATCGCCACATCGTCGGCCCGTTGCCCGGCCTGCGGGTCGAGCAGGCTCACCGTCTGCGCCAGGGAAAGGACCGGGACCCGGCGGCAGGTACCAGGTCACGGGTCAGGGCGCCGGCCGAACGTGTAGCCGGACGCCCACCCTGACTCTCCGCTGGGACGGCCGCCGGAAGGGAGGAACTCTGATAGCGGGCGGCCAGATTCTCGGCGGCGATCTTCTCCTGCAACTTGATGATGCCCTGCAACAGCGCCTCCGGGCGCGGCGGGCACCCGGGAACGTAGACGTCCACCGGGATGACCTGGTCGACACCCTTGGTGACGCAGTACGAATCCCAGTACGGTCCGCCAGAATTCGAACAGGCACCGAACGAGATGCAGTACTTCGGCTCGGGCATCTGGTCCCACAGCCGGCGAACCGCCGGGGCCATTTTGTCAGTCACGGTGCCCGAGACCACCATCAGATCGGCCTGCCGGGGACCATGCGCGAACGGGATCACGCCCAGCCGGATGAAGTCGTGCCGGGACATGCTGGCGGCGATGAATTCGATGGCACAGCACGCCAGCCCGAAGTTGAACACCCAGAGGCTGTACCGGCGTCCCCAGTTCAGCACCAGCCGCAGCGGGTGCGGAGCGACGGCAGCGACCGCGCCGATCGACGCGCCGGGCGAGACCGGCCCGGCTTCGCGGAGCGCGGGCATCGGCAGCGCCACCGATTCGGCCGAGCCGGATGACGGCACTGGAAGATCGGGGCCAGCCGGCGGGTTCATGATCAGTTCCAGCGCAGGGCGCCGCGACGGGCGGCATGAACCAGCCCAACAGCCACGATGGCGAGGAAGACGCCCATCTCCAGCAGGGTGGCCCAGCCAAGTCTGCGCACCACCGTGGCCCACGGGAACAGGTAGACCGCATCGACGGCGAAGATCACGTAGAGAAAGGCGTACAAGTAGTACCGGATCTGGCTCTGGGCCCAGCCGCTGCCGACCGGGTCGACGCCGCTCTCATAGGTGGTGCTCTTCTGCGCCGAGGGCACCTGGGGCCGCAGCAGCGCAGCCGCGCCCAAGCCGCCGGCGAAGACCAGGACACCGGCCAGGACGACCGCTCCGACCACGAGGTACTGCTGATCGGCTGACATAGCCCGACCCTACGACACAGCCTGCGGGACGCTCACCTGATGGGCTGCCGAGATGGCTTACCGGTCCGGGCGGCGGCCGGGCGACTTAGCTGGATCTTTACCTGCTTTTCCGATCCAACCAGCATCTTTGGCCGCATAGTTCTCAATCAGCACCATCGTTCACCTGATCATTCCTAGCTGTGCGCGCTGAGTAGATGGGTGGGTCGCTGGCTCTGATACATTCCCCCGCGTAGGCCAATAAAACTACCATCTGTTACAGATCGGTAGCCCTTCGTAAAGCCTCGATCTGCAC
>CAXUFS010000359.1:0-2106 GCA_964250315.1 uncultured Kineosporia sp. | reverse complement strand
AGCCAGGCCGGTCGCCGGAAGCACGGCCAGCGGTAACCAGATCGGCGCCGGGGCCGCCGTGGTCCAGGCGGCCCAGGTGGCCACCCCTGACAGCAGCACCGCGAGGCTGGGCTCGGCCAGGCGAGGACCGGTGTGTGCCTCGAAACCGGCGATCGGGCTGAGTTTTTCGGCGAGGACGGCGCTCTGGCCGGAACCGGCTGATGCGCCTGGATCGGGGAAGCCGGCTCCGAGGCTGGGTGCGCTGCCTGGGCCGGCTTGCGGCTCGAGCTCGATCCGGCGGTCCGCAGGCACAACTTCCGGCGCGGCCTTCGGCGTTCCGGCGGGGCTCGCGCCGATCACTTCGAGCCGATCGGACAGGTCAATGGTGCGCCGCGATGGTTCAGCCGGCGCTGGGTCCCGGCTCAGTCCCAGCTCGAACTTCCATTCGGCGGTGTCAGCGAAATCCAATGCTGGAGGCCAGGATCCAGGCCCGAGCGGGGGACGGCCGGCTTCCAGTGCGGTCATCATGTTCCCGGCCGGGCGGACGCGGCTCAGCCGTAGCCTGCGGTTGCGTCCGGCTCGCACCCGCGAACCGCGGCGGCGCCGCTGAGCGGGGCGCAGGCTGGTGGCCGAGCCGGCGGCACTGCTGGTTGAGGGCTCCTGGGCCGGGACGGTATCGGCCGGGGCGCCGAGCAGTGCACCGGGTGGAATCGGGCTGGCACCGGCGTTGCCGATCCGGTTGGTGGTGCTGGAACCGGGCCGGAAGCTGCGCGAGAGGTCCATGATCGTGATCCCTACCTGGCCGCCTCGGGGGCGGGATGATGGTGACGCTGCCTCTTCGGCCAATCGGGTGAACGACTTGAGCGCGGCCGGGCACAGGGCTGAACCGGCGGGCATACGCTGAACGGGTGACCGTGGCGGTGCTTCGTTATTCGGTGCTGAGGATTGCGATCTTCATCGCCAGCCTGGTGGTGCTGTCGCTGCTGGGCGTCAGGAAGAGCGTCCTGATGTTCGTGCTGGCGGCGCTGATCTCACTGATCCTGTCCTACTTGCTGCTGCGCGGCCCGCGTGACCAGCTGGCTCAGGAACTGGCCGACCGGGTCGAGAGGCGCGTCCGTTCCGGTCGAGGGGAGGACGAGGTGGCCGAGGACGCCGCCGTGGACGCCGCCCTGGACTCGGCTGAGCGGGACCGCGACCAGTAGTTCCACGACGGGCCGGCCCTGACCATCGGGCTAGCCGGCGGCGCCGAGGGCGAAGCCAGCCGCCAGCAGAGCCGCGAAAACCACTTCCAGGCGCCCGGTGTCGCGCAGCACCGGCAGCAGGGCCATCCCGCGCGCGCCTGAGCTGACCGCCCGGATCGGCGCGATCGCCAGCGGATAGGCCAGCAGCCCGAGCAGAACCGCTGGATCGGTCACCGCCACAATCACCACGCTCAGCACCGGCAGCAGCATCAGCGCGAGATACAGCTGCCGGGTGGCGACATCGCCGATCCGGACCGCCACCGTGATCTTGCCGGACTGGGCATCGGTGGGCACATCGCGCAGGTTGTTCGCCACCAGAACGGCGCAGGCCAGCGCCCCGATCCCGGCCGCGGCGACGACGGCCTGCCAGCTCACCCGCCCGGCCTGGGTGTAGGCGGTGCCGAGCACGGCGACCAGCCCGAAGAACACGAACACCGAAAGCTCGCCCAGCCCTTCGTAACCGTAGGGCCGGGTGCCGCCGGTGTAGTACCAGGCCGCCAGCATGCAGGCCGCGCCGGCCAGTAGCAGCCACCAGTGCCCGGTCCACCAGACCAGCCCGAGCCCGGCCAGGCCGGCCAGGCCGAAAGCGCCGAAGGCGGCCCGCTTCACCGACGCCGCTGGTGCCGCCCCGGAGCCGGTCAGGCGGAACGGGCCAACCCGGTCGTTGTCGGTGCCGCGGATCCCGTCGGAGTAGTCGTTGGCGTAGTTGACTGCCACCTGCAGGGCCAGCGCAACCACCAGCGCGAGCAGGGCTTGCCCCAACTGGGCCCGGCCCCAGGTCGGCCGGAGCAGGCCGATGGCCGCTCCGGTACCGGCCAGCACCGGCGCCACCGCCACCGGCAAGGTGCGGGGACGGGCACCGCTGATCCACTGCGCCCGGGTGGCC
>CAXUFS010000358.1:0-2112 GCA_964250315.1 uncultured Kineosporia sp. | reverse complement strand
GGATCTGGATCCGCTCGGCGTGCGCCTGCGCCTCCCGCGCCTGATAGCGCAGCTGGCTGACCAGTACCTGACGCTCGTCCCGGCTCAGGGCCAGTGACAACGCGATCGCCGTAAGCAGGGCGACGAAGCCCTGGATCACCAGGGCCCGGACCCAGTCGTCGCCGATCGCCGCGAACGGGCCGCGCCCCATCAGGGTGAGCAGCACCGTGGCCAAGGCGGTCAGCAGGCTGTGCAGCCCCACCAGCACCGTGTCGAAACGCAGCGCGGCCCATACGGTCAGCGATATCGGCAAGAAGGCCAGAGGCAGCTGCAACAGCCCGAAGACCATGGCGTAGATCCCGGCCGTCAGCATTGCGAGCGCGACCAGCTCGATCCATCCCCAACGTCCCGGCCAGCTGAAGGGCACGGTCTCGCCGGTTTCGTGGGGCGGTGCCGAGGTTGCGCGGGGGCCAGGCGCCGGCTGCGGATCCGGCCGCTGGCGGCTGACTTGGGCAGCGAGCAGGTGACCGAGCCGAAAACCCGTCGCTGCGATCAGCAGCACCCCCAGGGTGTTGCGGGACAACCAGACCAGACTGGCCAGCCAGGAGAACCGCCCCAGGACCAGCCACACCGACAGCGAGCCGATGGCCGCCGCCGCCGCCGCGCTGAGCACGGCCGCGGCCACCAGCCGGGAGAGCTGCCGGACGCCGATCAGCGGAAGGTACCCGCCAGGAGCACCCCAGGCGTGCGGCAGCCACTGCCCGAACAGCACCAGAAAGATGGCCGCCTGGGCCAGGGTGGCGAGCGTCAGCCCCGCGGCCAGCATCAGCGGTGAGCCGCTGAGCAGGGCCGCCACCAGGTTGATCAGGGCCAGGGAGGTGACGTCGAGGATGAACGTCCGGGCCATCCGCTGAGTGGCCAGCCAGACCACGGCCACCCCGGCAGCAGGCCAGAGCAGGCTGAGCCGGGACGGTTCCATGACCGTGATCCGGCTCAACGCAACGCCCAGCACATAGCTGCCGGCGAAGGCAGCGGTGCGCAGCGGGGCGGCCGCCCAGACAACGGTGTCAGGTCTGGCCGTGCCGACTCGGACAAGACTCACCCTGAAGGTGTCGTCATTTGCCGGACGGCGTGAAGCCCGCAATCGGCCCCGGGCGGCTGAACGAGTGATCTGTCAGGACCAAAATCTGTTTGACGCCTTGTTCTTTCGGGCCCTATTGTCAGGACTCAATCACCACTTTGCCCATGACAGGAGAGGGCCGACATGCCAGCGCCTGCCGCTGAGCCACTCCCGGGCGGAGCCGCTTCCGCCGCCGGAGCCGGCGTCGCCGCCGGGTCCTCCCTGGCCTTCGGCTTTACTGGCCCGTTCGCCAAGTCACTGATCACCGCCGGGTGGACGCCGGAACTGGTGGTGCTGACGCGGATCACCGGTGCCGCGATACTGCTGACCCCGTTCGCGCTGCGGGCCTGGCTGCGAGTGCGTGATCAGCTCAACCGGGCCGATGGCTGGTCGATGCTGGGCTACGGGGTGATCGCGGTGGCCGGCGTCCAGCTCTGCTTCTTCAATGCGGTCGACCGCTTGCCGGTCAGCGTGGCGCTGCTGATCGAGTACCTCGCGCCCGTCCTGCTGGTGGCCGGATCCAGCCTGCTCACCCGCAGCCTGCCGCCCCGGCTGGTCGCGGCCGGTGCGCTCACCGCGACCGCCGGGCTGGTCCCCGTGCTGAATCTGCGGGTGGACGGCGGTATCGACCCGGCCGGCATCGCCTGGGCGCTGGGCGCCGCCCTCTGCCTGTGCGGCTACTTCGTGTTCACCGCCAGCAGCGGCTCGCACGTGCCGCAGATCCTCCTGCTGTGGGCCGGCTTCAGCACCGGCGCCGTGGTCGTCGGGCTGCTGGGCCTGACCGGCCTCCTGCATCTGCAACCGGGGGCGACGTCGGTGCTGCTCGCGGATCATCGGATCTCCTGGGCCGGTTCAGCAGGCTTCCTGATCCTGATCGCCACTGTGATCGCCTACCTGTCCGGGATGCTCGCCATCCGGATGCTGGGCAACCGCCGCGCCTCGTTCATCGCACTGACCGAGGTGTTGTTCGCGGCGATGGCGTCCTGGCTGCTGCTGGACGAACGGCTCAGCCC
>CAXUFS010000357.1:0-2112 GCA_964250315.1 uncultured Kineosporia sp. | reverse complement strand
GATCTACACCGAGGCGGGCTGGTGCAAGGACGGCGTGATCTACGCCGGCCCCTGGGTCGGCTGGCTGGCCGGGCCGGGTCCAGCCGTCCCGACCGTCACACCAGCGGAGCTGGCCCGCGACGCCTTTGCCGCGATCCCCTTGCCCAAGCCGGTGATGCACCGCTCGCCGGACGAGAGCAACAGCGATGCCGGCCTGCCCTACACCTGGGTGAACCTGTGGACCTGGTACTGGACAACACCTGCGAGCTGGCGAACCCAATCGAAAACCGCGTCGGTGGGGGGAGTTTGGGCCACGGTCACGGTCAAGCCGGTGCGGATGGACTTCAACCCCGGCAACGGCCAGCCGGGCACCAGCTGCGCCGGCCCGGGCCGGGCCTGGACCACGGCTGATGGCAATGCCGTGCCATCAGGGGGCGGCTGCGGCTTCCGCTACAACAGCGTCAGCGACTCGGTCACCTCCACCTTGACCTTGCGCTGGTCGGCGACCTGGGTCGGCTCCGGCGGCACTGCGGGCACCTTGGTCGCGGCGCCGACCCAGACAACGGCCACATACCGCGTCCAGCAGATCCAGGTGGTGAACCGCTGATGGCGCTGACCACACCCACCAGGGACAACTCCCGCAACGGCCGGCCTTCCCCGATTCAGGCCGGCAGCCCGCTGCCGACCCGGGAACGGCGGCCGGGCTATGTGGCGCTCGCCGTGGTGCTGATCGTCGGCCTGGCTGCGGTCGGCGCCTGGCTCTATGTGAACGCGGGCAAGAAGGTCCCGGTGATCGTGGTCAAGAAGGACGTGCCGGTCGGGCAGGTGATCCAGCGCGAGGACCTGACCACGGCGTCGGTGGCGGGCGGCATCTCGGCGATGAAGGCTGAGCGGATCAGCGAGGTGGCTGGGCAGACCGCCGCGGTCACCCTGGTGCCGGACACCGTGCTGCTGCCCACCATGATTCACACCGGCCCAGTGCTGCCAGCTGGAACGGCCCAGGTTGGCGTGGCGCTCAAGCCCGGGCAGCTTCCGGCTGACAGTGTGGCTCCGGGCGACCGGGTCTCGGTGCTGCGGATGCCCGCCGATGACGACGCGCAGGGCGACCCCTCCCGGATCAGCGACAGCGCGGTGGTCGCGGCGGTTCGCACCAACCCGGCCGAGAGCGGTGGCACTCTGCTCACCCTGACGGTGCCCGGTACTTCCGCGGCTGACATCGCCTTCGCCAGTGCGAGTGGCCGGATCGCCGTGATCCGGATCCCAGCGGGATGATCCTCGCGATCTGCTCGGACAAAGGGGCGCCAGGAGTATCCACTCTGGCGATGTCCCTGGCCATGGTCTGGCCGGTGCCGGGCGGAGCCACCGTGCTCGAGGCGGATCCGGGTGGCGGTGATCTGACCTTCTGGACCCGGCCACCGGCCCCGCCCGGTACCCAGTTCCTGGCCGCCGAGCCGTCCGTGCTCACCTTGGCGGCCGACGTTCGCACCTCGCTGATCCGGGAGCCAAGCGCCTACGGACAGGTGACCACCTTGGGCGTGCGAGTGATTCCGGGACCGCTGAGAGCGGAGGCGGCGGCGCCGTTGCGCCCGATGTGGAACGGCATCGCCCAGCAGACCGCGCGCTGGCCGGGGCTGGTCATCGCCGATCTGGGCCGTTGTCAGCCGGGTCACCCGGCCTGGGCGATGGCTCAGGCGGCGAACGTGGTCCTGCTGCTGGGCCGGCCCACAGTCGAGGGCCTGTACCGGATCCGTGAGCGCAGCGCCCAGCTGGCTGCGGCGCTAGGCGACACCACCCGGGAACGCAACCCAGTCGGCGTGGTGATCGTGGCCAAGCCGAAGAACCGCAAGGAGTCCATCGGCCAGGTTGAGCATGTGCTGGCGTCGGCCGGATCGCCGATCCCGGTCGCGGGCTGGATGGCCGACGACCCCAGTGCGGTCGAGTCGCTGCGGTCGGGGCAGCTGACCTCCCGGCTGTCCGGCAGTGCGCTGCTGCGGTCGGTCCGGGAGCTGGCCGGCACACTGACCGCCGGGTGGCCGGAGCTGGAGCAGTCGCTGCATCCCGAGCGGCAGCAGGCCAGGGCCAGTTCGGTGACCCCGCCGCCCAACAGCGGGCCTGGGCGTCCCGTCGCTGGCC
>CAXUFS010000356.1:0-2117 GCA_964250315.1 uncultured Kineosporia sp. | reverse complement strand
GTATCTCGGTAACTGCCCCGCGAATGACCTCTCCATCCCGCCCGCGCAGAAGGGACAGCCAAACTCGAAAAACTTTCTCGCAGAACTTCTACAACCGCTCAGCACCCCGCCGATAGGTAGCTCGAGCCGGTCCATGGAGGGACCGGGAAACGACCCCATCCAAGGAGGACATCATGGGTCTGTACGTCACCAGCAACGTCGCAGCACTGAACGCGTACCGGAACCTGTCATCGACGCAGGCTTCGCAGAACAGCTCGCTGGAGAAGTTGTCCAGCGGCTTCCGTATCAACCGCGCTGCGGACGACGCGGCCGGCCTGGCCATCTCCCAGGGCCTGCAGGCTCAGATCGGTGGCCTGAGCGTCGCCACCACGAACGCTCAGGACGCGATCAGCGTCGTCCAGACCGCTGACGGTGCCCTCACCGAGACGCAGTCGATCCTCCAGCGCATGCGCAACCTGGCTGTGCAGTCCGCCAACGGCGGTAGCCAGGACGCAACGGCCCAGGCCGCTTCGCAGACCGAGTTCGCTCAGCTGCAGACGGAACTGGACCGGATCGGCAACACCACCAAGTTCGGCAACCAGAAGCTGCTGGATGGTTCCTTCACCGGCACCTTCCAGGTCGGTGCGAACAACACCACGGACGACCGGATCGACGTCGACCTGACCGGCACGCCGATGACCTCGGCTGGCCTTGCGGTCGACAGTGCCAGCGTGGCTGACACTGCTTCCGCTCAGGACGCGATCGACTCCATCGACTCGGCGATCAACACCGTGTCGACCACCCGGGCGACCCTTGGTGCGTACCAGAACCGCTTCCAGCACACGGTGAACAACCTGAACGTGGCCGTGGAGAACCTGACCGCGTCCAACGCTCGCATCCAGGACACCGACATGGCGTCCGAGATGGTCAAGTTCACCCAGGCCCAGATCCTGGCCCAGGCCGGCACCGCCATGCTGGCCCAGGCCAACCAGCAGCCGAGCTCCATCCTGAAGCTGCTGTCCTGAGCCGATCGCCGGCTGGCGGCCCGAGCTGCACCATCTCGGGCCGCCAGCTGACGAGACTGGTTTCACTCAGCTAGCAGAAACCGCGCTGTAAGCGGCCGGCCTCCCCGGCCCACTACGGAACCACCCAAAGGGGAGTGCACGTCATGACTTCGCTCACTATCAGTGGCATCGTCTCAGGCCTCGACACCAGCGGGATCATCGACAAACTCGTTGCGGTCGAGGGCAACTCACAGACGCTGCTGAAGACGCAGCAGACCGCTCAGAAGTCGGCGGTCAGCGCCTACAGCAATTTGCTGACTGGCGTGGGCAACCTGGCCGCGCAGATGGGCAAGCTGGCCAACACGTCGAACTGGGCCACCACGTCCGCCACCTCGAGCGACTCCTCGGTCACTGCGACTGCCACCGGTAAGAACGCGGCCTCGCTGTCATTCACCGTCACCAAGGTCGCCGCCGCGCACACCCTGATCTCTGCCGGAACGGTCAGCGCGACCTCCGCGACGGCCGCCTCCAGCGGATCCATCACCCTGTCCAAGTCCGATGGCAGCAGTACCGCTATCGACGTCGGCAGCGGCAGCCTGGCCGAGGTGGTCGCTGGCATCAACGGGGCCGGCGCCGGCATCACCGCCACCGCCGTGCAGACCGCCCCGGGCCAGTACCGGCTGCAGGTCGGCGCCACCACTGGCGGTCAGGCCTCGCAGTTCACTCTGTCCGGGATCGACGGCTTCACCGCCATGAACACCCTGACCGAGGGCGCGAACGCGACCATCCGGGTCGGCTCCGGGCCCAACGCCTACAACGTGGAGTCCACCACCAATACCTTCGCCAACGTGGTGAGCGGTATCTCCTTCACCGTCAGCAAGGAAACCGCCAGTGCCGTCACGGTGAGCAGCAGCGTCGACCCGAGCGCGGTGTCGGACCAGATCGGCTCGATCGTGACCAATGCCAACAGTCTGCTGTCCAGCATTGCCGCGAACACCGCCTGGGACTCGACCTCGAAGTCAGGCGGACCGCTGCTGGGTGACAGTACGGTCCGCTCGCTGCAGCAGAGCATCCTCTCTATCGTCTCTTCCGTTGCCGCACCTGGTCTTTCGGTCACTTCGGCCGGACAAGTGG
>CAXUFS010000355.1:1014-2137 GCA_964250315.1 uncultured Kineosporia sp. | reverse complement strand
GCTCGTCGCCGTCGCCCACTACGAGGAGACGAACCGGAGCACCCTCGGCGCGCGCGGCCGCGACCGCCTCCAGGGCCAGGTCCACCCGTTTGATCGGCACGAGCCGACCCGCCACGGTCACGAGCACCTCGTCGGGGGCGACGCCGGCCTGCTCCAGCGCGGCCACGGCGTAGGCCAGCGGCGCCGAGCGGCTGCCCGGGCACACCACCACATGGCGCACGCCCAGGGCCGGCAACGCCGCGGCGAGCACCCGCGCCAGGGCGGTGGAAGCGTTCACGTCGTCCATCGTCGCGCATCAGCGCGGCTCACTCGCTGAAGCTGTGATCAGCCGGGCCGCCGCCGCCGCCACCATGGCCGGTCCCTGGCCCCGGCTCCGGTCGTGGCCTGGGCCTCGATGGCCGGCGGCTTTCCCCGGCCCTGCAAGAGGTTCCGCAGGTCGGTGCGGGCCGCACTGGCCACCGCGCTGCGGCCCTGCCCGAGAGCGATCGCCATCACATCCCAGAGCGGAGCCGCAGGTGCGGGCCGGGGCTGGACCGGCGCCCGGGCCCCTGGATCGGTCACGGCCGTGTCGGGCAGTGTGTTCCGCCAGAACTTGAGCACCTCGGCCCGATCATCACCGCCGAGGGTGTGGGCGCCAGCGTCTGCGGTCCGCTGGTCATGCTCGCGCAGTTCCTGCTCCACCAGAGCGGCCAGATGGGGCAGCAGCCGGCCGGTTTCGTCCTGGCTGACCAGCCAGCGCACCACCGGGCCGATCGGCAGCTGGGACAGCCGGGGCAGGTCGGCCCGGCCGGTCTGATCATCGATCGCCGCCGGGGCCGCCATCGCCCGGGTCGACGCGCAGACCAGTTCCCCGGCCAGCCGGTAGTTGTTGAGAGCCAGCATGCTCGCGACCATCGGCAGGGCGCGATCCAGCCCCAGCGGCACCGCCGACCGCCAGGCGTCGCTGATCGGAACCGCCGCGATCCGCGACCTCAGCACCACCCCGGCCTGGTCCGGCTCCAGCGCCAGCGCCACCTGGAAGGCAGCCACCGTGACCCGCGGCGAGATCAGGGCGCGGACGGCGTGGGCCGCGCCCGGCCCCGCCCGGGGGGGCGCCCAGCCGGGGTGGCCCGCCCGGGGGGTC
>CAXUFS010000355.1:0-1004 GCA_964250315.1 uncultured Kineosporia sp. | reverse complement strand
AGCCGGACCAGGCCCGGTCGGCCCACATCAGGATCTCGCCGGCCCGGTGATACAGGCCGTCATCGCTGGTCAGCCAGCCCGGCCCGGTCGCCGACAGCAGGTTCAGCACCGGGATATCGGCGTCGCTCACGCCCGCCCGGCGCGGCTTCAGTTCACC
Organism: uncultured Kineosporia sp.; assembly: GCA_964250315.1. Lineage (GTDB taxonomy): Bacteria > Actinomycetota > Actinomycetes > Actinomycetales > Kineosporiaceae > CAXUFS01. The sequence goes on along the minus strand of CAXUFS010000355.1, from coordinate 847 downwards.
GTCCGGCCCGCGCCGGGGCAGGAACTCCACCTTCTTCAGCAGCGCAGCGGCCAGCCGGGCGCCGTCCTCGTCCTCCGACCAGTCCTGCACATGCGCCAGGATCACCGGCACGAGATGACCGGCCACCTGTGCGGGCGCGCGCTGGATCATCCGCAGCATCGGCTGGGCCCGCCAGGGCTGGCCGTCGGCGACCCGGCCGAACACCTCGTCCACCAGCGCCTGCGGGTCGGCGTCCGGGTAGGCCTGCGCGGCCAGGAACAGCAGATACTCCACCGCCGGTCCGCGCAGCCGGGCGTCTCCGGCCATTCGCCCGCAGGTGGTCGCGCAGGCCACCTCGGCCGCCACCGGATCGGCACCGAGTGCCTGCGGCACCGGCAGATTCGCGATCCGGGCCGGGTCCACGGCGGTGGCCAGCAGCCCCAGCACCGCTGGCGGCAGGCGCAAGCCCGGTTTCCACTGCGCCCGGGGCCAGTTCGGCGCGTCCTGATTCATTGGCGGCAGAACCCAGGCCGCCAGCGCGCCCGGGTTCAGCGGACCGGTGACCTCCGCGATCCGCGAGCCATCCTCGGAGAGCAGCAGCTGACCGGCCCGCGCCCCGAGCTGGTGGATGCCCTCGGGCCGGACCGAGCCCGGCACCAGCGATCGGAGCCGGTGCAGCAGATCGGCCGCGCGCAGCAGCAGCACCCCGGCCCGGACTCCGCCGGGCACCTCCAGCAGTCGCCGCACCAGGGCGGCCGACGGCGACTGCAATCGCAGGGCCAGCCCGTCGTCGTAGGGAATCTGGTCGGGCAGTGGCACCGGCTGCCGCTGCAGCCAGTCGTCGTCCGGCATCGCCAGCCGCAGATAG
>CAXUFS010000354.1:928-2171 GCA_964250315.1 uncultured Kineosporia sp. | reverse complement strand
GCTCGTGAGCAGCGCTGGCACGGGCCGCGGCCCGACCAGGCGGACGGCGCTCGCCGCAGCCAGCTCCTTCGTGACCCCTGAGCACTGCAGGCGGCCGCGGCCTTCAGCCCAGCGGTCTACGCCAGCGATCCGCTGATCAGCGGTCCGGCGTCCTTGGCCCGGACCGGCCCCACCCGCGATGTGGACTTCTCTCCTGGAGGACACACCCGCACCTACTGGGACCAGCACACTCTGGATGCGTTCCATTTCCTCGCTCAAGCCCTGGCCTGACGTCGCCTGGTCGCTGTGAGCTCATGCTCAGGTCGGCGACCTCAGGGGCTGGGTTCGGCGCCGATCAGCTCGGCCGCGATCAGTTCGGCGATCTGAGCCGTGTTCAGTGCCGCACCCTTGCGCAGGTTGTCGCCGCAGACGAACAGGTCCAGCGTGTTCGGGAAGTCCAGGGCCTGCCTGATCCGGCCGACGAAGGTCGGATCGGCGCCGACACTGTCGGCTGGGGTGGGGAAGTCCATCGCCACCGGGTCGTCCACCACCACCACGCTGGGCGCCTCGACCAGCACCTGCCGGGCTTCGTCGGCGGTCAGGGCCGATTGGAAGGTGGCGTGCACAGCCAGCGAGTGCGTGGTGATCACTGGCACCCGCACGCAGGTCGCCGACACCCGCAGATCCGGGATCGCCAGGATCTTGCGGGACTCGTTGCGGACCTTGAGCTCCTCGCTGGACCAGCCGTCGTCCTTCACCGACCCGGCCCAGGGGACGACGTTGAGCGCCAGCGGAGCCGGGAACGGAGACGGCCCATCGCCCAGCTTGTCGGCGATCGCCCGGCGCACGTCGCCGGCCTGCTGGCCCAGGGTCCGATCGGCGGCCACCACGGCGATCTCGTCGTACAGCCGGTCGATCCCGGGTTGACCGGCCCCGGATGCGGCCTGATAGGACGCCACCACCAGCTCGGTCAGGCCCCATCGGCTGTGCAGCGCGCCAAGGGCATCCATCATGGTCAGGGTGGTGCAGTTCGGGTTGGCGATGATGCCCTTGGGCCGGGTCCGGGCGGCCGCGCCGTTCACCTCGGGCACTACCAGCGGCACCTGGGGATCCATCCGGAAGGCACCGGAATTGTCCACCACGATCGCGCCGCGCTCCACGGCGATCGGAGCCCATTGGGCTGAGATCTCGTCGGGGGCGTCGGGCAGCCCGCCGGCCACCCCCACGAAGACCACGGGGGGCCGCGCCAGCCCCACGCCCAACA
>CAXUFS010000354.1:0-849 GCA_964250315.1 uncultured Kineosporia sp. | reverse complement strand
CCGGATCTCGCCCCAGACGTCCTGACGGCTGGACAGGATTCCGAGCATCACCGTGCCGACGGCGCCGGTCGCGCCGACGACGGCCAGGGTGGGCCTGTTCGAAGGGCTCATCGCCCGGTCCCTCCATAGACGACGGCGTGGCCGTCAGCACTGTCCAATCCGAAAGCAGTGTGGATGGCGCGGACGGCGTCGTCCAGCCGGTCGGCCCGGGTCACCACCGACAGCCTGATCTCCGACGTGCTGATCATCTCGATGTTGATCCCGGCCTCGGCCAGGGCGGCGAAGCAGCGGGCCGACACCCCGGGGTGGCTGCGCATCCCGGCACCGACCAGCGAGACCTTGCCGATCTGGTCGTCGTAGAGCAGCTGGTCGTACCCGAGGGAGGGCTGAGCCCGGTCGAGTGCCTCCATCGCCCGGGCGCCGTCGGTCTTGGGCAGCGTGAACGAGATATCGGTCAGGCCGGTGGCCTGGGCCGACACGTTCTGCACGATCATGTCCAGGTTGATCTCCGCGACGGCGATGATCTCGAAGATCTCGGCCGCCTTACCCGGCTTGTCCGGAACGCCGACCACGGTGATCTTGGCCTCACTGCGGTCGTGAGCAACCCCGGAGATGATCGGCTGTTCCACTGTGTCTCCTTCAGCGGCAGGGTGGTCGGTGACCCAGGTGCCCTCGTGCGGACTGAACGATGAACGGACGTGCACCGGCAGGTCGAAACGGCGGGCGTACTCGACACAGCGCAGGTGCAGCACCTTGGCCCCGGATGCGGCCATCTCCAGCATCTCCTCGCTGGTGATCCTCCTGATCTGCTGGGCCGCTGGGACGATCCGGGGATCGGCGGTGAAGATG
>CAXUFS010000353.1:0-2176 GCA_964250315.1 uncultured Kineosporia sp. | reverse complement strand
GCCACCGCCACGCCACCGGCCACCGCCACGCCACCGGCCACCCCCGCAGCGACGGCCGGCCAAGACTCGCCCGCCGCAACCGGCTACGACTGGACGGCGGCCGAGCACGAACTCGGAGACGTCGAACATCCCTATGCTGAGCCCGCTTTCGTGGACGACGCCGGAGGGCCGGATGAGGATCCGGCGTCCGCCTGGGAGATCGAGCGCCCAGTTCTGACCCTGGCCGACGTCGGTGGCATGAGCGAGGTCAAGGCCCGGCTCGACATCGCCTTTCTGACCCCGCTGCGGAACCCTGCGCTACGACAGGCTTTCGGCAAGAGCCTGCGCGGCGGACTGATGTTGTACGGGCCGCCGGGATGCGGCAAGACCTTCCTGGCCCGGGCGCTGGCCGGAGAGCTGGGGATCCAGTTCACCTCCGTCAGCCTGGCCGACGTCCTGGACATCTGGATCGGCAGCAGCGAACGCAATGTGCGGGACGTGTTCCGGGCCGCCCGTCAGGCCGCGCCGTGCGTGCTGTTCCTGGACGAGATCGATGCACTGGGGCACAAGCGCAGCAACATGCGTGGCGCCGCCCAGCGTGGCTCGGTGAATCAGTTGCTGACCGAGCTGGACGGTGCGACCTCCGACAATGAGGGCGTCTTCGTACTGGCGGCGTCCAACGCACCCTGGGACGTCGACCCGGCGCTGCGCCGGCCGGGGCGGCTGGACCGGACGGTGCTGGTGCTCCCGCCCGACGCCGAGGCCCGCGCGGCGATTCTGCGCTACCACCTCTCCGGGCGCCCGATCAGCGGGGTCGACCTCGGCAAGCTGGTCAAGCGCACCGACCGCTATTCGGGCGCGGATCTGGCCCACGTGGTCGAGACCGCGGCCGAGCGGGCCCTGACCGACTCGGTTCGCACCGGCGAGATCCGGCCGATCACCCAGCGGGAGCTGACCGATGCGCTGTCGGAGGTCCGGCCCTCCACCGGCAGCTGGTTCGAAACCGCGCGCAATGTGGCTGAATTCGCCAACGCCGACGGCGAATACGACGATCTGCTGGCCTACCTGCGCCGGCAGCGCATGCTCTGAGCCCTAGCGCCGCAGCCGATCGCGGGCGGTTTGGGCCCAGCGGCGTCCCTGAGCCGGGGCCCACCATCGCCACACGATCAGGCTGGCCAATCCGATCATCGCCACCGGGACGGCCGCCACCCATTGGCCGGTGATGCTCCAGAGCAGGGCCAGCGTGAGCGCCACCACGGCGATCACGAACAGCCGGGTGCCGGCGGCGGCCCGTTGCTCCCGCCGGGCCACTGCGGCCACCGCCGGGGTGAGCCCGGCCCGGGCCCGCCACTGCCGGTAGCTCTGCACGCTCCGGCCGATGAGCAGGCCGGGCCACATGTAGGGCACCAGGTACAACAGGTAGCGGACGGCGTTGGGTGCGCGGCGGTTGCTGACCGTCAGGCCCAGTTCGCCCAGCGCTTCACGGCCCCGGTTGTCGGCCGGGTTGAGCTGGCTGACCCGTGCGTAGACGTCCCCGGCTTCGGCCTGCCGGCCCTGCGCCTGCAATGCCACCCCCAGCACCATCAGCACATCGGTATCGCCCGGCTCGATCGACAGCGCGGTCCGGGCCCGCTGTTCGCACTCGGCCCAGCGACTGCTGCGCAATGACACGTTGGCCGCCGTCTCCCAGGCCAGGGCCAGGCCCGGGTGGTTCTCCAGATTGCGCAGTGCCAGCCCCTCGGCCTCGGAGTTCTTCCGCCGGGCGAGCAGGATCAGCACCAGGGCGTGCACCGTCTCGGCCGAACCGGGGTCCAGCGCGAGCGACCGCTCGGCGGTCTGCTGGGCCTGGCGCAACTGGCCTCCCAGCTGCTGGGCCACCGCCAGCACCCGATAGGCCCATGGCTCTCCCGGATCCATGGCCACCGCACGCTCGGCCGCCACCCGGGCAGCCCCGGCATTGTGCAGACCCAGCTCACACTGGGCCAGCAGGCTCCACGGTTCGCTGCCGCTGCCCGGATCGGCCAGCGGCCGGGCCAGCGCGTCTCTGGCCTGCGCCCATCGGCGCACGGCGATCAGGTGCCGGGCCTGCTGAACGGACACCCGCCCGATTCTGGCAGCCTGCTCCGCGGCGGAGCGGGGGTGGCTCGGCCCGGCCGCGCTGGCTCCCGGCCACCGGCGCTCCCAGCTACAACTTCCG
>CAXUFS010000352.1:0-2180 GCA_964250315.1 uncultured Kineosporia sp. | reverse complement strand
GGGGTGGACGTCGATGGACCAGGCTTCGCGGCGCGGGCCTGCCGCGAACGCGAGTTGCACCGGCCACAGCGCTGGGAGCGCGCAGGCTGGCGGTATCTCAAGGTGAGCGCGCTGGACCTCTTCGCGGATCCGGCCCGCGAGGTGGACCGGGTGCGCGAGACCTGGGTCGAGGCCATGACCGAGCCGATGAACGAGCCGGTGAACGAGCCGATGAACGAGCCGACGACGCCGAAGTCCGCGCCGATCGAGCAGACTGAGCCCGCTGAGGCCAACGCGAACGAAGCGCCGGCCGGGGTGGCCACAGCGCCGGTAAGGTCGGGTCTCGTGAGCGATGGATCAGCTGGGCAAGACCACGAGCGACCCGTGCTGTCCGAGCAAACCAAGGACGACACCGATGAAGGCTGGGGGGAGCAGGACTCCAGCCGGGACGATGAACTGCGACGAGAGCGGCCGCCGCACTGGGGCTAGCGGGCCGGGCCTGAGCGGGGGCGGTGAGCGCCTCAGTTCAGCGGGCGGTTCGCCAGTAGGTCGCGGATCTCCTGCAGCAGGGCGATGTCTTCCGGTGTGGCCTGGACATCGGGTTCCTGGCCCCGCTTGCGCCGCGCCAGTAAGGCGTTCACCGGCACCACCACGGCGAAGTAGACGATGGCCGCCACAATCACGAAGTTGATCAGCGCAGTTATCGTCGTGCCGTAGACGATCTTGCTGCCATTGATCGTGAAATGCGCGGCGTCGAAGTTGGGCGAACCGCCGATGATGCCGATCAGGCCGCCGATGATGCCCTTCGAGAACGCCGCGACTACGGCGCCGAACGCCGTGCCGACCACGACGGCGACCGCGAGATCGACGACATTCCCGCGTAGCAGAAAGTCTCTGAAACCCTTGATCATCGACTGCTCCCATGGGGCGAGATGTGAATCGCCGCGAGCGTAGCGGGCCGCCAGGCCCGGTGGCCATCAGGCCGGCTGAGCCCTGGCTTGGCGGTCCGGGGAATCCCGCCCGGGAGTGTCTGTCCGCGCAGCTTCCCGGGGACCTCCTACGGCGCATTGGATCCAGGATGGAGCAGGACCACGCTCAGGGGGCGGCCCGGTGCCACGCCGGCCAGCCTGCTGGCGGCAGCACGGTCCACCGCCAGCACCACCACACCCGACTCCTGGCCAGAACCAGCGGCGTGATCGGTGCTGAACGCGCTCGCTGACCAGTTGCCGGTATCGGCAGCCAGGTCCGCAGGCTTGGACAGAACCAGGGCGCTTGCGGCCACGAGATCCGCGCCTGCAGGGGCCGGGTCAGCGGCGACAGTGCTGCTTACCGGCGCCACCTGGTCCGCCACCGCAGACCGGGTCGCGGTACTGCCGGTGTCAGCCGTGGACATCGATGAGGCTGAACCCGTAGGGGACGGAGCACCGGTGGGCCGGTCGCCGGAGGCGGAATCGCCGGCAGCAGGGCCCGCATCGCCGGCTGCGTCTGCGCCCTGTCCAGTGCGGAGTTCAGAGCCGGCGCTGGTCCACTGATCCTGAGAATCTCGAACCGCCAGAACGTCGATCCGGTCGCCCGCACGGATCGGTGCGAGCGTGGCCGGATCAGTCACCCGGACGGTGACGGCGACCAGGCCGGGCGGCTGCCCGGCCAGCAGCCCGGGGCCGAGCAGGCGCCTGGTGGTGATGGCTTCACCCGAACCGACTGCTGTGGCCAAGATCTGCCCCGCCGCGTGTGACCGGCTCACCCGGTCGTCCGGGCTGAGCCGTGCTGGCCAGGCCACGATGCGCAGATCCGCTTCGGCCAGCAGGGATCCAGCGGCGAGCTCACGATCAGCCACCGCGACCGGCACGGTCGGTTCAGCCGGGGGCGCAGCCGATCGAATGGTCCCCCAGACGGCCATGAGCAGCATCAGGACAAACAGTGGCCGCCGATGTCTGGCCAGAGTCAATCGGACCCAGCGCCGCGGCCCGTGCGCAGGCCGGCGGGCCGGCCTCCCAGCCCGTGCCGTAGGCCAAAACCGCGTCCAGCCCTGGACCGGCCTCGTGCGTCTGGAGTACTCCCCCCGGATCCGCGGACCGATCTGCCACTTCCGATCCCCAGTGTTGCGATCGCTGGTGCGATGTTCGCTCGATTGTTTCTGTGATTGCCCAGCTCACCGGTCGCTCGTGCCGGCGCGGCCATATCCCTGCCCCGCATTGCCC
>CAXUFS010000351.1:0-2184 GCA_964250315.1 uncultured Kineosporia sp. | reverse complement strand
GACCGGCACCTCGAAGTCGAGGCCGAGCTGGCCCGGCGCTGGATCCGGGCTCATCCGGATCCTCCCCGGCCTGGCGAGTGCGCCGCCGATGGCTGCTTCCCGCCCGGTTCGGGGCCACGGCTACCGCGCTGGTGAATCACTGACCGACGCTCCGGCCTTCGATGTGCATCGGGCACGATCGGCGCACCGGGCAGACCCGGCACATTCCGTTGCTGCGGGCCGGGAAGTTCTCCCCCGCCATCCCATCAGCCACCGTGACCAGCAGCTCGCGGGCCCAGCCCGGCTCCGGATCCGCCGAAAGAGGTTGCTGAGGCTGCACTTTCAGTTTGGTGGCCGAATAGCCGAGTTGTACCAGGGCCGCCCCGCCGCTCTGGCCGGGGTCATCATCGGCTCCGCCCGCCTGGCCACCCTCCTCGATCGCGACCTGGTAGACACCGAGCTGGGCGTTGCGGGCCACCTCGGCCGCACTCGGCGGGTTTTTCGTGGTCTTCAGGTCGACCACAACCAGTCTTCCCTCAGCGTCTCTTTCCAGCCGGTCCACGGTTCCGCGCACCTCAGCCCGGCCGATCTGAGCCCGGACCTGCTGCTCGGTGGCCACCAGCTGCCGGCCTTCGCCCTGGGCTTGAGCCACGTACTGGGCCAGCCGGGACACCATCTTCCGGGCCCGGGTCCGTTCGCTGTCGGCGACCCAGCCCCGTCCCAGCCCCAGCCGGTCGAACCGGGCCTCCAGGAGGTCCAGCAGCCGGGCTTCATCGCCGTCCGGCACCTCGTCGGCCAGCTCGTGCACCAGCAGCCCGACTCCCTGGGCGGCGCTGGACCCGGGCCGGCCGCCGGACTGCTCCAGTAGCCAGCGCAGCGAACAACGGTCGAAAGACTCGACCGCAGAAGGAGATACCCGGACTGGAACGTCAGCCGGGCGCAGTGGGCCAGTGCTGCTGACCGGCTCCAGCCCGTACCAGTCAGCCGGATCCGCGCCCGGTACCCCGGCCACCGCGAGCCGGGCCAGCTGCCGCGCCGCCGACGTGCGCCGGGTGTCCGAGGCCTCCGGTTCGGCCAGCACCGATCGCAGCTCGGCCACCAGCGCGGGCAGCGTCATCGTCCGGGGCACCTCGGCCAGTGGCCGGATCTCCTGCACAGCGCCGTCCGGATCGACCAGGTCCACCAAGGCGGACGGCATCTCGTCGTCCGAGCGCACCGCCGTGACCAGCAGGTGCCGGCGGGCGCGCGACACCGCGACATGGAACAGTCGTAACTCGTCGTCCAGCACCGCTTTCCGGGCAGCCAGGTAGCCGCTGCCCGCTCCCGGCGGCGCATCAGTGGCGGCCGTGACGAAAACGGGGTCGCCGGCCAGGGCCCGCCCGTCCACCAGGTCAGCCACTCGCTGAGCACCCAGCAGCGAGTCCCGCAGCCGCAGGTCCGGCCAGACCCCCTCCTGCACCCCGGCCACCGCGACCACGTCCCATTCCAGCCCGGCTGCTCCCTGCGCGGTGACCAGCGCCACCGCTTCGTCCGACGGCGAGTGCTCGGCCAGGGTGTCCATCGGCACCTCCTGGCCCTCCAGGTAGTCCAGAAAACCGGCTGGGCCGGCCTTGGGGAACCGGTCGGTGAACCGGGCCGCCGCCTCGAACAGGGCCATCACCGCATTCAGGTCCCGGTCGGCCCGCTCGCCCGCAGGGCCGCCGGACAACGCGATCCGGCGCCAGGACCGATCCAGGCCGGTGGCCGTCCAGATCGCCCAGAGCACACTCTCAGCCGTGGCAGCGGACGCGGTCAGGGCTTCTCGTCCGGCCAGGATCACCGCCGCCACCCGGCGGGCCGGTGCGGACACCACCGGATCGAGGCTGGCCAGATGACCCGGCTGACTCAGCGATTCGGCGATCAGGACATCGCTGCCCCGGCCGCCGCCGCCGGACAGCTCCTCGGCCCGCAGCGCCTGCCGCAGACGCCGGATCGCGATCGCGTCGGCCGCGCCGATCGGACCGGCCAGCAGGTCCAGAGCGGTCTCCACCTCCAGTCCGTCCGGATCCACGGCACAGCGCAGCATCAGCCGCAGCGGCACCACCGCGGGTTCGTCGCGGACCGGAACCTGGGACGACGTCGTCGACGCGACCGGCACCCCGGCCGCGGTCAGGGCCCGGCGCAGGGCCGCGGTGGACCGGGACGAGCGCACCACCACCGCCATCC
>CAXUFS010000350.1:0-2184 GCA_964250315.1 uncultured Kineosporia sp. | reverse complement strand
AGCGTGACGGGTGCGGCCGCCGGCGCCGCCGGCAATCTGGCGGTCTACGTGGTCGGCCAGGTGCACAGGCCGGGTGTGATCAGCCTGGCCAGCGGATCCCGGGTCGCCGACGCCATTCAGGGCGCCGGCGGGCCCACGCGCAGAGCCGATCTGGCCGCGATCAACCTGGACCGGCGGATCGCCGACGGTGAGCAGATCGTGGTTCCCCGCGTGGGCGAGCCGGTGGCGCAGGGCAGTGCTCCGGCGACCAGCTCGCCTGGGTCCGCTGCCGGGTCGGCTCAGGTGCTCAACTTGAACACGGCCACCGAGACCGACCTTGACAACCTGCCTGGCGTCGGGCCGGTGCTAGCTGGCCGGATCATGGCCTGGCGGCAGCAGAACGGCCGGTTCACCTCGGTCGACCAACTCGGTGAAGTGAGTGGCATCGGCGATGCCACCTTGGCCAAGCTCCGTTCGCTGGTCACGGTCTGATGACGGTCCTCTCCAGCCGGGTTGAGGGCGCGGGCCCGGGCAGCTTTGGCTTCGGTTCTGGGGCCGGTTCCGATTCTGCTTCCGTTGTCTCTGCTGACCTGCGCCTGCTGCCGGGCGCGGCGATGGCCTGGGGCGCCGTGTGGTGGGCCACCGGCCAGGCCGCCAGCAAGGTCGCTCTGGCCTCGGGCCTGATCACGATCGTCGCTGCGGTCGCCGGCTGGGCTCTGGTGCGTCACACCGGCCGGAGGTGGCGATGGCTGCTCGGGCCGGCTCTGCTGGTCGCGGCGATGACCGCCCTTCAGCTGGCATCGACCGGGGTCCGGTTGAAGCAGCGGGAATCCGATCCGCTGCTGGGGTGGGCCAGCCGCGGGCTGAGCGCCACCGTTGAGGGGCGGGTGTCTTCCGACCCGGCCCCGGTGACTTCGCGTTTCCCAGGTGCCTCACCGCGTTGGGTGCTGCATGTTTCGGTAACCAGCGTCACCGCCCGTTCGATGGTCCGGGCCGGGAAGGCCGATCTGGTGGTAATCGGTGGACCCGGGTACGCGAGACTCACGGCGGGACAGCGGGTTCGCCTTGGCGGACGGTTGGCCTCCAGTACGCCCGGGGATCGCGCGCTGGCCGTGCTCAGTCCCCGCTCACCACCGGTGGTGCTGAGCAACGGCGCCGTGATCTGGCGCTGGGCCAGCGGCCTGCGCGCCGGCCTGGCGAAGTCCTGCGCCGGGCTGAGCCCAGATGCTGGCGGGCTGCTGCCGGCGCTGGTGGTGGGGGACACCTCCGCCCTCCCGGCCCGGCTCACCGGTGATCTGCGGGCGGCCGGTCTCACGCACCTGACCGCGGTGTCGGGAGCCAACCTGGTGATCGTGTCCACGGCGGTCACCACCGTGCTGGGGCTGGCCGGAGCCAGAATACGAACCCGGGTGTTCTGCTCGGCGCTGGCCATCGCCGGATTCGTGATTCTGGCTAGGCCGGAGCCGAGCGTGCTGAGGGCTGCGGTGATGGCCGCGCTCGGGCTCACCGCGGTGCTCAGCTCCCGCCCGGCTCGCGGCATGCCGCTGATCTGCGCGACCGTGCTGCTGCTCCTGCTGGTCGATCCGTGGCTGTCGCACAGTGCCGGATTCGCATTGTCCGTACTGGCTACCGGGGGTCTGCTGTTACTGGTGCCCGCCTGGCTGCAGAAGGCGGGCGGGCGAAGCGACCGGCCGCCGCAAGTCTGGCGTCAGCTGCTGGTCACTCCGGTCGCGGTCCCGCTGGCCGCGCTGATCTGCACGGCCCCGGTGACTGTGCTGCTCCAGCCCCGGCTCAGTGCGATGACGGTTCCGGCGAATCTGCTGGCTGAACCGGCGGTGCCCTTCGCCACGTTGATGGGCGTGCTGGTCGCAGGCCTGTCGGTCTGCTGGCCCTGGGCGGCCGTAGCGGCCGCGCACGCGGGCGGCTGGGCCACCGGATGGATCGCGCTGGTCGCCCATCGAGCGGCGGCCGTGCCCGGGTCCCAGCTGCCCTGGCTGCCTGGACGTACTGGAGCGCTGGTCCTGACTGGGCTGGTGCTGGCCGTCGTGGTGTGGAGCCTGCGTCCGTCCAGGCAGACCTGGCATCGCGCGCGTCGTCGAGAACACCTCGCCGGCCGCCTGTTCCGCTGGTTCAGCGAGCACTTCGCGGAGTACTGGTCAGCAGCTGGCCCGAGGCTGGGACAGGGGCCGGGACAGGGGCCGGGAC
>CAXUFS010000349.1:0-2276 GCA_964250315.1 uncultured Kineosporia sp. | reverse complement strand
GGGTCCGATCTCACCTGGCGCCCCACCTGCCGAACCATCCGCTGGACCCGGCAGCTGGGCCCGCCACCGGGGTCGGGCCGATTGCCGGCGCTCCCTACGGCTCGGCCGGGATCCTGCCGATCTCCTGGGCCTACATCCGGATGATGGGCCTGCACGGGCTGACCCGGGCCACTCAGAGCGCGATCCTGGCCGCCAACTACGTCGCCGCCCGCCTGCGCGAGCACTATCCGGTGCTGTACTCCGGCCGGAACGGGCTGGTCGCGCACGAGTGCATCCTGGATCTGCGCCCGCTCACCAAGCGGGCCGGGGTGAGCGTGGACGACGTGGCCAAGCGACTGATCGACTACGGCTTCCACGCGCCGACCATGTCGTTCCCGGTGGCGGGGACGCTGATGGTGGAACCCACCGAGAGCGAAGACCTGGCCGAGCTGGACCGGTTCTGCGACGCCATGATCGCGATCCGGGCGGAGATCGGCCGGGTCGAGGCGGGGGAGTGGCCCGGCGATGACAACCCGCTGGCCAATGCCCCGCACACCGCCGTGTCGCTGACCCGGGACTGGGCTCACCCGTACTCGCGCGAGCTGGCGGTGTATCCGCCCGGGGTCAACCCGCGGTTCAAGTACTGGCCGCCGGTCCGCCGGATCGACGGCGCCTACGGCGACCGCAATCTGGTTTGCGCCTGCCCGCCGCCCGAAGCCTTCGAGTGACCCTCGACCGGCTCGACCGGCTCGGGCGTTCAGGCGATCAGATGAGAACCGGTGCGGGTCTTCACCACTTCGAGCCGGGCCGGGATCCGGTCGCGCAGGTCGGCGACGTGGCTGACCAGGCCGACGGCCCGGCCTCCGCTGCGCAGGGCGTCCAGGACGTCCATCACCTCGTCCAGGGTGTCCGCGTCCAGGCTGCCGAAGCCCTCGTCGACCAGCAGGGTCTCGATCACCGCGCCACCGGCCTCGGCTTGCACGACATCGGCCAGGCCAAGCGCCAGAGCCAATGCGGTGCAGAAGGTTTCGCCGCCGGACAGAGTAGCGGGATCGCGTTGGGTACCCGACCAGCCGTCGATCACCGCTAGGCCCAGCCCCGACTTGGCTCCGCGCTGAGCCGGGCCGTCGGTATGCACCAGGGTGTAGCGCCCACCTGACATCCCACCCAGCCGCACGCTGGCCGCTTCCGCCACCTGTTCGAGCCGGGCGGCAAGCACGAACGACGACAGCCGCATCTTGAGCAGGTTCTCGCCACCACCGGCCGCCGTCCGGGCCACGCCATCCAATACGGCGAACCGCTTGCGCACCGGGGCGGTCTGGGCCGCATGCCGTTTCAGCTGCTGCGCCAGCACACCCAGATCATGGGAGGTCCGCACCGCCAGCGTGTGCCGGGCCGCTGCCTGCTGGGCCCGGTCCCGGGCCGCGTGGAGCGCGCTGGCCGCCTGCTCCAGATCCGCCGCAACCACGCCATCCCCGGCCCCGGCCAGCCGGGGATCATCCAGTTGCGCCTGGACGGCGGATCGCTCCGCTCGATAGGCGTCGATCCGATCCTGCAGGGCCTGCTGCGCCGGTGGATCGAGCCAGGCCGCGGCCGCCTCGGCAACGCCGGCGAATCCGGCCGCCCGGGCCGCTTGGCCGGCCTGATCGAAGTGGCTCTGATAGCGGCTGTGAGCCGACCGCTCCTCCTGCCACGCATGCAGGGCCGCCTCCAGCGCGCTGACCTGACTGGCCAGCCGCTGTTCGCGGGCGGAAAGACTCTCGTCATCTCCGCGGGCCGCGAGCACCGGGGCTTGCAGGGTCTCGATCCGGCCACCGATCGTGGCCAGTTCGAGCCGGGCGCCCTCGGCCTGCTTGGACGCGGCTTCCCGGCGAGTTCGAGCCAGTCCGAGCAGGCCGTCGAGCTGGCTCAGCTGTTCGGTCAACCGGTTCAGCCCGCTCGCCGCGGTGACCGCCTCTTTGGGGGCTGCGTGGGCTTGCCGCAGTTGCCGGGCTGCCTCGGCCGAGGTGGCCCCAGCACTGATCGCCTGAGCTGCTGCCCGTCGTCGCTGCACTTGCGACAGTTCGGTCTCCGCCGCCCGCCGCCGCCGCTCGGCCTCCCGCTGACGAGCCACCATCTCCTGCTCGGCCGCGGCGGTGACCGGTGCAGCACCCGGCTGAGCTGGGGCTGGGTGTTCGGCGCCCCCGCACACCGGGCACGGCTGCCCCCGGGTCAGCCCGGTGGCCAGCTCGGCCGCCATACCGGCCAGTCGCCGCTGGCGCAGGTTCAACGATTCCAGGATGGCCAGGCCAACCTTG
>CAXUFS010000348.1:0-2276 GCA_964250315.1 uncultured Kineosporia sp. | reverse complement strand
GCGCAATGGCCAGAAGATTCGGCTGCGGGGCAAGGGCCGGCCGTCGGAGTACGGCGGTGATCCCGGTGATCTGGTGGTCACAGTGTCGGTCGAGCCGCATCCGGTGTTCAGCATCGATGGGCGTGACGTCCGGATCACGGTGCCGGTGACGATCGCCGAGGCGGCGATGGGCGCGCAGATCGAAGTGCCGACTCCACAGGGCGGCCGGGTCACGCTGAAGGGCGGGTGCTGCGGGTCCGCGGGCGGGGCGTTCAGTCGTCCAAGGGGGCTGGTGATCTGCTGGTCTCGGTGCAGGTCGCAGTGCCGCAGCGCCTGAACGGGGCGGCCAAGGACGCGCTGGACGCGTTCGCCGAGGCGACCAGGGACGAGAATCCGCGCCGGGTGCTGTACGACAGCGTGCCTGATGCGCACGCCCAGGGCCAGTGATGACCGCCAGTAGCCCTGGTCGCGCGACTGGCTCCACGGGTCGTGCCGGGGACGGCGACGATCAGCAGGGTTTCGGCGCCTTTTTCGGCCCTGGTCGTCATGATTTCGCGGTCGACCCGGACGCGCCGATCTTCGTGATCTCGGTGGCCGCGCAGCTGGCCGGGATGCATCCGCAGACCCTGCGGCAGTACGACCGGCTCGGCCTGGTCATTCCGGGCCGGACCTCGGGGCGCGGCCGGCGCTACTCGGCCCGGCATGTGGCCATGCTTCGCGAGGTGCAACGGCTCTCCCAGGAGGAGGGCGTGAACCTGGCTGGAATCAAGCGCATCCTGGAGCTGGAGTTCGAGGTCCGGGCGCTGCGGGAGCAGGCCGAGGAACTGGCCGTGCAGGTCGACACCCTGCGCACGGCGATGCATCCGGGGCATCGGGTGTTCGCGGCGGGCAGCGGCGGCGATATCGTCGCCGTCCCGCCGGGGCGCCGTCCGCAGCGCACGGCGAACTCCGCCGCGCTGGTGGTCTGGCGCCCGCGCTCCCGCTGACCCATCTCCGGTAGCGATGTCGCTACTCAGTGCTTAAGTATTGCTACTCTGCGCACATGATAGGCCATTCAGCCGAGCGAGGCGGCTGGGCGGCGATCCTGACCCTCAGCGCATTGGCGCTGGTCTCCTGTTCGGGCCAGCCTGAGGCTGGAACGACGTCAGCGCCGTCGTCAGCGCTTGCCGCGGCTGCGGTGTCCTCCATGCCCGGGCCGGTGGCGGACGGGCCGGTCGCCTGGGAGCAGCGCGCCTATCTGTCCGGGTCCGGGACTCCGGTGCCGATCCAGGTCCGGCTGCATCCTCTGCAGCGGCTGCGCGCCCGGGTGCTACTGATCGTGGACCTGTCCAGCAGCGAGACCACGCTGATCGACCCGCCGTTCTGCCGCACCGATCACTGCGCCGATCTGAGCGGCGTCTCCCTGATCAACCCTGGGACCCGGACCAGGTTCGGACCGCTCCGATCAGGCTCGGCCGGGCCGATGATGACCAGCTCAGCCCAGAATCGGGTGCTGGCGGCCGGAAAGGTTTACCGGTTCGGTGCGCTGTTCGCCGATCCTGGATCGGCCACCGTCACGGTCGATCTGCAGCGAGCCGGTCTGGCGGCCAGAATCCCGATCGAGAATGGTTTCCCACCGGCCAATCTGGTCTCCACCCAGCCAGCTGGCCCTGGTGACTGGGATCCCGATCTGGTCACCGTCGGGTCCGTGGTCACCGCGCCGATCCCGGCCCTGGCCGGCCAGTTCGCGGCCAACCGGAACCCGCTGATGGTCAAGATCGCCGGCCCTGAGGTCAGCAACGGGCCGGGACTGATGTCCATCAGTTCCGATCGGCTGTTCAAGCCGAACTCGGCCGAACTGACCCGGCGAGGACCGGCCCTGATTCAGCGATCAGCCAATCTTCTTGCCGCGCAGGCTGATCCGAGTGGTTCAGTACTGGTCACCGGCTACAGCGACGCCGAGCAGGCCACCGTGCTGACCGGCCAGCAGGCGCAGGTGATCGGACGAGCGCTGGCCGCGAAGCTGGGCCGATTCAGTCTGCGCGCCCGGGGAGCCGGTTCAGTCAACCCGGTCGCGGCCAGCACCACCAGCCTGGGCCAGGATTCACCTGCCGGACGGGCGCTGAACCGGCGGATCGAGATCAGCTATCAGCCCCGGATCAGCCAAGACAGTCAGGTCGCAGCGCAATCCGATTCCAGGCCGTCCCTAGCAACTGGTGGTGCCACCGGAGCGTCGTCCGACTTGCGACCAGCCCTGCCACTGGCCGCGCCGACCGGCCCGGCCGGGCCGACCAACCCGGTCGCGCCGAGGGACCCGA
>CAXUFS010000347.1:0-2286 GCA_964250315.1 uncultured Kineosporia sp. | reverse complement strand
TGAGGATTTGCCATGCGTCTCCTGCTTCTCGCCTCCGTTCTCGCCGCCGCAGCCGCACCGGCGGACCCTCGCAGCCGCTCGGATCACTGACCCAGCGTGAGCACCGGGCCAGCATCGAATGTCTGGGCTGTGGCAGCAGCCGGGTCACCCGGCTGTCGCTGAACCTGACCGACGGCACGCCGGTCGAATTCACCTCCTGCCACCGCTGCGAGCACCGAAGCTGGGAGCACGCCGGTGATCCACTGAGCATGGAGACGGTCCTGGACCGCACCCGCCGGATCTGACCCCGCGCCCGGCCGGTTTCACTTTCGTCCGTACAGAGTCACCAGCCCCAACCTGCGGATCTGGCTCGCGATGCGGGCGATCGGAGGCGCCGGACGGGCTAGCCTCGGTCGCGTGTACGACCTGAGGACCATCGTCAAGGCCAACGACATCCGGGGCCTGCTGGGCAGTCAGCTGGACGCCACCGTGGCCCGGGCACTGGGTTCGGCCTTCGCCCGCGTCGTCCTGCTGCCGCCGCTGGCCGGGGAGCCGCGGGAGCCGCGAGAACCGAGCCAGCGTGAAGACCAGCGCCCGGGCCAGGTCGTGATCGGCTACGACATGCGTGCGTCCTCGCCGGAACTGGCTGCTGCCTTCGCCGACGGCGTCACCGGTGAGGGCGGTGATGTGCTGATGATCGGCCTGTGCAGCACCGACGGCCTGTACTACGCCAGCGGTGTGCTGGACAGCCCGGCAGTGATGTTCACCGCCAGCCACAATCCGGCCAGCTACAACGGGCTCAAGCTGTGCCGTTCGGGTGCCCGCCCGATCGGGCTGGCCAACGGCCTGGCTGAGATCAGGGACACGGCCCAGGCCATCCTGGAACTGCTGGCTGAGGGAGCTGGGCCGGAGCGGCCGCGCGGGCGCCGGGGTGAGGTCAGCGCACACGACACCCTGGCCGGCTACGCCCGTCACCTCAGGGATCTGGTGCCAGCCCTGGACCAGCGCCCGCTGAAGATCGTAGCCGACGCCGGCAACGGGATGGCCGGCCTGACCGTGCCGGCCGTGCTCGGTACCAGCGCCGGGCTGCCCGAGCTGCCGATCGAGATCGTGCCCCTGTACTTCGATCTGGACGGCACGTTCCCCAACCACGAGCCCAACCCGCTGGACCCGGACAACCTGCGCGACCTGCAGAAGGCCGTGATCACTCATGGCGCCGACCTCGGACTGGCCTTCGACGGTGACGCCGACCGCTGCTTCGTGATCGACGAGAACGGGATGACGGTCAGCCCGAGCGCAATCACCGCGCTGGTGGCGGCCCGGGAGATCGTCAAGGATCGGGCCGCCGGGCGCCATCCGTCGGTGATCTACAACCTGATCACCTCACGAACCGTCCCCGAAGTGATCGAGCAGCACGCCGCCACCGCGATCCGGACCAAGGTCGGGCACGCGTTCATCAAGGTGGAGATGGCCAAGGCGGACGCCGTGTTCGGCGGCGAACACTCCGCGCACTACTACTTCCGGGACTTCTGGTTCGCCGACACCGGCATGCTGGCGGCGCTGCACGTGCTGGCCGCGCTGGGGGAGCAGTCCGGACCGCTCAGTGCCCTGGTGGCGCAGTACGAGCGGTATGCCGCCAGTGGCGAGATCAACTCCGAGGTGAGCGATGCGGGCGCCGCGATCGAACGGGTGACCGGTGCCTTCCAGCAGCGCCCGGGCATCAGCATCGATCGGCTGGACGGCCTGACCGTCAGCCACGAGCACGATGCGCCGGACGGCGACGGCAGTTACCCCGGGCTGTGGTGGTTCAACCTACGAGCCAGTAACACCGAGCCGTATCTGCGGCTCAACGCCGAGGCCGCCGAGCAGAGCGTGATGGAGCACCTCCGCGACGAGGTGCTCGCCCTGATCCGGACCTGATGGCAATCGCTCGGGCGGAGCCTCTCGTCGCTTCGCCTGGCCGGCTCGTTCCCAGCGGCCTGCGTGAACGAGCCGATGTGAGACAGGATGAGCATGTGACGACGATTGAACCGTGGCTGCGGGAGATCCTGCGCTGCCCTGCCTGCCATTCCGAGCTGCTGGACGGGGAGGGGCCGACCGGCGGGGAGGAGCTGCAGTGCACCGGCTGCCCGCGGGCCTATCGGATCGACGACGGCATCCCGGTGCTGCTGGTCGACGAGGCTCGCACCCGAACCTGAAAACGAACGAACCCGGATAGGGCAGGATCCGATCGTGGCACTCGATGAGCAACTCCTGGACGACGCCGACGCACTGGCCAGCTCCGACCCATCCGGCAGCCTGCGAGCG
>CAXUFS010000346.1:0-2288 GCA_964250315.1 uncultured Kineosporia sp. | reverse complement strand
GTCCTGCCCGTCCTGGTTGCGCAGCACGGCCAGCTGGATCGCTTGCAGCGGCGGTGACGGGTCGACGCCCAGCTCATCGGCCAGCAGCTGCCGGACGCGTTGATAGGCCTGCAGCGCCTCGGCCTGCCTGCCGCCGCGGTTCAGCGCCCGGATCAGCTGGCCGTGCATCCGTTCCCGGAGCGGATGGGCGGCGATCAGCTCCTCCAGTTCGGCCGGCCGGTCAGCGTGCCGGCCGAGCTCGAGGTCGGCATCGATCCGGTCCTCGATCGCGGCCAGCCGCAGCTCATCCAGGCGAGCGGCCCAGGTCGTGGCATACGGCAGCGGCGGAATGTCGCTCAGCGCCGGCCCCCGCCACAGGGCCAGGGCGCCGGCCAGTCCCTGCGCGCCGTCCTCGGTGTGGCCCGCCTGAAGAGCCTGACGGGCCTGGGTCACGGCGGTCTCGAACCGGGCGGCATCCAGGTCGTGGAGTTCGATCAGCAGACGGTAACCGGCTGAACCGGACTCGATCAGATCAGGCTTCGGCAGCGCCCGCCGCAGCCGGGACACCAGGCTCTGCAGGGCGTTGACCTGGCCGGGCGGGGCGTCGTCCGGCCAGAGTGAGCTGGCCAGCGTGCCGGCGCTGACCCATCGCCCTGGGTCGGCGGCCAGCCGGGCCAGCAGCGAACGCAGCCGGGCTCCAGCGATCGGGACGGGCAGGCCGTCGCTGCTGACCAGGAGTGGTCCGAGGATGCCCACCTGCACGCGGGATATTGTCGCAGGATGCCGACCCGGGCCCGGTTGCGTGCCGCCGTCATGCTCGGGGCCGGCTCCCTGATCGGGATCTCGGTCTCCAGTTGCGGCTCGGGTGGGTCTCCGGCCGCGTCCGCGCCGTCGCCGTCGTCCGGATCACTGGCCGCCCCGGCCGGGGCTGCCGGGTTCGCCTTTCCGATCAGAGCGACGGTCTCGTACGGCAACACCCACCACGACTATCCGGCCACCGACATCTTCGCTCGCTGCGGCTCGGCTGTCGTGGCGCCCACCGACGGAGTGATCAGCGAGGTCAGCCTCAGGGATTCCTGGGATCGCGACCTGAACAGTGGGGCCAGCCGGGGGGGCCTCTCGTATTCAATGGTGGGGGCGGGGCCGGTGCGCTCCTACGGCTCGCACCTGCGCTGGATTGTTCCGGCCGTGAAACCTGGGGCCATGGTGAAGCAGGGTCAGCTGATCGGCGAGGTGGGCAACACCGGTGACGCCGCCAGCGTGGCCTGTCATCTGCACTTCGGTATCAGCCCGGCCTGCGGCACTGGGGACTGGTGGGTCCGCCGCGGCGTGATCTCGCCGTACCGCTACCTCAAGGCCTGGCAGGCTGGCCAGAACCTGTCTCCGGCAACGGCTGTGGCTACCTGGCGGGCCAAGCACGGTTGTCCCAAGACCCCGTCGGCCGACGCCTGACCCCTATGAGTGCGAGTAGTTCTGCGCCGGCGCGCGGAGAGTCGCGCCCGGACTGCCCGCATCCAGGCGGCGGGCAATCGAGCCGGCACCCGCTGGTCAGCCGATGTCGCGGCGGCGCAGTTGCCCCAGGCCGGCCGCGCAGAACACCGCCGTCACCAGGGTGAGCCAGATCAGCGCCGGCCACGTCATCGCTGCGCCAGGCAGATCCGGGGGATGGGCGAACGGCGAAAGGTCCAGCACCCATCGCGGAAGATGAGTCAGCGGGCCGGCGAACAGCAGGAACACGGCGATCAGGACCCCGGCCCAGGCGGCCGGGGCCAGCCGGGGCGCCACCCCGTAGATGGCCATGGTCACCCCGCCCAGCACCCAGGCAGCCGGGACCCTGACCAGCGCCGCTGCGGCCAGCCGGAGCAGCTGAGGACCCAGATCTCCACTGACGCCGTGGCCCAGCCCCGCCGCCAGCCCGATCACCAGCACCAGCGTCGCGGTTCCGGCCAGCGCCAGCAGGAGGTGTCCCAGCGCCCATCGGACCCGGGTGACCGGCAGCGCCAGCAGTGGCTCGGCCCGCTGACTGCTCTCCTCACCGGCCAGCCGGAGCACTCCCTGCACCGCATACGCACTGGCCAGCACGGCCGAGAAGTTCAGCATGCTGGACAGGTACACGTCGGTGACCGACTGCTGGGTGCCGTAGGACTTGAGCGCGCGAGCCAGTTGGGGGCTCCCGTTGACCAGATCCGCCACACTGCCGGACAGATTGCCCAGGACGGCGCCAGCCACGGCGAACCCGGCCGCCCAGCCGATCAGGCTGGGTCGTTGCAACCGCCAGGCCAGCGCGCCGGTGCTGCGCAGTCCCGGAC
>CAXUFS010000345.1:0-2307 GCA_964250315.1 uncultured Kineosporia sp. | reverse complement strand
CGCTGAGGCACTCCAGGGTCAGCCCCGTGGATCCGGCCCCGCGATGCCCGCTGCGGGCTCCGTAGCCGCGGCGGGCGGCGGCGTGTCCGGCGCACGGTCCACCCAGTAGTCACCCGGCTCCGTCACGTCCGGCAGGTCCACCGCGCGCCGCGCCCGCAGCACCGCCGAGACCAGTACGGTCACCACCAGGTTCACGAGCAGCGCCACGAAGCCCACGTAGATCTGCTTCTGCGTGTCGAACCCGAAGTCGGACAGCTTGTAGGCCGAGCCGCCGAAGTGCAGCTTGCCGTTGTTCGGGTTCGGGATCTGGTACAGCATGATCAGCCCGGTCAGCAGGCCCGCGGCCAGGCCGCCGACCAGCGCCCAGGCGTGCAGCCAGCGGGTGTACAGGCCGATCACCACCGTGGGCAGCGTCTGCAGGATGATCACGCCGCCGATCAGCTGCAGGTCGATGGCGAACTGCGGATCGATGAAGATGATCACCAGGAGGGCGCCGAGCTTGACCACCAGGGAGGCCAGCTTGGACGCCGTGGCCTCCTCGGCCGGGGTGGCGTCGCGGCGCAGGTACTCCTTGTAGATGTTGCGGCTGAACAGGTTCGCGGCGGCGATGGACATGATCGCGGCCGGAACCAGGGCCCCGATCGCGACCGCGGAGAACGCGATCCCGGCGAACCAGTCCGGGAACATCCGGTCGAACAGCACCGGCACGATGGTGTTCCCGTCCGGCTTGCCGTCGGTCATGATCGGCGCCACACCGAACGGTTTGGCCGCGGCCAGCGCCATGTAACCGAGCAGCGCGATCAGCCCGAGCAGGAAGCTGTAGGCGGGCAACGCCGACATGTTGCGCCTGATCGTGTTCCGGTCCTTCGCGGCCAGCACGCTGGTCAGCGAGTGCGGGTAGAGGAACAGGGCCAGCGCCGAGCCGAGCGCCAGGGTAACGTACTGCAGCTGGTTGTTGGCGTTCAGCAGCAGGCTGCCCTTCGGCAGGCCGGTCTTGGGATTCGTTGCGGACAGGGCCTTCTCGGCCGAGCCGAAGACGACGTCCCAGCCGCCGAGCTTGTACGGGATGACGATCACGGCGACGATGATCACCAGGTAGATCAGCGTGTCCTTGACGAAGGCGATCAGTGCCGGCGCGCGCAGGCCGGAGTTGTAGGTGTACAGCGCCAGCACCAGGAAGGCGACGATCAGCGGCAGGTGGCCGGTGATCCCCATCGCCTTGAGCACGGCCTCGATCCCGACCAGCTGCAGCGCGATGTAGGGCATCGTCGCGACGATCCCGGTCAGCGCCACCACCAGGGCCAGGGTGGGCGAGCCGTACCGGCCGCGGACGAAGTCCGCCGGGGTGACGAAGCCGTGCCGGTAGCTGACCGACCAGAGCCGGCCCAGGACCAGGAAGGCCATCGGGTAGATCAGGATCGTGTACGGCACCGCGTAGAAGCCGATCGCGCCGGAGGCGAACACCAGCGCCGGCACCGCGACGAAGGTGTAGGCGGTGTAGAGGTCGCCCCCGAGCAGGAACCAGGTCACCCAGGTGCCGAAATTGCGCCCGCCGAGGCCCCACTCGTCCAGGTGGGCGAGGGACTCCGCGCGCCGCCAGCGGGCCGCTGCGAAGCCCATCCCGGAGACCAGCAGGAACAGCACGACGACGATGGTGAACTCGACCTTGTGACCGGCCATCGCTCACTCACCCCGCTTGGTCATGCGGTAGACGACGGCGGTGCTGGCGACGCCGACCAGGACGAACGCCAGCTGCAGCCAGTAGAACGCCGGAAACCCGAACAGCTCAGGGCTTTTTCGATTGAACAGCGGGGTCAGCAGCGGCAGCACGATCGGGACGGCGAGCAGCCAGTTCCACGGGCTGCGCTCGCTGCGGGCCGACCGGTCGGAACGGTCGTGTGGCTGAGTCATCGCGCCGTCACCCTCTCGTCCATGAGGTGGTCACCCGCAGGGTAGGCCCGCCGCCTCGCCGGCCGCCATCGGTGCTCTCTGCGTCATGCTCCCCGGGCCGACACTCCGGGGCGCCACCACGCCGTCGATCGTGTGGGTCTGCGGAGCATGGGCCGGCGGCGCGCCTGGCGCTAGATCCCTCTAGCCGTATCTAGCATTCTTCCGATACTCGCGGATAGAGTGCCAGCGTGGACCCGGTGCGCAACCCGTATGCCCCCGGCGCCGGCCAGCGCCCGCCCGAGCTGGCGGGCCGGGACCGGGAACTCGAAGGCTTCGACGTCGTTCTGGAGCGGATCTCCCGTGGCCGGCCCGAGCGCAGCCTGGTGCTCACCGGGCTGCGCGGCGTCGGCAAGCCCG
>CAXUFS010000344.1:0-2329 GCA_964250315.1 uncultured Kineosporia sp. | reverse complement strand
CCTCTGCGTCGCCGCGAGCTGCTCCTCAAGCTCCTCGATCCTGGCCGCCGCCTGGGCCGCCTCCACCGGTACCGGCCGGGCATCCGGATGCCATCCGGCCAGCGCGGAGGTGCTGGTGAAGGCAGGCAGGCCACGGCGTCCGTCCGGCAGGCTGAGGGTGATCAGCGCCATGTCAGCGCCCTTGTCACCCTGCGCAGAAGCGGCCGCCAGGTCCTCCCCTTCCCCTAGGACGGCGACGATCGGGACCAGGACCCGGGACGCCGCCCAGGCCGCCACGATTGCCGTGAGATCGCCAGCGGCCAGCGCCAGGGACAGTTGCGGGTCGGCGCTGCCGTCGTCACCGCCGAAAGGCTGGGCGCCCAGAGTGCGGCCCGCCCACGGGACGCCGGCCGAGTCGGCGTTACCGCCGCCCGGCCACATCGAGTGCCTCGGTGAGGGCGAAAGCTGATGTGTAGAGCGCTGTTCCGATGATCGCACCCTCGACACCGAGCGGCACCAGGTTCCGCAGATCCTTCAGATCGGCCAGACTGGAGATACCGCCGCTGGCCACCACCGGCCGATCAGTCCTGGCACAGACCTCTTGCAGGAGGGCAAGGTTCGGCCCGCGGAGGGTGCCGTCCTGGGTCACGTCAGTGACCACGTAACGGGCGCAGCCGTCGGCGTCCAGCCGGGCCAGGGTCTCCCAGAGATCACCGCCGTCGCGGGTCCAGCCGCGGGCCGCCAGAGTACTGCCCCGGACGTCCAGTCCGGCCGCGACCCGGTCTCCATAGCGGGCGATCGCCGATCGGGTCCAGTCCGGGTGCTCCAGCGCGGCCGTGCCCAGGTTCACCCGGGCGCAACCGGTCGCCATGGCCGCCTCGAGGCTGGCGTCGTCCCGGATCCCGCCCGACATCTCCACCTGGACGCCGAGGCCGGCCATTGTGCTGGCCACGCCCGCCAGCAGCTCCCGATTGGATCCGCGGCCGAAGGCGGCGTCCAGGTCGACCAGATGAATCCATTCCGCTCCGGCCGATTGCCAGGCCAGTGCGGCGTCCAGCGGATCCCCGTAGGAGGTGCCGCTGCCCGCCCGGCCCTGCACCAGTTGCACGGCTTGGCCGCCGGCCACGTCCACGGCGGGCAGCAGCTGCAGCCGCGGGGCTTCGGGAGCAGGCATCCTCAGAGGGTAGCCAGCCAGTTGCGCAGCAGCCGCCCGCCCGCGTCGCCGGACTTCTCCGGATGGAACTGGGTGGCGGACAGAGCGCCCTGCTCGACCGCCGCGACAAAGCGGGCGCCGTGCTCGGCCCAGGTCACTCGAGCCTGACGTCCTGGGTCCGGCCGAGCCGGGCTGAGCTGCCAGCGCTGCACCGCATAGGAGTGCACGAAGTAGAACCGCTCATCCTCGACACCTGCGAAAAGCGATGTGCCAGAGACGGTTTGTACGGTGTTCCAACCCATGTGCGGGACGACGGCGGCCGGCAGCAGCTCGGCCGCGCCGGGCCAGTGAGCCAGGCCACGCACCTGGGGTCCGGCGCCGTCGCCGAACTCGGCGGACCGCTCGAACATCACCTGCAGCCCGACGCAGATGGCCAGTACCGGCCGGTCCGCGGCCAGCCGGGCGGCCACAACCTTGTCCCCGTTCACCGCTCGCAAGCCCTGCGCCACTGACCCGAACGCCCCCACGCCGGGCACGACCAGGCCGTCGCACTGTTCAGCGGCCTGCACGTCGGCGGTCAGGGTGACGCTGGCGCCGGCCCGTTCCAGCGCGCGCACTGCCGAACGCACGTTGCCCGACCCATAGTCGAGCACCACGACGTCCTTCATCCCCCCAGCCTACGGAAGCTCTGAACGGACAGACGGAACCCGGCCGGGAGTCAGTGCTGCCGGAGGCCCCGTAGGTGACCCGCCCGGAAGCTGCTGACCGGCCTGGCAGACTGCTACAGCGCGCCCTTGGTACTGGGAATCGCGGTGCCGAGCCGGGGGTCCGGTTCCACCGCCTGGCGCAGGGCCCGGGCCAGGGCCTTGAACTGCGCTTCGACGATGTGATGCGGGTCGCGGCCAGACAGCACTCGGACATGGATCGCGATCCCGGCGTGCTGCGCGATCGTCTCCAGCACGTGCCGGGTCATCGAGCCCGCGAAGTTGCCGCCGATCAGCGCGTATTCCTGCCCGGCCGGCTCCCCCTCATGCACGCAGTACGGCCGGCCGGACACATCCACCACCGCCTGGACCAGGGTCTCGTCCAGCGGCACCACCGCGTCACCGAAGCGCCGGATGCCGGCTTTGTCGCTCAGAGCCTCCCGCAGCGCGTCGCCCAGCACGATCGCTACGTCCTCAACCGTGTGATGCGCAT
>CAXUFS010000343.1:0-2356 GCA_964250315.1 uncultured Kineosporia sp. | reverse complement strand
GTTCCACCAGATGGTCGGGCCGATGTTGCCGGTGCGATCGGTGAGCCGGCCGGCGTGATCGCCCAGGTACCAGTCCCGGCGCTGCCAGCCCATCGGCGTCGGGTCCAGTCCGGGCAGCAGCGCGGCCCAGGGGGCCACCTCCGGATCGCGGTCGAGGTCGGAAGTCAGCCCGACCCCCGGTTCGCCATCCAGGTCCACCTCGGTGACCTCAAGCGCGGCAAGCGCTTTACGGACTGCTCCGGCACCCAGTCCAGTCCACCAGATGATGTCGGACGTCGGGGCCGGCCCGAAGGTCCGCAGCCAGCACCGGATCAGCTCCACCTGGGCGGCGGCCGCACCGAACTCCGGCAGTCCGCCGCGCCAGTCGTCCCGCCAGCCATCGGCCGGTGACCAGGCGTACTGGGTGGAGGTCCAGGAACCGCGAGGCCGGCCCCGGATGATCAGCCCCTGCGCGCCCAGCAGGAACAGCACCCGGCTGGTGACGGCGACCCGGCGGCCGTAGGACTTGCCCTCGGCCAGGCCGATCGTCGTTCTCAGCGCTGGCACGTCGGCGGCCAGCTCGGTCGCGAACGCGGTCCCCCGGCGGTTCAGGGCCGCGAGCGTCGCCTGCTCCACGGTGGTGAGCCAGGCCTCCGGATCCGGTTCGATCCCAGCCACGCCCAGCTGTTTGAGCAGCAACCGGCGCTGTGCGGCCGCGATCGAGGTCGCGCAGGCCGCCTGCAGCACCGGGGCCAGCCCGAACGGCACCACGAACATCGAGCGGCGCATTCCCAGAATCCTGATCAGGGAATGCTTCTCGTAGAGAGCGGTCTCGGTCCGGCCGATCTCGGCGTCGTCCATCCGGGCCAGCACGGACAGGTGCACGGTGGCCGGATCGGTGGCGTGCAGGGCCACCATGTTGCTGGCCACCGATTCCGGATCGGAGAATCGGAATCCCGGTGCCAGCCCGTGCCGTATGGCCAGCCGGTTGCGTCGTTGCTGCCCGCTGAACCGAGGCACCGCTGGACCGGGCACCGGGCCAGCCTAGGCCGATGGCCTAGACCACGACGCTGATCGCCAGCACCCCGATCAGGCCGCAGACCGAGATGATGGTCTCCATCACCGACCAGGTCTTGATCGTCTGGCCGACGGTCAGGCCGAGGTACTGCTTGACCAGCCAGAAACCGGCGTCGTTGATGTGGGAGAAGAACAGTGATCCGGAGCCGATGGCCAGCACCAGCAGGGCCACGGTCGGTGAGTTCAGATCGGCCGCCAGGGGGGTCACGATTCCGGCCGCAGTGATGGTGGCCACGGTGGCCGATCCGGTGGCCAGCCGGATGCCGACCGCCACCAGCCAGGCCAGGAGCAGCGGTGACAGGTTCGCGCCCTTGGCGGCGTCGGCCACCATGTCCCCGATCCCGGCATCGATCAGGACCTGCTTGAATCCGCCTCCGGCCGCAACGATCAGCAGGATCCCGGCGATGGCCGGCAGTCCGCCGCCGACGAAGGCGGACACCTCTTCGCGGTCGAAGCCGACTGCGAAACCGAGGGTGAACATGGCCAGCACCAGGCCCGCGAGCAGGGCGATCAGCGGCGTCCCGATCACGTCCAGCGTGCTGCGCACCGTGCTGCCATCGTCCAAGGTCAGCTCGCCGATCGCCCGCAGCAGCATCAGCACCACCGGCAGCAGGATCGTCGCCACCGCCGGCCAGAACGCTGGACGCCGCCGTATCGGATTGGCTCCCGCTGCATTCGCGGCTCCCTCGCCGACCGGCGAGCCGAGGTCGTCCACCGAGCTGCCGGTGGATCCCCCAGCGGAACCGGCCGAGCCGGCCGAACCGGCCGCGACGTGGTCCTGAGTGGGAATCAGCGCTTCGGGTGCCTGCGCCACCACGTATTGGGAGATGAACGAGGCGAAGATCGGACCAGCGATGATCACCGTGGGAATGGCAATGATCAGGCCGAACAGCAGGGTGAGGCCCAGGTCGGCTTTGAGCAGCGCGATCGCGGCCAGCGGCCCGGGGTGCGGAGGCACCAGCCCATGCAGCACCGAGAGCCCGGCCAGGGCGGGAATGGCGATCTTGATCAACGGCACGCTGGTCCGGGTGGCCACCAGCAGCACCACCGGGACCAGCAGGACAACGCCGACCTCGAAGAACAGCGGCAGCCCGATCAGAGCGGCCACTCCGGCCATGGCCCACGGCAGCCGATGCTCCGACACGTGGCCGACCACGGTGTTGACGATCTGATCCGCTCCGCCGGACGCCGCCAGCAAGGCACCGATCATGGAGCCGACCGCGATCAGCAGCCCCACCCCGCCGACCGTGGAGCCCACCCCGTTACTGAAACTGGTGATCGTATCGGCCGGTTTCAGCCC
>CAXUFS010000342.1:0-2365 GCA_964250315.1 uncultured Kineosporia sp. | reverse complement strand
GTTCTGTCCAGCCCGGGTGGTGGCCCATTGTCGGCTGATCTGCTCCTGGTACCACTGCCACTGGGGCTGTTGCTATGCTGGCCTCCGCGACGGTGGGCCGGGTCAGTGACCCCCGGCGAGCGACCCCCGCCACCTCAGCAACAGCCTCCGGATCCGGGCCGGCCCCGGAGTCAGCGTTCGTGTCTGGAGGACCGGCGCTGCCTGGGCACCGCCAGCAGCCGTAACTCCGCAGTGGAGGGAGCCGGCTCGCGGCCCAGCCGAGCGTTCTGCGGACTATCCGGCTGATCCGATTCGAGCCGGTGCCGGGGGCGCCGCTCCGGGCTGGCGCTGGGGTCGGCGATCGATCGGCGAGGCCGGGGAACGGGGGGGTGACTGCTGGGCTCCATCACGGATCCCGACTCTAGTCCTTACGTCGGGTTACTGCTCGATCACATTCAGTTGATGTTCGTGGCGCGGAAAGTTTAAGTCGATCGCCCGAGCCGGCCGTCGGACCTTTGACCGGCGATCGATCGCACTAAGCTCGGCCGACGTGGTAACTGTTCATGCCAGTGGGCCCCGGGGGCGGGCCCAGGCGGGGCTGTTGGTGGTGCTGAACGGTTTGGAGGTGGATAGTGGTGTTGCCAGTGGCGGCCTGTGGCGGGCTGTGGCTGTCATGTTGCTGGTCCTGACCGTATTGATGGTCAGCGCGGCTCCGGGGGAAGCCCACTCCCAAGAGGTGGCCAGTGATCCGGCCGACAAGTCGCAGGTACAGGTGGTGCCTGCCGCCGTAACGATGACGTTCAACGAGAACGTGCTCGGGGTGGGCACCAGGATCCAGGTCACCGGGCCGGACGGCGATGTCGATGAAGGCGCCACTCAGGTCACGAACAACATTGTGCGGCAAGCTGTTTCGCCCGACGCTAAGGCTGGCCGGTACGTCGTGCTGTGGAAGGTCACCTCGGCCGACGGACATCCCGTGTCGGGTCAGTTCACCTTTGTCGCGGCCTCCGGCTCGTCCGCGGCGAGCACTGCCCAGGCCACACCGGGTTCGACGGCAGCGCCGGTCTCAGCCGGCCCCGCCAAGACCAGCGGGTCAGGAGCCGGCTCGGGAGGCGGTATGTCCGGCCTGTCCGTGATCGCCGCTGGCGTGGTCGTGCTCGCCCTGCTGCTTGGGCTCGGCACCGCTGCGGGCCGGATCGTCCGCGGCCGGGCCCGGCGCTGACCCCCGGCAGCCCCCACTTCCGTGGTTAACACCGGTTCAGCCCGTCAATGTGCGCCCGTCACCGCTCAAAGCCGCGCTCAAGTAGTGATCATGGGAAGAGGTGCGACGGGGGAGGAGCGCGGTCAGGCAAAGGGAGTGGACGACTGGGCGTGGCCCTGAGCCAGTAGGCGGCCGACCGCTCGCAACGGCACCTCGACCCAGCCGGGCCGGTGCCGGTTCTCATACACCGTCTCGTACAGCGCCTTGTCCAGCTCCAGGGCCCGGAGCAGCACGTCCTGGGATCGCGGATCGTGACCGGCCTCCAGCGCGTATCCGTCCAGGTAGGCGTCGCGGCACTGGGCCGCCCAGGCCGAGGCGGCCAGGGCCCGCGGGTCATCGTCCGGCAGGCCGAGTACGGAGTGCCGGGCGGCGTAGTCGAACGAACGCAGCATCCCGGCCACGTCGCGCAGGGCCAGGTCCGGATCGCCGCGCTCGGCCAGCGGCCGTAGCGGCTCACCCTCGAAGTCGAGCAGTACCCAGCCCCGCTCGGCCGAGTGCAGCGCCTGACCCAGATGCAGGTCACCGTGCACGATCTGCAGATCTGGAGCCGTGTCGAGGACGCCGATCCCGTCGATCACCTCGCTGGCCGCCACCTCGAACTCGCCCAGCGCGGGTGCGGCCGCGACTGCCCAGGCTAGCCGGGCCCGCAGATGGGTAGCCAGTGCGGCCAGCGCATCCGCAGTGGTCGGCCGGGTTGGCAGGGCCCTGGCCAGTGCCGCATGCACTGCCGCGGTGGTGGCTCCCAGCGAGGCCGCCAGCTGCTCGAACGTCTCGCCGTTCTCGACCGCTGCACAGGCGATCTTCCAGCCGTCATGGCTCCCGGCAATGAACTCGGCCACGGCAGACAGGTGACCCCACGCCGGAGCACCGCCCGGCTGCACCCATTCGCCCTCGACCCAGCCGACCAGCCGCGGCACTCGCTCACAACCCGCGCTGCCCAGCGCCTGCGGCACAACGACATCGGGGTTCCGCCCTGGCTGCAAGACCCGGATGATCTTGATCATGATCGGATCATCGCTCCCGGCCCCGACGATGATCGAGGTGTTCGACTGCTCACCGGACAGCACCTTGGCCGGGCGATCGGGTGCGGGCGGCCGCTCGCCGGGGCGCCGGACCCCCCGGACG
>CAXUFS010000341.1:0-2377 GCA_964250315.1 uncultured Kineosporia sp. | reverse complement strand
GTGCATGAATGGTGCATGACAGTGCCGAGCTGATCGGCCGGGCCATCGGCAACGCCCTGCTGGCCGGACCCTGGGAGCGGGAGAGCATGCGGGCCCGGGCCGCCGAGGCGGCTCATCCGCGAGCCTGGCTGCGGCCGCTGGTCGCTCAGATCCTGGCCGCTTACCCGGCTCCCCCGGTCGAGCGGCCCAGCGAACTGGCCGGCTTCATCGCGGCATGCCCGGTGCTGGTGACAGCACTGACCCGGGCCAGGCGCCCGATCCGGATCGCCCAGCTGCCGATGGTCCAGGCCCGGATGGCGCTGCGCCGGCCCTGGCCGGTGCCGGAACTGGACGACGTTCCGGCCCTGGCCGCCCTGCTCGGCGTTGAGCTGGATCAACTCGACTGGTTCGCCGATGTCAAAGGGCTGCAGCGGCGCGCTCCGGCCGGTCCGCTGCACCACTATCGATACCGCTGGACGCTCGCCCGGACCGGGCGCCGCCGGCTGCTGGAGGCTCCCCGGCCCCGGCTCCGGGCACTGCAACGCGCGGTGCTGGATCAGATCCTGGCGCTGGTCCCGGCCCATCCGGCGGCGCACGGTTTCGTGCCGGGCCGGTCCGCGGTCACCGCAGCCCGGCCTCATCTGGGGGCAGGCACCCTGATCAGCCTCGACCTGGCCGCCTTCTTCACCAGCCTGACCGCGGGCCGGGTGCACGGCCTGTTCCGGGCTGCGGGCTATCCGCAGCCAGTCTCCCGCACCCTCACCGGGCTGTGCACCACCCGGACCCCGCTGTACGTGTTGCGCGAAGCGGATTGGCTGTCTCGCAGCGCCTTCCAGCAGCCACACCTGCCGCAGGGGTCACCCGCCAGCCCGGCGCTGGCCAATCTGTGCCTGCTCCGGCTGGACCGCCGGATGACCGGGTACGCCGAAGCATCCGGCCTGACCTACACCCGGTACGCCGACGATCTGGCCTTCTCCGGGGACGACCGGATCCGGCCGGACCGGGTGATCCGGGCCGTCACCGCCATCATCGAGAGCGAGGGCCTGCGGGTGCAGCCAGCCAAGACCCGGATCCGGCGAAGCTTTCAGCGCCAGCAGGTCACCGGCATCGTGGTGAATCAGCGGATGGGTACCGGACGGCGGGAGTACGACCAGTTGCGGGCGCTCCTGCACAACTGCGCCCGGCTCGGCCCGGACAGTCAGAACCGGCTGCAGCACAGCGATTTCCGCTCACATCTGCTCGGCCGGATCGGCTGGGTGCAGCAACTGGACCGGGGCCGGGCGGAGCGGCTGATGGCTGAGTTCGACCAGATCGTCTGGTGACCGAGCCGATCGTCAGCGCTCGCCGAGCATCTCGGCCACCAGGAACGCCAGCTCCAGCGACTGCTGGTGGTTCAGCCGCGGATCGCAGAGCGTCTCGTAGCGGGTGGCCAGATCGGTCTCGTCGATCTCGAACGACCCGCCCAGGCACTCGGTGACGTCGTCCCCAGTCAGCTCCACGTGCAGGCCACCCGGCACAGTGTCCAGCGCCGCATGCACTTCGAAGAAACCGTGCACCTCGTCCAGCACATCGTCGAAACGCCGGGTCTTGAAACCAGAGGCCGCCTCGAAGGTGTTGCCGTGCATGGGATCACAGATCCACGTCACCGGCATGCCCTGCTTGGCGACGGCGTCCACCAGCGCCGGCAGGGTGGACCGCACGTTCGCCGCGCCCATCCGGCTGATCAGGGTCAGCCGGCCCGGCTCGCGCTGCGGGTCGAGCGCACTGACCAGGTCGATCAGCTCGCCGGGCGTCGTGCGCGGGCCGACCTTCAGGCCGATCGGGTTGCGCACCCGGGACATCAGGTCGACGTGGGCCCCATTCAGCTGCTTGGTGCGCTCGCCCACCCAGACCAGGTGCGCGGAGACGTTGTAGGGCGTGCCGGTGCGGGAGTCGATCCGGGTCAGCGCCCGCTCGTAGTCCAGCAGCAGTCCCTCGTGGCTGGAGTACAGGTCGACCGTCTTCAGCGCCTCGGAGTCACCACCGGCCGCGGCCATGAACTTCATCGCACGGTCGATGTCACGGGCCATCACCTCGTACCGGGCGTTGGCCGGGCTGGAGGTGAATCCGCGGTTCCACTCGTGCACGTGCCGCAGGTCGGCGAATCCGCCCTTGGTGAAGGCCCGGACCAGGTTCAGCGTGGACGCGCTGGTGTGGTACGCCCGCAGCAGCCGCTGCGGGTCGGGGGTGCGGGCCCGCTCGGTGAAGGCGTAGTCGTTCACGGCATCCCCGCGGTAGGCGGGCAGCTCGACGCCGTCGCGGACCTCGTTGTCCTTGCTCCGGGGCTTGCTGTACTGCCCGGCGATCCGGCCGACCTTGATCACCGGCATGCTGGCGCCGTAGGTGAGCACCACCGCCA
>CAXUFS010000340.1:0-2389 GCA_964250315.1 uncultured Kineosporia sp. | reverse complement strand
AGGTATGACGCCGCGCACGCGCTCGGCGAACTCGGCAACCACGTGCGCGGCGTCATACCTGCTCCGGTTGAAGCGCCGGTCGACCGCGCCTTGAACACCCCGTCGCAGCGGCACGAACAGGGCCACCGAGGCCAGCGTGCCGATCGCCACCCCGGCCGAGCCGTACCGGTCTGGGATCACCAGGGCGGCCACGCCGACCACGCCGCTGTAGACAGCGGCCAGCACCGCGCTGATCAGCAGGTAGCTGACTGTGCGGCTGATCACGCGGTCGATCTCGTACAGCCCGTGCCGGGTGATCGCGACTCCGGCCGCGACCGCGATCAGCCCGAACGCGGTCGGCTCGGCCAGCTGTTGTACCAGGACGCCGAAGTGCAGCAGCGAGTTGCCCAGGTCGAGCATGACCTCCACCAGCACGGCCAGCGTTCCGGCTGAGGCGACCCAGCGCAGCTGGAGCCGGCCCAGAGGGCTGGACCGCCGGTAACGCACCACCAGACTGGCGATCACCCCGATCGCCACCGGCAGCATCGAGGGCACGCAGGCGATCCCGATCGTCACTAGCACGCCGGGGATTCCGGGCAGGTGCGGAGTCTCGTCGCTGGTGAGCTGGGTGACCGGAACCTGCCACATCACCAGGGTGAACATCAGCGCGTAGGTGGACATCAGGCCGATCGACACCCAGCTCAGCCAGCGCCAGCGCGGTGACACCGGCCCGTCCGGGAAGTTCAGCATCGCCACGGTGATCAGCACGAAGAGCCCCGGGAACCAGGAGAAGGCGGTGGCCCAGGCCAGGACGCGCAGCAGCCCCGCTGGCCAGTGATGGCCCGAGCTGGCGGTCAGGCCGCCATCGCCCACGCCATTGAAAGCCAGCAGCACCCCGGAGATCAGGAAGCACCAGCCGACCACATTGTCCGGCCGGCTGCGAAGGATGATCACCCCGACCACCGGGAAGGACAGCATCACCACGGTCCCGTAAAGCCGGGCCGGGTCGGCCATCAAGGCGAAGACCACGGTGACCGCCGCGAGGACGGCAATGATCAGTAACAGAATGGCGATCACTATGCTCTGGCGGCCCCGGAGCGGCCGGGTGGACGTCGTGATCGTCGTCAACGTCGTCATCGCTGTGCCGGGGGCATCAGCCAGACGCTGGCCTGGGCCGGCTGCAGCACGTGCTGAGCCGCCGCGACCAGATCATCAGAGGTTGTGCCCTGCCCGGCCCGGCCCCGGACCCGCTCGGCGAACCGGGCGATGACCACCTCGGCGTCGTAGCGGGATCGGTTGAACCGCCGGTCCACCACCCGGATCACCCGCCGCCGGACCGGCAGGAACAGCGCACTGGCCGCCAGCGTGGCCGCTACCACCGGCAGTGACCCCAGCCGATCCGGCACCAGCGCCGACATGGCCGCCACCACGCCGGCGTAGGCAGCGGCCAGCAGGGCCACCAGGAGGGCATACGACACCGTCCGGCTGACCACCCGGCCGATCTCGAACAGGCCGTGCCGGGTGACCGCGATGGCCACGGCCACTGGGATGCTCAGCAGGGAGAGCTTGATCACCGTGTCACTGAGGGCCTGCACGGCCTGCGGGGCGTGGTCCTCACCGCCGTAGATCGCCTCGGAGACAAGGGCGATGATGAACAACGCCGCGATCAGGCCGGCTGCGGCCAGCAGCCATTGCAGTTGTGCTCGTTCGGCCCCCCGTGCGCGCCGGAACCTGATCAGCAGCCCGGCCGCAGTCACCGCGATGCTGGCGATCAGCAACGTGAACGTGGTCATGCTCCACGCGTCGAGCAGGGTGCCCGGCAGACTGTGGAGCACACCGATCTGCACTGGGAGACCAACGTTGGGATAGTCGTCCTCCGCGCTGCTCGCACCGCTCGAGATGATCACCGCCAGGAGGGTGTCGGCGATCACCACCCATTCGACCAGGCGCCACCACCGGCCCGGCAGCCGCCCGTCGGGAAAGCGCATCAGCAGCACAATGGTCGCGGCGAACATGGCCACCCAGGTCCAGTCGTTCAGCCACTTGGACCATTCGGCCGCCAGCAGCGGCACCCGCCGCCCAGCCTCGTACTGCGCTAGCACCCCCTCGGGAACTGTCATTGCGGTGATGGCCGCGGCGATCACCCACAGCGCCCAGGCGGTGAGGTTGCGCGGCCGGCGCAGTACCAGGAGCGCGCCGGTCAGCGCGAAGAAGATCGGCTCGACCGCGAAGCAGACCTGCCCGGTCCGGCTAGCGCTGGCGATCTCGGGACCGGTGGTGTTCAGTGCTATTCCGGCCACCGCCGCGACCAGCAGGACGACGGTGGCGGCGGCGAAGACGGCAGCAGCGGCCGGCCCCAGCCGCTCACCTTCTCGGGCGTTCATCGCTCGGCTCCGGAAAGACCCTGCGG
>CAXUFS010000339.1:0-2397 GCA_964250315.1 uncultured Kineosporia sp. | reverse complement strand
GGGCGCCGTGGGGCAACATGTACGAGTTCTCGGTCACCGGCGCCGCGGTGGTGGTGGCCGTGTTCCTGGTGGTGCTGCTGCGCCGGGACCTGCGCTTCCTCGGGGTATTCGTGATCGGGCCGGTGCTGCTCTCCCTCGGGTTGGCCGTGACCGTGCTGTACACCCAGGCGGCGCAGCTGGTTCCGGCCCTGCAGGAGAACTTCTGGCTGGTCATCCACGTCTCGGTCGCATTCACCGCCTCGGCCCTGCTCACTCTGGGCCTCTCCCTGCGTCACCGGCGGGCCCCCGCCGGGGGGGGTGCCCGGGCGCCGCGGGGCCCGCCCGCCGGTGGGCGGCGCCTTCATGGATCGACTGCCCAGCGCCAAGGAGCTGGAGCAGGCCGCCTACCGGCTGCACGCCGTGGCCTTCCCGCTGTGGACCTTCACCCTGATGGCTGGAGCGATCTGGGCCGAAAAGGCCTGGGGGCGCTACTGGAACTGGGATCCCAAGGAGGTGTGGACCTTCATCATCTGGGTCGTCTACGCCGGCTATCTGCACGCCCGGGCCACCCGCGGCTGGGACGGCCGTCGCTCGGCCTATTTCGCGATGGCCGGATTCGCCTGTCTGCTGGTCAACTGGTTCGTGGTCAACATCTTCTTCTCCGGCCTGCACTCCTACGCCGGGGTCGGAAGCTCCTGAACGCCGGGCGAGTCCTCTAGACCGGCTCGGCCGGACCCGACGGCGGCTTGCGCCGCTTGTTCAGCGAGCGCAGGAACTCCGGGTCATCGTCCGGTGGGATGGTTCGCGGCTCGAAACGGCGTCCGCCGTCGCCCGGCCCCTGGTTCTGCACGCCGAGCCAGATCCAGAACAGCCCCCCGATCCAGGGCGGAACGATGATCACCAGCAGCCACAGCGGCTTGGGCATGATCTGGACGTCGGCGTTGTCCGTGCGCAGGCAGTCGATCACCGCATAGATCGTGATCCCGATGACGATCAGGGCAAGGATGAGCCTGAACATCTGCCTACTGTAAGCCTGTTCTCGAAGGCCGGTGCTCCCTGAGCATCGGCTGTGACCAATGGGTGATGTGGGCCGTGCCCCGGCACCCCGGCGCCGGTTCGGGTGGCAGCCGGATGGCTGGAACCCTGCTATCTGAGCCGGAACTCGCGGGGCAGCCGGAGCGAGAGCAGATTCGTCACGTCGTGGGCCGGCATCGCCCCGGCGATGGCCTGACCCTGGACGGCGTCGGCCTGGATCCGGCGAGCGCCCTGCAGTTGCGGCCTGGTTTGCACCCCGGTGGCGACCACCCGCAGCCCGAGCTCGTGAGCCATCGCGGCAAGGCCCCGGGGGACCGTGCCGTCGCCGTCGAGCGCAGCCGTCAGTTCCGGGTCGATCTTGATCGCATTGATCGGCAGCGAACTGAGTGCGGTCAGGGACGTGCCGGCGCAACCGAAGTCGTCCAGAGCGATCGCGATGCCCAGCGATCGAAGCATCTGCAAGGTGTGCGAACTCAGCTCCGGCCAGGCCGGCCCGGCCGCGCTCACCTGTAGCACCAGGCAGGACGGCTCCAGTCCCCGAACCGCCAGCCGAGCCGAAACATCGTGCGCCAGACCGGCATTGCGCAGCTGGCTGGGCAGCAGGGTGACCCAGACCTGATCGACACCAACCCCCTCGGCCCGCCACTGCAGTAGCGCGTCCAGCGCCTGCTCGATCAGCCGGAGACCCAGCTGGCCACCCAGGCCGAGCTCTTCGGCCATGGCCATGATCGGCTGGCCGGTGATCGTAGTGGCGTCCGGGCGGGTCCAGTGGGCCAGTGCCTCGGCGCCGACGATCCGGTCGTCATCGGTGCCGGACGCCGCCAGCGCCAGCACCGGCTGGTACCAGACGCCGATCGCCGCCTGCCGGATGGCATCGGCCAGTTCGATCTCCAGCTGCGCGCGGGTGCTGGCCCCGGCCCGCACCGCTTGATTGAAGGTCACCCAGCGGGCCCGCCCATCGGCCTGGGCGGCCCGCAGCGCCTGATCGGCGGCCTGGATCAGATCCGCGCCGCTGCTCAGGTCCGGAACCTGGTGGTGGCGCGCGGATCCCAGTGAGCAGGTGACGTGAATCTCACGGCCGGCGCTGACCGGCTGCTGCACGGAGCTGGTCACCGTGCGGGCCAGGCCGGCGCAGCTGTCCGCCGTGGCGCCGGGAATCAGCACCGCGAACTGCTCGGGCGCGATCTGGAACAGCCGGTGGGCCTGCGGTAATGCGGCACGCAGACGCCGTCCGATCACGGCGGCGACGTCGCTGGCGGCGCTCGCACCCAGCGCGTCGGTGAGAACGCGGAAACCGTCGAGCTCGATCACACCCAGCCCGACCGGCTGGTCCGGTTCGCTGGTCCGCAGCAGGTCGGAGATCTGTTCGGCCAGCGCGTCCCC
>CAXUFS010000338.1:0-2407 GCA_964250315.1 uncultured Kineosporia sp. | reverse complement strand
CTACGGGACCCATCAGGCCGGCATCGCCACCCCCGAACAGGACCGCCTGGCCTTCGCCGCCTTCGATGTGGTGACCGCGGACAAGCAGGCGCTGATGGCGATGCTCGGGCTCTGGGCGGCGGCGGCATCCCGGATGGTCCAGGGTGAGGCGATCGGATCGATCGAGACCCATCCGCAGGCTCCGCCGGTGGACACCGGTGAGGCGCTGGACCTGGGCCCAGCCAGCCTGACCATCACTGTCGGCTTCGGCCCGTCGTTGTTCGACGGCCGATTCGGCCTGGGCGATCGCCAGCCCGCGGCTCTGGAGGCGTTGCCGTCCCTTCCGGGGGAACTCTTGGTCCCGGAGCGCAGTGGCGGCGACCTGTGCGTGCAGGCCTGCGCCAACGACCCGCAGGTGGCCTTCCATGTGATCCGTAACTTCTCCCGGCTGGCCCGGGGAACAGCGGTGCTGCGCTGGTCGCAGCTCGGTTTCGGCCGGACATCATCCACCTCGGCCGCTCAGGCCACTCCGCGCAACCTGATGGGTTTCAAGGACGGCACCAACAACATCAAGGCCGAGGACCAGGCCGCGATGGATCAGCACGTCTGGGTCGGTGACGAGACCGACCAGCCCTGGATGCGCGGGGGCAGCTACCTGGTAGCCCGGCGGATCCGGATGCTGATCGAGAACTGGGACGCCGACTACCTGGCCGACCAGGAGTCGATCTTCGGCCGGGCCAAGGTCAGTGGTGCCCCCCTGACCGGGAAAGCCGAATTCGATCCGGTCGACCTGAGCGCCCGCAACCAGGACGGCACGCCGGTCATCGCGGAGAACTCGCACATCCGCCTGGCCGCGGCGGCGAACAACAACGGCGCGCGCATCCTCCGCCGGGGATACTCGTTCACCGACGGCACCGATCCGGCCACCGGGCAGCTCGAAGCGGGCCTGTTCTTCATCGCATTCCAGAAGAACGCCCACACGCAGTTCGTCCCGATCCAGCGGCGGCTGGGCCAGTTCGACGGACTGAACGAATACATCAAGCACGTCGGCAGCGGCCTCTGGGCCATCCCGCCGGGGCTCTCCGGCCCGGGGGACTGGTTCGGCAAGGCTCTCCTCACCTGACCGCGCACGGCTGCTCAGGCGGTCCGGCTGGATCAAGGACCTGAGCGCGTCCAGAGCTGCGGCCAGGTCAGCCCGAGCGACATCGCGAGTTCACGCAACAGTGGCAGTGATATGCCCACCACACCATGGTGATCGCCGTTCACCCCGGTGACGAAGGCGCCGCCCAGCCCATCGATGGTGAACGCACCGGCCACCAGGAGCGGCTCGCCGGTCGCCACGTAGGCGGTGATCTCGTCATCGCTCACGTTGGCGAAGTGCACTTCGGTGGCCGAAACCGCGCCAGCCGCAGGCGAAGACGGCGAACTCAGGTCGATCACCCAGTGACCCGTCCGCAATACCCCGCTGCGCCCGCGCATCTGCTTCCACCGGCTGACCGCGTCGGCCGCGTCGCGCGGCTTGCCCAGCGCCACGCCGTCCAGGTCGAGGATCGAGTCGCAGCCCACCACCAGCACCGGGCCCGGCCCGGTCGCGGCCACATCCTGCGCCTTGGCCCGGGCCAGCAACAGCGGGACCTGGGCCGGATCACGCACCTTGGCCGCTGCCAGCACGGCCTCCTCGTCCACCGACGACACCTGCACGATCGGCTCGATCCCGGCCGCTCGCAGGGTCGCCAGCCGGGCCGGGGACGCCGATGCGAGCAGCAGCCTGGTCAACGGGCCCAGGAGGATGAGGTCCAGGCTCCCGGCCCGGGAACCGGCAGCGACCGCATCGCCGCGCTGCGGTCGTTCCATCCGCCGCGGACCGGCGAACGCCGCGGGGCCGGGGGGCCGTGCATCGTACGAGTCCGCAGCACCAGCAGGATCGCCGCGATCTCTTCGGCGGTAGCGTCCCCGCGGATCACCCGCAGCACCGGGCGCTGGGTCGAAGAGTCGCTCACAGCGGGATGTTTCCGTGCTTCTTCGGCGGCTGCACCTCACGCTTGGTCCGCAACGCCCGCAGCGCCCTGATCACCTGATCGCGGGTCTGCGACGGCGCGATCACGGCGTCCACGTAACCGCGCTCGGCCGCGATGTAGGGATTGGCCAGGGTGTCCTCGTACTCGGTCACGTAGTTGTGCCGGGCGGCCTCGACGTCCTCGCCGCTGGCCAGCGCCTTCTTCAGTTCGTGCCGGTACAGGATGTTGACCGCACCCTGCGCGCCCATCACCGCGATCTGAGCCGTCGGCCAGGCCAGGTTGACGTCCGCCCCCAGGTGCTTGGATCCCATCACGTCGTAGGCGCCACCGTACGCTTTGCGAGTGATCACAGTGACTTTCGGCACCGTGGCCTCCACGTAGGCATAGATCAACTTGGCTCCGCGCCGGAT
>CAXUFS010000337.1:0-2409 GCA_964250315.1 uncultured Kineosporia sp. | reverse complement strand
GCCGAGTACCGCAGCAGCCGCTACGCGCAGAGCCTGCACAGCTGCCAGGAAGCGGCCGCGATCGCGCTGCGCCTGAGCCGGGGTGATCTGCTAGCTGAGGCGGCCGTGGTGATCGAGGGTCTGGGCATGCCGCAGGCCATCGGGGCCATCGGTGGCTGGTGTGAACAGGCTCTCGATCTGCTGGAGCAGGACGCTGCGGCCGGTCAGCCGCCGGACGACCAGCTGCTGGCTCGGCTGCTGGCCCAGCATGCGTGGGCCCGCGGTGAACGCGGCTCCCAGGCCGAAGCGGCCTCCATCTCGGCCCGGGCGCTCGAGCTGGCCACCCGCACCCAGGACCCGGAGGCTCTGCTGGCCGCGGTGCATGCCCGCTCGGCCATCCGCTGGCAGCCGGACGGCGTGGCCGAGCAGCTGGAGCTGGGCCGGACCGCGATCCGGGTGGGCACGGCCGCCGGACGGCCGATCTCGGTGGTGCTGGGGCATTCCTGGCGCTGCACGGCGGCGCACGGGCTGGGCAATGTCGAGGCCGGGCTGGCCGAGATCGAGGCGGTGGGGCGGCTGGCGGATGCGACCCGGCTGCCGCTGGCTCGCTGGTACCACTTGCGGATGGGCGCGGCCCGGGCCGTGCTGGAGGGCCGGTTCGACGACGGGCTGGCGGCCTCCGACCAGGCCTACGAGTTGATGGCCGGCAGCGGTGACATCACCACGGCGGGCATGAGCGGGGCCTATCTGCAGTTCGTGGCCCTCATCACGGGCCGTTCAGAACTGCTGCAGGACAAGCGGTTCGACTATCTCTACCAGGCGGCGCCGCCACTGCCGATCATGCAGGCGGCCGGCGCCGCCCTGCACCTGATTCGGGCCGAGACCGACCAGATGATGACGCGCTACGCCAGCGTCCGGCCTCTGCTCTTCGACCCGCCGCGGGATTCCCGGTGGCTGGGAGTGGTGGCCTACCTGATCGACGTGGTCGAGGCGGCCGGCGACGCGGAGGCAGCCCGGCTCGTCCTGGCTGAGCTGGAACCGTGGTCGGGGGTGCCGGGCGCTCTGGGTACGGCCACCATCATGTTCCGGGGGGTCTTGTCCCGCGAGATCGGCCGGATGGCTTTCATCGCCGGCGATGCCCAGCGGGCCGAACAGCTGCTCCGGGAGTCGGTCGAGGCCAACACCCGGCTGGGAGCGCGCCCGTTCGTCGTGCTCTCGCGGCTGAACCTGGCCTCGGTGCTGGAGCGGACCGGCGGGCCGGAATCCGAGATCGCCGAACTGGCTCGCCGGGCAGCCAGCGAAGGACGGAGGCTGGGCATGCCCGGGCCGGTGGCTGCCGCCGATCAGCTGCTCGCCCGGCGCCAGCGGGTGCTGCGGCTGGCGCAGCAGCAGGCCGGCCCGCTGACCGCGCGTGAGCACGAGGTGGCCCAGCTGGTGGGCCGGGCCCTGACCAACCGCGAGATCGCGGCAGAACTGGTGCTGTCCGAACGGACGGTGGAGAGTCACGTCCGCAGCATCCTGAACAAGCTCGGGTTCAGCAGCCGGACCGAGATCGCCACCTGGGCCGTACGTGCGTGAACCGTCATCCGGGGCCAGCCGTACTGACTGCGGTGCGGAGAATGGAACCGGGCGACGCTGTGCCGACTCTGTGCCGACTCTGTGCCGACTCTGTGCCGACTCTGTGCCGAGACCGGGCCGCGCGTTGCCAGGATGGGATCGGAGGATGAGATGGCGGGATACACCCGAAGCAAGGATGACCACCTCAAGCGGCTGCGCCGGATCGAGGGCCAGGTCCGCGGCCTGCAGCGGATGGTGGACGAGGACACCTACTGCATCGATGTGCTGACTCAGGTGGCGGCGGTGACGAAGGCGTTGCAGGCGGTCAGCCTAGGCCTGCTGGAGGACCACCTGGCGCACTGTGTCGTGGACGCCGCCCGGGCCGGCCAGGCCGAAGCCGAGGACAAGATCCGGGAAGCGTCGGAGGCGATCGCCCGGCTGGTCCGCAGCTGAACCGAATCACCTCGGTACTTCCCCGGGCCACCTGGCTATGGACCGAGCCGGCTCCTGATCATGGCCAGCGCGGTCAACGGGTTGGTTCCCGGCGCGGGCAGTTCGCCCTTGCGCAAGGACGACACGGTGGACGACGGTGAGCCGCCCGCCCCGGCTCCCGCGGCGGCCGCCTGAGCCGAACTCATCGCCAGCCCGCCGTCGGGGTCGGGCAGGGCATGTCCCGGGCAGGTCGCGGCGGGCAGCGTGCCATGGATCAGGAATGCCTCGACCGCGCGATTCACGCACCCGTTCAGGCCGGCGTAGAGACCATGGTCGCCACTGTGAGTCACGGTGAGCATGTGCCCGGCGCTGAAGTGGGCCAGCGCGTCCCTGGCGCCTTCGATCGGGGTGGCCGGATCATGCTCTGACTGCACCATCAGC
>CAXUFS010000336.1:0-2419 GCA_964250315.1 uncultured Kineosporia sp. | reverse complement strand
CCGGCTGACCCCGGCTGACCCCGGCTGACCCCGGCTGACCCCGGCTGACCCCGGCTCGGCCGGATACCCTGCCAGGCATGCCGATCAAAGCCGAGCCGGCCTCTCCCTTCATTCACCTGCTGCAGCAGCAGGTGGGCCGGGAGTTCCAGGCGGCCCAGCAGTACATCGCCCTGGCTGTGTGGTTCGATGCTCGTGATCTTCCTCAACTGGCCGCGCACTTCTACCGGCAGGGGGTGGAAGAGCGCAACCACGCGATGATGATGATCCAGTACCTCCTGGACCGCGGCGTGACCCCGGTGGTGCCGGGGATCGAGGGCGTCCGCAACGATTTCGCGCGGCCGCTGGAGCTGATCGAGCTCGCCCTGGAGCAGGAGCGCGACGTCACCCGGTCGATCGAGGACATCTTCAAGGCCGCCCGGGACGCCGGCGACTTCCTGGGTGAGCAGTTCATGCTCTGGTTCCTCAAGGAGCAGGTGGAGGAGGTCGCGTCCATGTCGACCCTGCTCACCATTACGCACCGCGCCGGTGACGACTTCTTCAAGGTCGAGGAGTTCATCGCCCGGGAAGCCGTGGGTGACTCAGGCGTCGATCCCTCAGCTCCCTCAGCAGCCGGCGGCGGTCTCTAGCGCTGGGCCCGGGGCACCAGATCCCGTTCGGCGATCAACCGGCGTCCTGGCTGTGGCGGCATGATCTGCCGGATCGGGTTAGGACCGCCCAGCCGCGAGCGCCACTCACGCGGATAGCCCAGGGACACTTCCTCAAAGCGGACGCCGTCGATGTCGGCCGTGATCGGGATGTGCAGATGCCCGTAAACCGCGGCCGCCGCCCGGAACCGCAGATGCCAGTCCTGGGTGGCGTCCATTCCGCACCACATCGCGAAGTGCGGCCAGCGCAGGATCCGGGTCGGGGCCCGGTGCAGCGGCCAGTGCGACGCCAGCACGGTCCGCCGGCCGGCCGGCAGCGCTTCGAGCCGGGCCAGGGTGCTGGCCAGCCGGGCCCGGGCCCAGTCCGGCCTGCTGCTGTACGGGTCCGGGTGCAGGAAGAACTCGTCGGTACACACGATGCGGGTCTGCCTGGCGAAGGCCAGCGCATCGGGAACGGTCATCCCATCCGGCCGCCATGAGTAGTCGTAGAGCAGGAACAGCGGGACGACGACGAACTCCTCGCCGTCCATGGTCCAGACCGGAAACTCGTCCTCGGGGGTGACCACGTCAAGTTCGCGGCAGACGTCGACCAGATGCTGGTACCGCTCCTGGCCGCGCAGGGTGACCTGATCGTGCGGCAGCGTCCACAGTTCATGGTTGCCCGGAGCCCAGATCACCTTGTCGAAACGGCTGCGCAGCAGAGCCAGCGCCCATCGGATGTCCGCCACGGTGTCGCCCACATCGCCGGCCACAATCAGCCAGTCACCGTGCGCCCGGGGCCGGATGGATTCCATCACCTCCCGGTTGCCGGCGTACCTCACGTGCAGATCGCTGGTGGCCAGCAGGGAGGCGCCTTCGGCGGGCACCCGCTCAGCCGGCCACGGTGCCCAGTGCGGCCCCGGCGCCGTAGGTGACTCCCGCTGCCAGAACGCCAGCTATCAGCTGCCGGCCGGCCGCAGTCAGCGCAGAGCGGCCGTTCAGGATTCCGGTACCTGCGCCCACCGCCAGCAGGGCCAGCAGGGCCAGCCCGGTCGCGGCCACCAGCGCCGCGTTCCCGCCGGTCACCAGGTACGGCAGCACCACGACGAGCGCTCCGAAGGCGAAGGAGAAGAAGCTGGAGACCGCCGCTCTCCATGGTGAGCCGAGTTCATCCGGGTCCAGCCCGAGCTCCTCCCGGGCCAGGGTGTCGAGCGCGATGGCCCGGTCCGACATCACCCGGTCGGCCACGTCGCGGGCCTGCTGACCGGTCAGGCCCTTGGCCCGGTAGATCAGCACCAGTTCTTCCCGTTCTTCCTCCGGATGCTCGCGCAGCTCCTCCTCCTCGATCGAGATCTCCCGCCGGTACATGTCCCGCTGGCTGGCCATCGAGACGTACTCTCCCGCCGCCATCGAGAACGAGCCAGCCAGCAGCCCGGCGACGCCCGCCAGCAGAATGGCTGCTCGTGACGCACCCGATCCGGCTACCCCCATCACCAGTGCGGTGTTCGACACCAGGCCGTCGCTGACTCCGAATATGCTCGCCCGCAGAGTGCCGGACCGGCCCGCGCCCCGATGCCAGTTCTCCCGGCGGCCGATGTGCTCCGACGGGCCCAGGGCTGAACTCATACGCTGCGGCGTGACACGTCCTGCTGGTTCGCTGCCCGTGCCGCGCTGGCGAAGCGCGGCCAAGGTGGCGGCATGCTGCCGCTCATCTGCGGCCATGCCGGGGGCGGCGTCGGCGTCCGCGTCGTACAGGCCGGCGTCGGCCCGCTCGGCTCGCTCGATCAGTGGCAGCA
>CAXUFS010000335.1:0-2440 GCA_964250315.1 uncultured Kineosporia sp. | reverse complement strand
CCTGCGCACCGGCGTCCAGCTCGACGACCGCGGCCGGCGTCGCCACCACGACGACCGCGGCGGCCAGCAGCAGGAGGCTCACTCTTCGAGATGTCATCGGTACTCCCCCAAACGCAGGCTGACTCCAAACCAGCCCAGGAGGGCCGCCGCTACTCC
Source organism: uncultured Kineosporia sp. (assembly GCA_964250315.1). GTDB lineage: Bacteria > Actinomycetota > Actinomycetes > Actinomycetales > Kineosporiaceae > CAXUFS01. The sequence continues at coordinate 2,284 of CAXUFS010000335.1, read as the reverse complement.
GGCCAGCACCAGCAGCACAGCACATACCAACAGCAGCCAGCCGTTGCTGTTCAGCCCATCGGAGGCCTGCTGGGCACTCGTGGCCAGGGCCCTGGCGGTCAACTGGTCGTAGCTGCCGAACTGCCCGTTGGCCGAGTCCTTGGTCAGCAAGGTGGCCAGATCGACCGCTCCGCCGAAGTCTCCGCCGTTGTCCTTGGCCCGAATCTGCGCATGTGCGGCCCGGTACGCGTTCAGGCTGGTCAGCGCATCCTTGGCACTGGCCGGCAACCGGGCCGCCGCAGTGACGCCGTCCGACCACTTCTTCTCGTTCGCCGTCGTGCCCGAGCCGGGCCTGATCAGCTCGAACGCCTCAACCGACTTCGCGGTGAAGGCGCCGACCCGGGCGCTGGCCAGCTTCACGGTGTCGGCATAGGCGCCGTCGCGGACCTGGTTGGCTGTGTTCTGCACCGCAGCCATCGCGGCGGCCGAGGCCACCAGCACCACCAGCAGGACCGCGGCGCCCACCGCGGCGGGGAGGTTGATGATTCGCCGGGTGGCCTGGGCCAGCTGGAACTGGGACAACAGCAACACGCCGATTCCGGCGAGGACGGCCAGCAGCAGCCACCAGCGGGCGTTCTGGGCCTGGCTGATATGGCGGTCGACACTGCCCTGGTCGTCGTCCGCGCGCCTCTGCACTGGCCCGAGCACGCCGGTGCGGAGGGTGTCACTGGCGGTAGACAGGTAGTTCACCCCGACCGGTTTGCCGAGCCGGTTGTTGGCCCGGGCAGCCTGGATCAGCCCGGTGTACTGGGTCAGGGCAGTGTTGGCCTGACCCAGCGCACGAGCATCGGCCGAACTGGCCCGGGCCGCCTGAGCCAGCACGTCGGCCGCCGAATCGACGGAGGCGAAGTAGGTACTGAGCTGCTGCGGCGGCTCCAGACCGCCCTGCAGGAACGAGTTGGTGATCGCCGCGTCGGCCTGGAGCAACTCGGTCTGCACCTGCTGCAACTGAACCAGGTGCGCGGCGGTGTCCTTGGCCTCACCCAATGCGGCTGAGCGTTGCTGGAGGACCCAGGCGCCGCCGAACCCAGCGATCAGGCAGCCGGCGATGACGCCGATCGCGATCAGCCGGAGCCGGCCGGGTGTTCCGGCGAAGGCGCCCCGGACACCCTGAGCGATCCAGTTCACCTGATTCCGGCCGGGCGGAGGGATCACCGCCGATGGCTGGACCGGGGTGATGGTTTGGCTCACGGTGCCTGCTCCGCTTCTTCCTGGGTGGCGTTCAGTTCCTGCTCAACGCTTGGAGCCGGTTCTTCGTTGCTCGCGTCCAGTCCTGGTTCGGGCTCTGATCGTTCCTCCGGTAGCGGGCCCTCCGCCTCCGGCTCATCGGCGGGATCGAGCAGGTCCTCCGGCAGCAGCTGGCGTAGCTGCTCGACGGTGGGGTCGGGGACGTCCCGCAGCCGCCAGGCCTGGTGACCGATCGCCGCCTCCAGGACGTTGCGGGCGAACCGCCCGTTGCCGAAGCCGTCACCGCGCGGGGCTGGCGGGAGCAGCGAACAGAACCGCTGCTGGGCTTGCGGCGTCGGCTCGTAGTCGGCATCCCCGGCCAGCGAGACGAAAATCTGCTCCAGCTCGTCGTCGGTGTAGTCCTCGAAGGTGATCGTGGTCCGGAACCGGCTGGACAGGCCAGGGTTGGCGGCGATGAAGCCCGCCATCGGAAGCGGATAGCCAGCCACGATCACCACCAGCTCGTCCCGGTGGTCCTCCATCTCCTTGACCAGGGTGTCGATCGCCTCTTTGCCGTACTGGTCGGCGGGCGAGCCGCTGAGCAGGTCGCCGGACAGCGCGTAGGCCTCATCGATGAACAGGACGCCACCCAGTGCCGAGGCCACCACCTCCGCGGTCTTGGTCGCGGTCTGGCCGAGGTAGCCCGCCACCAGCTCAGACCGGTCCACCTCGACCAGGTGACCCTGCTCGAGCAGGCCCAGCGCCTGGTAGATGCCGGCCACCAGCCGGGCGACCGTGGTCTTGCCGGTGCCGGGGTTGCCGACGAAGACGAGGTGCCGGGTGATGGTGGCGTTGCGCAGACCGGCCTGGGTGCGCAGTTTCTCCACCCGCAGAAGCTGCGCCTGACGATGGATCTCGCGCTTCACCCGGTCCAGGCCGATCAGGTCGTCCAGTTCGGCCAGCAGCTCCTCCAGGCTCCGGGCCGGCGGCGCTGGCGTCGCCGCCGGATCGCCAGATGGGGCGGCGGAAGTGGCCGCGGGCGGGCCGGAAAGGGCCTGAACGGGCACATCTGCGTGCG
>CAXUFS010000334.1:0-2459 GCA_964250315.1 uncultured Kineosporia sp. | reverse complement strand
GGGCGGTCCCTGGCCGGCCACCCGGTCCCGGCCCAGGCCGACGCGGTGGCCCCAGCGCCCAGCAAATCCAAAGATATCGACGTGACGCACCGGGCAGGCCGGGGCCACGATGAGCGCGAAGTGAGAACCGGTTGAGTGCGCTGAGCCGGCGCGGCCGATGAGCCGGCCGCCTGGGATCGGGCCAGAGGTTGGGCAGTGGTGGGTACGCAGATCGACGCGGGGCCGGTGATGACCGATCCGGCCATGGCTGTCCTGCGCGGAGCCGGTCTTCCGGCGGTCGCGGCCTCAGTTCTCACGGCGGCTGGGTTCACCCTGGCCGTCGGTGCGGGTGAGGGTGCCAGCGTGCTGCTCGGCGGAGGGATGGCCGGGGTCGCCCTCGCCGTGGCCCCGCTGGTGCAGCGGCTGACCCGGCGGATGGATCCGGCCCTGGTGCTCGGTATCGCCGTGCTGGCCTACTCGGTCGTGATGCTGATGGTCGGGCTGGTCTACACGGGGGTCAGCGGCTTGGCCTGGGTCAGCTCGACGCCAGCCGGTCTGGGGGCGCTGGCGGCGATCCTGGGCTGGTCGGCCGGTCACATCTGGACCTCGCAACGAATGCGCGAACTGCTCTACGACACCGACTGAGCCGGTCTGAGCCGGTCTGAGCCGGTCTGAGCCGGCCTGAGCCGGGCCTGAGCCAGATCGGTCAAGGCGCGGGGGATTCGCGCCGAGGCTAACAGCACCCGCCCGGAGTAACACAGCGTGTGTCGGCGCGGCCTGGCCGGACATGTCAGATCTGTGACCGTGCAGGGTACCCAAGTAGTACGAGGTCGCTGATAGTGTCCGTTTCAGATGGATGACGAGTCGACCCTGCGGGGCACCCGCCATCGGTGCCTGGCGTCCGGAATGGCTTGTGGCCGACCACAGGGGTGAAAAACCGCGCCCGCCCGACCGCTCGCAAGATCAGCAATTACTGACAGAATGGTTGCCAAGCATCGGCCCCGCCGATGTTCAGGCCGTCCCGCAACGACGCTTGACTGACCTGAAGGAGGATCGAACGTGCTGCTGAGCGTGGCCAGAGCGGACAACTTCGAGGCCCCCGGAACGCCTGACTTCTGGCAGCCGCTCATCGGCGACGGTGCGTTCGCCATCACCCGGGCCGCCATCGTGTTCGCGGTGTCCGCGATCCTGATCTCCTATCTGCTGGTGCGCAGATCGCAGCGGCTGTCGGTGGTGCCGTCCAAGAGCCAGTTCCTGACCGAGAACGTCTACGACCTGGTCCGGAACTCGGTCGCCCGGGACATCATCGGCGCGCACGACTTCGTCCGGTTCCTGCCGCTGCTGTTCTCGCTGTTCGTGCTGATCCTGGTCAACAACCTGTTCGGGGTCATCCCGTTCATCCAGTTCCCCACCTTCAGCCGTCTCGGTTTCCCGATCGCACTGACGATCTTCGTCTACTTCACATACCACTACGTCGGGATCCGGCGGAAAGGCTTCCTCGGCTGGATCAAGAGCTTTGTTCCCGGCGGCCTGCCTGGCTGGCTGGTCCCGCTGATGTTCGTGCTGGAGTTCTTCACTTTCGTCGTCACCCGGCCGCTGACCCTGGCGCTGCGGCTGTTCGGAAACATGTTCGCCGGCCACCTTCTGCTCCTGGTCTTCACCTTCGGTGGCGAGTACCTCCTGTTACACAGCACCGCTATCAACAAGCCGGTGGGCGTGTTGTCGTTCCTCTTCACGCTCGTCATGTCCGCGTTCGAGATCTTGATCGAATTCCTGCAGGCGTACATCTTCGTCCTGCTGGCCGCGGTGTACATCGCCGGTGCCGTCGCCGACGAGCACTGACCTCACCGGCGCAGGTTCCTGCGCCTACGAAAGGAAGGCACATGCACGGCAACATTGCGATCCTCGGCTACGGCCTTGCCGCCATCGGCCCCGGTATCGGCATCGGCCTGATCTTTGCCGCCTACATCAACGGGGTGGCCCGCCAGCCGGAAGCCCGCGGCATGCTGCAGACCATCGCCTTCACCGGCTTCGCCCTCGCCGAGGCGCTGGCCCTCCTCGGTCTCGTGTTCGCCTTCGTGTTCAAGTCCTAGCCACAGTCCCAGATCCGTGAACAAACGGTTCACCAGGAGGTAGGCCGATGCTGACCGCAGTGCTCTTGGCTTCGGGGACGACCGGCGACGACAACGGCTGGGGCGGCAAGCTGCCGATCATCCCGCAGCCGGCCGAACTGATCATCGGCATCATCTTCTTCGCCATTGTCTACTGGGCCGTCTCCAAGTACGTCGTGCCCCGATTCGAGGCGCTGTACGCCGAGCGCACCGCCGCCATCGAAGGCGGAATCGAGAAGGCCGAGGCCGCTCAGGCCGAGGCCGCCGCGGCGCTGCACGAGTACCAGGCGCAGCTGGCGGACGCCCGGGCTGAAGCCGGGCGGATCCGGGAGGAGGCCCGCACCGAGGGCGCGCAGATCAAGGCCGAGC
>CAXUFS010000333.1:0-2481 GCA_964250315.1 uncultured Kineosporia sp. | reverse complement strand
GGCGGTGGCCCAGGCCCGGCTGGACGGGCCGCGCGAGGTCGCGATCGCCGGGCCGGACGGCGACGGCCTGCGGCTGCAGCTGCAGCGGGTGGCGCTGAGCAGTGTGGCGCCGGGCCTGGTGATCAGCGCAGGGATTCCGGACGCCGCCGGTGTCCCGCTACTGGCCAGTCGCCCGCTGCTGCAGGACCGCGCCACCGCCTACGTCTGCCGTGACTTCGCCTGCGATCTGCCCACATCCGATCCGGCTGTCCTGGTCGAAAAGTTGCGCTAAGTTGTCATCTCGTCACAGGCTGCAACGCCGGTGGTTCGGTTTCCCAGCGGATCCACACGAGGGACATGGCCAAGGTAGTGAGCGAGATGATGCCGGGAGCGGCCGGCAGTCTGCCGCTGGTGATGCGGACCCGGCGGCGGGTAGGCCGGCGGATCCGCTGGATCGGCGCCCGGGTGATCGGAATGCCCCGGCAGCGAGTGGAGCGCCCGCGCTACGACGACTACGCCTTCGCCCGGGAGCTGGCCACCAATCCGGTGTTCACCTGGAAACCCGGCGATCCGGTGCCGAGCGCGATCGCGGAGGCCGGGGACCAGGACGAGATCCTGCGCGCGGTGGAGATCCCGGACGCCGCTCTGCGTCTGTCGATCAGCGAGGTCGAATCGATCCGCGAGCACGGCATCATCCGGATGATCCCGGAGCCGATCCTGGAACACCGCACCCCACCGCAGTCGGTCGCGTTCGTCACCGTGACCAACGACAAGTACGCCCCCGGGGTCGAGGCCCTGGTGCTCAGCCTGCTGCGGATCTACCCGCAGATGACCAGCGACATCGTGGTGTTCCACGACCAGGGACTGTCGCGGTTCAGCCGCGATCGGATGGCCCGGATATATCCGCACATGCGGTTCGAGCAGCGCAGTCCCCAGCGCTATGACGCCGGTCAGATCGGTGGCTCGGACAACCATCGCCGGGTCGGGCTGCTCGGTTACCTATCCCTGGACGCGCTGACCCTCGATCAGTACGAGCGGGTGATCCTGCTGGATGCCGACACCATCGTGCTGAAGGACATCTCCCGGCTCTGGTCGGGCACCGCGCTGAACGCGGTGCCGGACGCCGGGGCCCTGCCGTTCGGCCTGATCGCCCGCTCGACCGGCAAACCGGTGATCAACAGCGGGATGATCTCGCTGCCCGCTTCCGAGCTGGGCCCGGCCCGGTTCGAGCAGGCCCTGGCCCTGTTGCCGCGGGTCGGGCCGGTGCGCGACCCGATGCTGGACCGGTTCGCCGATCAGAAGTTCTGGAATCTGTACCTGGCCGAGCGGGACGTCGAGTTCGTGCCGGTCAACTACAACTGCAACAAGTGGCTGATCGACCATTACTTTCCGGAGATCGCCAAGGACGTCGCCGTTCTGCACATCACCGGGGCCAAGCCCTGGTATGCGTTCGCGGACCGCGACCTGGTCTCGCCGTCGGATCTGGAGAACTTCGCCCTGCTGCGGAAGCGATCTCCGGTCAGCCTGGCCGAATGGAACGACACCTACTTCCCGGCGATCGCCGCCACCCGGATCCGCGCCTTCCGGGCCGAGCAGGGGCCGGAGCTGGAGGGGATGCGCGGATCGCGGGCCGGTCGCCCGGCCGTGCTGATCGGCAACGGGCCGTCCCTGCAGCGGACCGACCTGAGCCTGTTCGAGGGCTTCGAGAAGTTCGCCTTCAACTGGTTCGTCCATCACCAGGACTTCGATCAGGTCGCCCCCGATCACCTGGTGCTGGCCTCGCACCAGTTCTTCGGCGGCTGGCACACCGCGAATCCCTCGATCCCGCCGTCCTTTCTGGCCGCGCTGGCCCAGCACCGCCATCGGCCGCGGATCTGGATCAGCTACTACTTCAAGGACCTGATCGAGTCGGTGCCGGAACTGGCTGGCTACCCCGTCTCCTACTTCCTGTTCGAGAAGCCGTTCAAGCAGAACGTGACCCGGATGGGCGCCACCGGCTTGGACCTGCTCTCACCGCTGACCGATGCGCACACCGGAGTGCTGACCGCCGGTGTCCCGATCGCCCTGCATCTGGGCTGTACCAGCCTGGTGCTGACCGGATGCGACGCCGACTACACCAGCGCGGCCGGCTCCTACTTCTATGACGCCGGGCTGCACGCCTCCAAGACCACCGATGAGGCGCACCTGGTCGGCACCTGGTCGGCCGATGGCACCGGTCAGTACGCCTACTCGCGGGTGGCTCAGGAGGTGGCCAGACGCGGGGTCAAGCTGCTGGACGCCACCGTCGGCGGCCAGCTGAGCGTGCTGGAGAAGCTGCCGATGGGCCAGGTCCGGTCCTTGCTGGCCCCGGCCTCCGCGGTCCCGAGTCTGGTCGGCGGCTGAGCGATGGGATCGCGCCGGGCTCTCAGCCGTGTCTTGCGCCCGGTCACGCGGCGGCGGCCTGGCCCGGTCCGGCGCGGGCTGCGCCGGGCGGCTGCGGCGATCTCGCCCCCTCCGCCACCC
>CAXUFS010000332.1:0-2485 GCA_964250315.1 uncultured Kineosporia sp. | reverse complement strand
CCATCTGGTCGCGGAACTCGTCGAACTCCGTGACCGGCAGTGCGGCGGGCCGGGTGATCCGGGCGGGCAGTTGACGAGTCGCTCCGGTGATCACGCCGGCCAGGCTGTCCAGGATCACCACCAGGCCGCGGCCGCCGGCGTCCACCACGCCCGCCTGGGCCAGGGCCGGGAGCTGGGACGGTGTCCGGCCTAGCGCATACCGGGCCGCTGCAGCCGCCGCTTGTACCACGGCGGCCAGATCGTGCGGATGATCAGCGGCGGCCTGGCTGGCGGCGTTAGCAGCAGCCCGGCTGACCGACAGGATGGTGCCTTCCAGGGGATCGTTGACCGCGTGCCAGGCCTGTTGATCGGCCCGGCGGAATCCTTCGGCCGCGCTGGCCGCCGACAGCTGCGAATGTTCGGCCAGGGTGTCGGCCCAGCCTCGCAGGAACTGCGATCCGATCACTCCGGAGTTGCCGCGCGCCCCCATCAGTGCGCCGCGGGCGAAGGCGTCGGCCACCCGCTCGATCGGGGCCCCGGCCGGAACCGTTGCGGCGGCTGTGATCGCGGCTTCCAGGGTCAGGTACATGTTGGTGCCGGTGTCGCCGTCCGGAACCGGGAAGACGTTCAGCGCGTCGATCTCTTCACGGGCTTCACCGAGGGCGGCCAGCGCGGCCAGCGCCCAGGTGCGGGCCGTCGCGGCGTCCAGGGTCTGCAGCACGGTGATATTGCCTCCAGACCGGTCAGCGCGCCGGTAGCGCGCCGGGCAGCAACTATCTCAGATGTGGGATTCTGCCTGGCGTGACCGTTGGCCCGGACCGGACCGCCGGGCGGGTGATGTTCTCCGCCTCCGAGGACGGATTCGCCGCCGCCACCCATGAACTGCGGGAGGTGTTCGGGCGCGGGCTCCAGATTGAGCGGGCCGGCCCCGATCTGGGGCTGCTACCACCCGGTTCGCCAGGCGTCGCGCAGGTTCATGCGGCCTGCCTGGGGCATCCGGTGGCGTTCGTGCGGCATCTGAGCGTGGCCCGGCGCATCGTCCCCCGGCAGCAGGCGGACGACCTGGATCGGGTGGCCACCCTGGCCGCCGAGGTGGTGGCGTCCGCGCCGGACGATCTGCCGGACGGCGCCGAGCTGGCCGTGCAGGCGTGGTCGAGTGGGACGCCCAGGCTGGCGCACAGCGCCGGTCAGCTCGCTCTGGGAGTATCAGAACGCCTGCTGGACAAGGGTTTCGGCGTGACCCGGGCCGGTAGCGCGCAGGTGCTCTCCTGCTGCCTGACCAGCGATGGGGTGGTGGTCGGGCTGAACCGCCGGGCCCTGAGCCTGTCCGACTGGCCGGGTGGCCGGGTACGCCTGGGCCGGCCGCCGGGCCAGGTGTCCCGCTCGGAATTCAAGCTGGAGGAGCTCTTTCAGCTCTGCCCGCTCGAAATCCCAGCTGCCGGGACCGCTCTGGACCTCGGCGCTGCCCCTGGTGGATGGACCCGGATCCTGCGTCAGCGTGGCCTGGAGGTGTGGGCGGTCGACCCGGGAGAGCTGGCCCCGCCCCTGCCGGCTGACCCGCTGGTACATCACCAGGCCGCCACCGCCGGGGAGTTCCTCCGCCGGACCGGGATCGATTTCGATCTGGTGGTCAATGACATGCGGATGGATCCGGAGCTGAGCAGTGAGGTGATGCTTCAGGCGGCGCAACGGCTCCGGCCGGGCGGCGTGGCCATCATCACGCTGAAGACCGGAACCCATCGCCCGGTGCGCACTTTGCACCGCTGCCTGCGGATCCTCCAGCCGAAGTACGAGACCGTCTTCGCTCGCCAGCTGCATCACAACCGGCACGAACTGACCGTGGTGGCGCAACGCCGCGGCTGAGCCGGCTGAGCCGCGCGAGACTGGGCGGCGCGAGACTGGGCGGACAGGGAAGGTCAGGCGACCTGGCGGCGCTGGACCTTCCCGGCCTTCAGGCAGCTGGTGCACACCTGCAGGCGCTTGGGGGTGCCATTGACCACTGCGCGTACGGACTGGATGTTCGGGTTGAACCGCCGCTTGCTGCGCTTGTGCACCAGGCGATGGACCGCGTTCTTGCCCAGACGGCTCACCGAGTTGCCGAATGATGGGTGCTTTCCGCAGACCTCGCAGGTCCCAGCCACGTCACGATCTCCTTGCGTTCTCCATGCCGGCCGCTCAGGACAGCGTTTCACTCTATCAGCGGGGCGGGGATGCTCCGGACCCGTGCTGATCCACTCGATCACGCTGACCCGCTCGATCACGCTGGTCAAGTTGGTCACAATTGGTCAAGTCGGTCACGTCGCCCGGGCCGTGAAGTGCCGCCAGCCCGGGTCGCCGGCGAACGGCTGCCCGTCCACCAGCACCGGGCCGCCGGACCCGGCCGCACTGACCCGGCCGATCGGCTCGAAGCCGTCCGGCAGGGGCTGGCCCGGCGCGAAGCAGGCCAGCAGGCAGTGATCCTCTCCGCCAGTGAGCACGAAGCCCAGCGGGTCGCGGCCCAGCCGCG
>CAXUFS010000331.1:0-2517 GCA_964250315.1 uncultured Kineosporia sp. | reverse complement strand
GTATGAGCCCGGGGCCGCCACCAGCCCGGCCAGCAGGAAGGTGGCCGCCCCGGGCTCATACTGCTCGGCCAGGCTCAGGCAGCAGGCGTGCAGGATATCGGCGCCGGCCGGTGACGTACCGGCCACGGCCAGATGCCGGCCCGGGGCCGGCTCCAGGGTGAGACCGGTTGCGGGCAGGGCCAATTCGATCGCCCGGCCGACCAGCGCGATCGGCCGGCGGCCCCCCGGCAGCAGCCGCAGATAGGTGGGGTCCTGCTCCACGGTGTATTCAGCGAAACCCAGAAATGCCGCTGGCGCCCGCGAACCGGGACGGCGCATCTCCCAGAGCCGATGCCGGAGCAGAGCCAGCGACTGCTGGTCGGCCGCCGGAAAAACGGCCACCTGATTGCCGGCTTTCACTCCCGCCAGCTGATTAACCACCGCCTGCCCGATCGGTAGCGCGTTCGCCGCCGGATTGGAACCCTCCAGCACGCCACCACCGCCCGAAAGCGCCACCCGCAGACCGAACTGCGCGAACAGCGTCTTGCTCCGGCCGAACAGGGCCTCGATCCCGGAGATCGACTGGCTGGCCAGCACCAGGTGCACACCGTAGGAGCGGCCCTTACGAGCGATCTCCTCCAGCATTTGAGCGGCCCGATCGGCGGTGTCGTCGTTGCCCTGGAAAAGCACGTGGAACTCGTCGATCACGGCCACGATCCGCGGCACCGCGGTGCCGGGCTGCCCCTGGCGCAGATGGGCCAGTGTGGTGACCCCAGCCTGTTTCATCGCTGTCGCCCGGCGGCTCATCTCGCGGAGCAGCTCACGCAGCACGGCCAGGCCGTACTCCCGGTCGGACTCCACCCCGACGGTGCGGGCCTGCGGGATCCAGGTCGGATCCCGGTCGGTCGGCAGAAACTCGGTGAAAGACACACCCTCCTTGAAATCCAGCAGATACAGCGCCAATTCGTCCGGTGAGTAGCGGGCGGCCAAGCCGTAGAGGGCGTTCAGCAGGAACATGGTCTTACCCGACCCGGTCCGGCCACCGACCAGCCAGTGCGAGGTGACATCGTCCAGCGAGATCCGGGCGGGGGCCCGGCCGATCCGGCCCACCACCGTGGACAGGCCGTCCAGGGACGACTCGGTCCACAGCTGAGCCGGGATCAGGTCATCGACGTGCAGGGAGTGATCGGTCTCGGCCCGCCCGCCGACCGCCCGGCACAGCTCCTGTACCAGGTCCTCCGGCGGCTCCGGATCCAGCCGGATCGCCACGTTCAGTCCCCGGCCGCCGTCGCTGAATGACTCGCCCGCCGGGTCACTGACTCGAAAAGCGTTGCGGACGGCGGGATGCCGCCCGATGAATGTGGTTCGCTCGAGCGGCTGATGACTGCCCGAGCCGCCCGAACGGCGAGGTGGCGGATAGCCGGCCAGGACCAGATGCACCCGGGCCGCCGGGCCGGCGTGGGCCAGCGCCGCCAGCCGGGCCAGGTCGCTGCGCCCGCAGCCGTGCGGAAGGGCGGCGACCATCACCAGCAGCACGTCGGGGTCGGGCTCAGTGCCGTCCTGAACCTGGCCGACCTGGTTCTCGGCGGCGTCCAGCACCTTGCGGAAACCGTCCACCCCGGTGACCGGGCTGCTCATCACCGCGGCCGGAATCAGCGCCCGGAACGGGGTGAACGGCGCGCCGAGGGTGCTGCCATCGACCGTGAGCACCCTGATCGCGCCGGGCTGGAAGGCGGTCAGTACCCGGGTCAGCAGGCCGCGCACCAGGCCGAGCACGCTGGGGTCGCGGGCGTCGGCGTCGATGGCGAGATGGCCGGTACCGATCAACGGGATGATCACTGGGAAGTCCACGTCCGGCAGGGGCAGGCCGTCGCCGATCCGGAGCAGGAGCTGATCCCCGGGCACGGCCTCGGTGCCGGCCGGGAAGCGCTGCTGCCCGATCACCGGCCACGGCGCGCCGAGCCAGCCGGGGGCCGCGACGGTCGCAGCCGAATCCAGCTGGGCGGCCAGCGCCCTCTGCCGGGCGACCGATTCGTCGTTGTGGCCGGCGTCGTGTTCCATCCGCTCCAGGCGCAGCCGCAGCGCGGTGAGCAGGCCGAGCGCCTCGCGATGGGCATCGACGGCCCGCCGGAACGAGATCTTGGCGCTAACCACATCAAACCATACCCAGATCCCGGTCCTGGAGAGACGCCTAAGACGCCAGTACGCCGAGCACCTCAGCGCCGTAGCGTTCCAGTTTGGCCGGGCCAACTCCGGAGATCCGGGCCAGCGCGGCCTGGTCGGCGGGCATGGTCTCGGCGATGGCGATCAGGGTGGCATCGGTGAACACCACGTAGGCGGGCACGTTCGCCTCGCCGGCGACCGAGGACCGCCACTCCCGCAGCCGCTCGAACAGGGCCTCGTCGTAGCTGGCCGGGCAGTCCGAGCAACGGCCGACCTTGCGGTCCCGGGCCGACGACAGCGTGGTGCCGCAGACCCGGCAGGGGGCCGGACGGCGGGAGCGGGCGGACCCCCGGCCTGGGCGAGACGGTCCGGGAC
>CAXUFS010000330.1:0-2533 GCA_964250315.1 uncultured Kineosporia sp. | reverse complement strand
GGCCACTGGCTCCGGATTCTGGCGGGCGGCAACAGTTCTGGTGCTGCTCGCGGCCGCGATGATGGGTGCGGCGGTGGTGCAGAAGCAGCACTGCCGGGAGCAGGGCTGGTCCAGTCCCGACCAGTTCTGGCACGCCTGCTACAGCGACATCCCGGTGCTGTTCGAGTCGGCCCCGCTCGGGGGCAGCGCCCGCCTGGGACTGCGGGAATCACTGGGGCCGGACGGCCTGCACCTGCCGCCGCTGACCGGAGCGGCGATGTGGGTGGTGTCCGGGTTCGTCCCGGACGGCGACCCGGCCGCGCCGCGGGAGTTCTTCGACCTGTCCGCCATCCTGCTCTACCTGGTGCTGGCCGCAGCGGTGTACGGCTGCGTGGTGGTGGCGGGGCGCCGCGGGCGGCCCTGGGATGCGGCCCATCTGGCGCTCAGCCCAGTGCTGATCACCGCGGCGCTGATCTCCTGGCAACTGCTGGCGGCCGGCCTGCTGGTGCTGGCGATCATGGCTTGGACCAGGCAGCGCCCGGTGCGGGCTGGGATCTGGTTCGGCCTGGCCGTGGCCGGCGGCCCCGTGCTGGCGGTGATCGGGCTGGCCCTGCTCGGCGCTGGCCTGTTCACCCGGCGGCTGCAGCCGGCGTTCTTGAGCCTGGGCAGCGCGGCGCTGACCTGGTGGCTGCTGCGGGTGCTGCTGCTGCCGTCTCAGGCCGGCATCCCCGGCGGCACCGGTCAGGCCTGGCGATCCTGGAGCCAGGGCCAGCCCGGTTATGGGTCGACCTGGCTGATCCCGCAGCTGCTCAGGAGCAGTGCACCGGACCGGATCCCGGCCACCCCGTCCGGCCGGATTCTGCTGCGGGTCTTCGGCTGGATCTTCCACACGCACGCCCTGAGCGGCCCGGCCGCTTCGGTGCTGGCCCTGCTGGCCCTGGCCGTGCTGGTACCGCCGATCCTGTGGTTCGCCCTCGGCGGGGGGATGGACGAGAGCGCCTTTCCGCAACGGCTGGACCCCGGGCCACTACCGGCCGGGCTGGGCGACGCCGATCTGCTCGCGCCGCTGGCCCTGGCGCTGCTGGCGGCTGGACTGGTCACGGTGAAGAGCCTGCCGGTCCAGGCTTCGCTGCTGCTGCTGCCGCTGATCGCACTCAGTGGGCTGCGCTGGCGTGACCACCTGATCTGGGCGGTCACCGAGCTGGCCTACTTCGTCGGGGTCTGGCTGTTCATCGCCTACGGCTCCAACCCCAACCGGGGCCTGCCCAGCCAGTTCTACCTGATTCTGCTGCTGGCCCGGCTGGCCGGGATCGCCTGGATCGGCGTCCAGGGCGTGCTGATCTGCCGCCGCCGGGTGCTGAGGTCCCGATGAGCTCCTGGCCACTGGCCCTCTGGCTGCCGTCGATCGGGCTTGTCGCCGCCTGGCTGCTGATGCTGGCCAAGCGACAGCGCTACCGGTACCTGGTCCTGGTGGCGGGTGTGCTGGCCTGTCTCACCTGCGTGGTGATCACCACGTGGGTGGCGTCAGGTTCGGCGCAGGATCCCCGCGGGATCGAGGACTTCGCCAGCCCAGTGGTCACGGCGTATCTGGTCACCATGCTGGTCCTGATCACCGCCGGAGCGCTGGGCCTGGTGACTGCGGTCATCGATCTACTCCGAATATCGGTCAGCCGATTTCGTCCCCGAGTGCACCGGTAGGTACTCTCTACCTCGGCCGTGAGCGCTCTTGCTCACCCGGCCTGACGTACAGCCCTCCTGTCACGGAAATACCGTGACCGCTGAGTCCACAGGAGGTGGGTTCTCACATGCGTCAGTACGAACTGATGGTGATCCTCGACCCCGAGCTCGAGGAGCGCACCGTTGCTCCGTCTCTGGACAAGTTCCTCAATGTCATCCGCAAGGGCGGCGGCAGCGTCGAGAAGGTCGACATCTGGGGGCGACGCCGCCTGGCCTACGAGATCAACAAGAAGACCGAGGGCATTTACGCCGTGGTGGACATGACCACCGAGCCGGCCGACGCCAAGGAACTCGATCGCCAGCTGGGCCTAAACGAATCCGTGCTGCGGACCAAGCTGATCCGGCCCGGGTCCCACTGAACTGTCGGTCCCTGCTCCTAGGGTCTGGGCCACGACCCCGACCACACCTGCACCATCGCTAGAACTGGAGAGCCAGCATGGCCGGCGACACGACGCTCACGCTCATCGGCAATCTCACCAACGACCCTGAGCTGCGGTTCACGCCGTCGGGGGCGGCGGTCGCCAACTTCACCGTTGCCTCCACTCCGCGGATGTTCGACCGCCAGTCGAACGAGTGGAAGGACGGCGAGACGCTGTTCCTGCGCTGCTCGATCTGGCGGGACGCCGCCGAGAACGTGGCCGAGTCCCTGCAACGCGGCTCCCGGGTCATCGTCACCGGCCGGCTCAAGAGCCGCTCGTACGAGACCAAGGAGGGCGAGAAGCGCACCACGATGGAGCTCGAGGTCGACGAGCTCGGTCCCTCGCTGCGCTACGCCACGGCCAAGGTCAACCGAACCCAGCGGGGCAGCGGCGGGGGC
>CAXUFS010000329.1:0-2551 GCA_964250315.1 uncultured Kineosporia sp. | reverse complement strand
GTGCCGGTTGTGCCGGTTGTGCCGGTTGTGCCGGTTGTGCCGGTTGTGCCGGTTGTGCCGGTTGGGTGCGGGCCCGATGCGCCCAGATCAATGCGCCCACACAGATCGCGGCCAGGCTCACGGCCCAGACCCGGGAGGTCAGCCGGAATCCAGTCAGACTGAGCGCCAGCCCGGTCAGCATGACCACGACCAGCGTGCCGCCGATGGCGGTCAGCACGGCGTCGGCCTGGCCACGACGTCGGCCCGCGGCCAGCGCTGAGGCGGCCAGGATCACCGCGACCGTGGTCAGGGTGACGGTGATCACGACCGGCAACCGCAGGCACACCGCGGCGGCGGCCGCCAGTACCGCGACGACGCGGGCGCTCAGGCCAAGCCGGCCGGGCCGGTCAGGAACCAGCGCTGGACGAAACATCCTGCAGACTCCTCACGTCGTAGACGGCCACCGCGCCGTTGTCGAAGATCCGGCTGACGCCGCGCACCGCGTCGAACTTGGTCAGTGCCGCCAGCGGAACCGGCGCGCCGCGATCCCCTCCGCCGAACTCGCCGCTCTCGATATAGACCTGCTGATTGGGCAGGCCGAGCGCATCGCGCCGATCGGCGATCACGTAGTCGATCCGCAGTCGCTGGATCAGGGCGATGTCGGCCGAGGTGAAGTGCCGGTCCAGCAGCAGCCTGGAGGCATCGACGCCTGTGCTGATGTGCCTGACCGTGAACTGATGACCGTAGGCCGCGGCCAGCAGGCCGCCCACCCGGTCGGCGTAGACGACGCTGTCGGGGGCCAGATTCATGCGCTCCCAATCGGCCGCTGCGATGCTGGCGCCGTCGATGCTGCGGGCATCGGCCGACACCTGGAACGGACCAGGTAGTTGCTGAGCGGTCGCACCCGCACCCAGGATCACGCCACCGAGGAAGACCACGGTGGTGCCCGCCCCGGCCACCAGGGCCGACATCGCGGTCGGACGCCGGCGCCACAGCCAGCAGGCGACCACGAAACCCACTCCGAGGAACACGAATCCGGCCGAGCGGTCACCGACCTCCGCCGTCGAGACCGTGAGATGCCCGCCAGGAATCAGTGGATACAACATGGCGATGAGCGCGAACAGGACAGCCACCGTCACCCGCCGGCGCAGCCAGTGCCGGACGTGCCAGAGCGCGGGCAGCAGCACCAGCAGGGTCAGCGCCAGGGAGGCCAGGATGAGCATCTGCTCCCACGGCTGCGGGCCGATCCCGGCCGAGTTCTTGAAGGCCTGCTTGGTGTCGTCGCCGGCCGCCAGCTGTTCGACCGCCTGCCCCGAGCTGAGCGCGATGGCACCCAGATAGCTGGTCAGCGAGTTGCCCGGGTTGGCCAAGCTGGCTCCCAGAAATCCGGCGGTGGCCAGAACCATGCTCGCCAGCGCACCCGACTCGGAGTGCTCCCCCCGCCGGATCACCAGATCGAGCATCCACCACACGATCAGGGCCAGCAGCAGCAGTCCTCCGGTGACGTGATGGGTGAACACCACGGCGGCGGAGGCGGTCACCGGTGAGATCAGGCCGGTCCAGTGATCACGCCGCCGGGACAGGAAGAGATACACCGTGAGCACCGCCAGCGGCAACGCCAGCGACTGGTAGGAGAACTGAGAGTTGAAGAAGAGCATCTGCGGATTGGTCGTGTAGATGACCGACGCCGTGGCCGCGATCCGGCTGGAGCCGGTGATCTGCCGGATGACCAGCAGGACAGCCAGAGCCAGAACGACCCGGGCGGCCATCAGGACCACGACCGCACTGACATGGGCGGGCAGGCCGGTCAGGGCCTGCACGGCGCTGGTGGCGACCTCGAGGCCCGGGTAGTAGGCCGTGATCGGGAGCAGCGGGTTGGTCTGGAAGAGCCGGCCGCTGGCGTCGATCAGCCGCAGCAGGTTCGCGTGCAGCAGCTCATCGTGGAACATGAAACGGGTTGGATAGAGAACCAGCCTGGTCAGTTGCACTGTGACCGGCAGCGCTACCGCCATCAGTATCCGGTTCGAGTTCGAGATTCCCGGCAGCAGCACCCCGGCGGCCGGCGGCAGCACGATCAGGATCAGGCTGCCCACGTACAGCAACTGGGCCAGTCCGGCGGGTCCTTGGCTGCGGGCGGTGCTCACCGCCGTCGACATCAGCACCAGTCCCAGCGCCATCAGGAGGATGGCTGGGCCGGTCAGCCCATTGCGGGACAGGCCATCGGGAAAGCTGGCCTCATCCGGCTCAGCCGTAGCGGTGGGCAGGTCGTCCTCACCTGGCCGGGGCCACCGCAGGAAGGGGTCGAGGGCCGCCCGGCGACCGCCGCCGCGCTTGCGCGCCCGAACCTGAGGGGGCGGCGAGGTTGGGCCGCGCAGCAGCGAGTCCAGCTTGATCGGTGCTGTGATGGGGGAGGATCGCAGTGATCGCAGGGTTCGCAGCGCCGGAGAAGCGGTGGCCGGGCTGCTGGGACGGACGCTGGACAGCTCGAGAGAAGCAGTGATCGGTGCGGTCAGCGGGCCGGCCAACCGGCCACCGATGGGGGCGGACAGTGACGACGGGGGTGGCGGGAGGC
>CAXUFS010000328.1:0-2554 GCA_964250315.1 uncultured Kineosporia sp. | reverse complement strand
CCCGGGGGCCCCCCCTGACCGCCCGTGGCGGGCCGGACGCCAGGCCGGACCTGGCCCGGCCCGGTATCCCGGCCGCCCTGGCCGAGTTGATCGGGATCGCGCTGAGCCTCGATCCGGCGATGCGGCCGGGCGCGTTCGAGCTGGCCGGGCAGTTGCAGCAGCTTGAGGTTGAGCTGGGATTGCCGCCGACGGAGATCCCCGCGGTCCCGCAGGCCGCACCTGACGCCGATCTGGGTGATCCGACCATCCATCGGCCGGTTCTGGCCGCATCCAAGACCCGCTCCGGCCCCCGCCGCGGGCGCATGCTGGCCCTGTCGGGGGTGCTGGCCGCAGTGGCCGCGTCGATCGCGCTGGCCGTGACGCTGGGGCTGCAGGCGAATCGTCAGCCGGCCTCCGCGGACGCCGGACGGCTGATCACGCCAACCCGCCCGGCCCGGGCGGTGATGGATCCCGGTTCGGGACGGCTCGCCGCCGAGGCGCTGCGGCTCGAACTGGTCGGCCGGACCACCGCCGAACTGCGCTGGCTGGACCCGAATTCGGGCCGGGCCACCTATCGGGTGCTGGTCAGTTCGGCGTCCGGCCGGGTGTTCGAGCAGGGCGCGGACTCGGCCAGCGGCGCCACAGTGCTCGGGCTTCGTCCGGGCACGGGCTATGCGGTGCGGATCCAGACCGGCAGTGCGGCGATCTCGCCGGTCACCGGCTACGTCAGTTTCCGTACCCTGCCCTGAGCGTCTTCCGGCTCCGGAAACCTCTTCCTAGCAAGATCGCCAGCTCAGCCCGGAAAGGTGCGGTGTTCAGCCCACTTCCCGGGCTCAAGTCGTGACCACGGAAAGGTGGAATGTGCCGGAGGCGCAGCGAGAGCCGGGCTGGCCGAGCAGGGTTCAGCGGCCCAGCGGAGAGGTCAGAACCACTGGCCCGGACGGCGTGGGCGGAGCGTTGACCGATTGCAGGCGCACGCTGAACGTGCGGCCGGCCGGATCGACTCCGCTCCACAACTTGATCGGCTGGCCGGTCCGGCGGCCGTGGAACGTGCCCAGCGAAACGGGTTGCTGGCCGGGCGCGATCAGCCACGCCTGGTAGTAGTAGCCAATCGGTGCGCCGGGCAGGTTGTGCGCGTCCAGCACGATCGGGAAGCCGCCCGGCGCTGTGCCGACCGACACCGTGCCGCTGGCTTTCGGCGCGTAGACGCCAGCCACGATCGAGTAGCTGGTGCCGTTGTCCGGCGAATTGAGCAAGCGCTCGCCGCCCAGCACCAGCAGGGTGAAGATCACCGCAGCAGCGGCGGCGGCGGGTACGGCCCAGATCAGCCGCCGCCAGCGCGGCACCAGCATCGTGACCCGCTGGGATGCTGGCCGGGCGGTAGCCGCCGATTCGACGGGAGCTGGGGGAGCGGGGGCTGGCCGCTGGGCCAGCGCGGCGGTCAGCACCGTTGCCCGCAGACTCTCCGGCGGCCCGGCCCAGGTCTGAGCTGAGCGCAGGTGCGTGACCACCGCGGCCAGCAGGGCATCGTCCGGCCCGGCTACGGACGCGGATCCGGACCCGGCAGGACCAGTTGCGCCGGCGCTTTCAGCGGCCCGATCCAAGGCCTGGGCCAATCGCTCGGCGTCCTGCTCGGATGCCGGGCCGGGAGGCTCGCTCGGACTCATCGCGACGTCCTCCCTTTCGATCGCAGTGCTCCACCGTGCCTACGCTCCGCGGGCTCGATCCGGTTCAGCGGCGGATCGTGCAGATGCGCCAGCAGTTCGGCCAGCCGCCGATGCGCGCGGTGGCTGCGTGACTTGACCGTGCCCAGCGGGATGCCCAGCCGCTGCGAGACCTGGCTCTGGCTCAGGTCGTCGGCGAAGGTGAGCCGGATGATCTCCCGTTCCTCGTCGCCCAGCTGGCGGATCGCCTCCTGCACCTGCCAGGCGGTCCAGACCTGCTCGATTCCCGGGTCCTCGATCACGGCGTCCTGTTCCTGCTCGTGGCCGCCGCGGGTCGGCCGGGATTCGCGCCGGATCACATCCAGCGTCGCGTGCCTGGCCACCGTCAGCAGCCAGGGTCCGAGGTCGCGCTCCGGGTCATAGCTCACGGCCGCCCGCCAGGCCCGGATGAAGGTCTCCTGAACCGCCTCCTGGGCCAGCTGATCACTACGGGCCACCGACACGCAGACCGACCAGACCGCGCGCTGGTACCGGTCGTACACCCGGGCCAGGGCGTCGGGGTCGCCGTCGCGAAACCCCACCCGGATGCTCAGCGGCAGTTCTGCTGATCCGCTCGGCATGGCCCAACGATAGGCGGCCCGCTGTGACCCGCGAAAATTGCTGACAGATCTGAGAACCGCACAGGGTCCCGGGCGCGAAAGCCAGGCAGATGACCGCGCAATCCGATAGTGATCAGCCTGGAGAAGCTCATGTCTGACCAGCAGCCAGTGCCCGGCCGCTTCTCGTCTCGCCCGGCCGTATGGGCCGTATACGCCGCCGTTCTGCTTCTGACCATCGCGATCGCCTCCAGCGCCACCCTGCTGGTTACCCAGTGGCTGAGCAGGCCCGGGACCCGGGCCGCCGCGTTGGTC
>CAXUFS010000327.1:0-2571 GCA_964250315.1 uncultured Kineosporia sp. | reverse complement strand
TCGTCGAGGGCGTGGAGACCGAGGAACAGAGTGCGCTGCTGGCGGATCTCGGCGTGCGGCACGCGCAGGGGTACCTGTTCGGGCGGCCTGGTCCCGAGTTCACTCCCGAGCTGGTCTGACGGTTTCGGGCTGCCCCCGGCTCAGCCGATACCATCGATCAGCGTCTTTCCAGTCGCACGCCCGCGTAGCTCAGAGGCCAGAGCGCCCGCCTTGTAAGCGGATGGTCGTCGGTTCGACTCCGACCGTGGGCTCATGGGCTCGTAGTTCAGAGCCGGGACAGTCTTCAAGGTCTCCGGCTCAGCCCGCGAATGTTGGGCCGAGAGCCTGCAATGGCGGGCTGAACTGGTTGATCATGGCGGGGGCAGGGAGCCACGGGCCAGCGTTGCGCCGCTAGCCTCTCGGGCATGGTGACCAGGATCGCGATGTGGTCTGGGCCGCGGAATCTTTCCACCGCGATGATGCGCAGCTTCGGCCAGCGAGCGGACACCGTCGTGCGGGACGAGCCGTTCTACGCTCACTACCTGGCCGAGACCGGCATCGATCACCCGGGGCGGGACGACGTGCTGGCCAGTCAGCCGCAGCGATGGCAGGACGCGGCCGCATTGCTGGATCAGCCTCTCCCGCCCGGCGTTTCGGTGCAGTACCAGAAGCAGATGACCCACCATCTGCTGCCGGGCATGCTGGCCGGGGCCGGGCCCTGGCTGGCCGGGCTCAAGCATGCGTTCCTGATCCGGGATCCGGCCCGGGTGGTCGCATCGTATGCCCGGGTGCGCCAGCAGCCGACCCTGGAAGATCTCGGTTTCGCACAGCAGGCAATGCTTTTCGAGCGGTTCAACGGCCCGGTGGTCGGTGCCGAAGATCTGCTGGCTGATCCGGCTGGCATCCTCGCCCGGCTCTGCGCCGAACTGGGCATCCGCTTCGACCCGGCCATGTTGACCTGGCCGCCCGGCCCCCGCGACACCGACGGTGTGTGGGCCCGGCACTGGTACGCCTCGGTCGAGTCATCCACCGGATTCGCTGGACCGCCCGGCGCGCCCGGCGCGGCGCCGGAGCGACTGCCGGCCCGGTTGCAGGCCCTGGTCGAGCAGGCGATGCCCCACTACCTGGCGCTGGCCGCCCACCGGCTCCGCACCTCGTAAGCTGATCATGTCCAAACTTGAGCCAGCGAGCGCTTCTGCGGCGCTGATCTCGCAAGAAGTTGCATGATCAGCGCAGCGGGGGGACGGCGGCGGCCTTGGCGCGGGCGTGGGCGGCGAACAGTTCGGCGATCCGCGCCGTCAGCGGCCCGGGCTGGCCCGAGCCGATCAGGCGGCCATCGATCTGGGTGACAGCGGCGATCTCGCCCATCGTGCCGGTGCAGAACACCTCATCGGCGGTGTAGAACTGGCTCAGCGACAGATCTGCTTCGGCACACGGGATACTCTCCGCGGCAGCGACTTTCATCACCGCGAACCGGGTTATGCCTTCCGGGCAGGCGTGCGCGAACGGGGTCCGCAGCTGGCCGCCGGTGACCAGGAACAGATGGGTGGCGTTGGTCTCGGCCACGAATCCGCGCTCGTCCAGCATCACCGCGTCGTCCGCCCCGGCGGCATTCGCCTCGATCTTGGCCAGGATCGACGTCAGCAGGTTGTTGTGGTGGATCTTCGGATCCAGGGTGCCCGGGCCGGATCGGCGGACCGAGGACGTCGCCAGGCTCAGCCCGCCGGTGCCGTAGACCGGGGGCTTGTGCTCGGCCAGCACGATCAGGGTGCAACCGCTGCGATTCAGCCGGGGATCCATCCCGCTGGTGACCTTGACGCCGCGGGTCAGGGTGAGCCGGATGTGCACGCCGTCGCGCATCTCGTTCGCCCGCAGGGTTTCAGCGATCGCGCCGATGATCTCCTCGTGGGCCGGAATGCCTTCGAAACCAAGCGCTTTGGCGGACCGAAGCAGCCGGTCCAGATGCTCGGTCAGGGCGAAGATCCGGCCGTCGTACAGCCTCAGCCCCTCCCAGACGGCGTCGCCGCCCTGCACCACCGAGTCGAACGGGGACAGCCCGGGCTGGTCCCGGTGCCGGAGCACGCCGTTCACGCTGTAGACCAGATCGGCGTTGCGCTGGTCGAACTGTTGCAGCACGAGCATCAGCTCCCCGGGTCGGTCCGGCTCAGCCAGTACAACCCGGCCATCGGCAGCACCAGCGGGACGAAGCCATAGCCTCGCCCGTACACCGACCAGACGGTGGCGTCGGGGAAGGCTTTCGAATCGAACAGGCTGAGCGTGCCCACCACGATCACGCCGGCCAGCTCGAAACCCACTGTCCCCAGGGCGATCCGGCGCCAGAGCAGACCCGGGCGGGCCAGCGCCAGCGTCGCCACGATGTACACCACGGCGGCCAGCGCTGAGAGCAGATAGGCCAGCGGCGCCTGGCTGAACTTGGTCGCGATCTGTACCGCGGCCCGCGACGTCGCGGCCAGCGCGAAGAGGGCGTACACCGCGCCCAGCAGCCGCCCCGGCCCGCGGGTCCGCCGGGCCGCGCCACCCGAGCGGGCCGGCGGGCGCGGCGAATGGGCCCCGGGCTCAGCCCCGGCCGCG
>CAXUFS010000326.1:0-2574 GCA_964250315.1 uncultured Kineosporia sp. | reverse complement strand
GCCCGCAACTGTGCCCGAACGCTGGGCTGGGCTGGAACCGGCGGGCAGCCGGACGGTGGCATTGGTCATCTCGGGTCCAGCCACCCCTAGGCGTTGGCGTGCAGGGCCGCGTTGAGCTGGAAGGACTGGCCCTTCCGGGGCCGGGCCTCGACAGCGCCGGAGACCGAGTTACGCAGGAACAGCAGGCCGCTGTGGCCGGACAGCTCGAGGGCTTTGACCAGCCGCTCTTCGCCGTCCCCCGTCTGGCCGGACCGCAGCAGCACTTTGGTGCCGGCGGTGACATAGCAGCCGGCTTCGACCACGCAGTCATCTCCCAGGCTGATACCGAGGCCCGAATTGGCCCCGAGCAGGCAGCGCTCACCGATGCTGATGATCTGCTTGCCACCGCCGGACAAGGTGCCCATGATCGATGCCCCGCCGCCGATGTCGGACCCGTCACCCACCACCACCCCAGCCGAGATCCGGCCTTCGACCATGGAGGCGCCCAGGGTTCCGGCGTTGTAGTTGACGAATCCCTCGGGCATCACCGTGGTCCCGGCGGCCAGGTGGGCGCCGAGCCGGACCCGGCTGGCGTCCGCGATCCGGACCCCCGGCGGCACCACGTAGTCCGCCATCCGGGGGAACTTGTCCACCCCCAGCACCTCGACCCGCCCGGCAACCGGCCCGGCGGCCCGCAACCGCATCCGGGTCTGCTCGAAGCCCTCCGGTGAGCAGGGCCCGTGGCTGGTCCAGACCACGTTCGGCAGGACGCCGAAGATGCCGTCCAGGTTCAGCCCATGCGGCGGGATCAGCCGATGCGAGAGCAGGTGCAGGCGCAGGTAGGTGTCGGCGACGTCCTGCGGCGCGGTGGCCAGTTCGATCACCGTCCGGACCACCACCTGGCGGACGCCTCGATGCGGATCGATGCTCTCCAGGGCCGCCAGCCCGGCCGGGACGGAATGCGGCCCGGCGTCGGCGGGAGCGGGCCCGAGTTGCGGCCCGGGATACCAGGTGTCCAGCACGGCACCGGCCTCGGTCACCGTGGCCAGGCCCAGCCCCCACGCGGTGCCCTCGGCTTCCTGCGACATGGAAAGCAACCCTAAGGCATGCCTTCTGACTCCCGTCTGACTCCCGTGGGCGTGAGCAGCTAGGCCCGGGAGCCTGATCCTGAGCACCGCTTCACAGCCCACTACTGTCGTGGGGTGGACCACCTGGATCTGGACGGCGATGTGGTTGCGCTGACCGCCGCGCTGTGTGACATCCCATCGGTGAGCGGAGACGAGGAGCGGATCGCGGACGCCATCGAGCGCGCTCTGAGCCGGTTCGGTCATCTGCAGGTGATCCGCGACGGCGACGCGGTGCTGGCCCGCACCCAGCTGGGGCGCAGCCAACGCGCGGTGCTGGCCGGCCATCTCGACACGGTACCGATCAAGGACAATGTGCCGAGCCGGCTCACCGGGTCCGGAGCCGATGCCGTCGTACACGGCCGGGGCGCCAGCGACATGAAGTCCGGAGTCGCGGTGATGCTGAAACTGGCTGCCACGGTCACGGATCCAGCGCTCGATGTGAGCTATATCTTCTACGAGTGCGAGGAGGTCGAGTCAGCCCGAAATGGGCTGAGCCGGCTCGTGCGCACCCACCCCGGCTGGCTGGCCGGTGATTTCGCGGTGCTCTGCGAGCCGTCGTCGGCCCGGGTCGAGGGTGGTTGCCAGGGCACCATCCGGGTTCGGGTCACGGCCACTGGAGTGGCCGCCCACTCGGCTCGTTCCTGGATGGGCCGGAATGCGATTCATGCTGTGGCGCCGCTGCTTTCGTTGCTGGCCGGATATCAGGCGGCCGAGGTCGAGGTGGACGGACTGGTCTATCGGGAGGGGCTGAACGCGGTCGGGATCACTGGCGGGATCGCCGGAAACGTGATTCCGGATCGCTGCGAGCTGATCGTGAATTACCGCTTCGCGCCGAGCCGGACACCGGCCGAGGCCGAGGCGTATCTTCGAGAGTTGTTCCGCGGGTACGAAGTCAGCGTGGCCGACGCCGCTCCTGGGGCCAGGCCAGGCCTGAACCAGCCGGCCGCAGCGGCGTTCGTAGCGGCGGTCGGCGGCGACCCGGCGCCCAAGTTCGGCTGGACCGACGTGGCTCGATTCGCCGAACTGGGAATCCCCGCGGTCAATTTCGGACCCGGCAACCCGGAGCAGGCCCACACCGACGACGAATACTGTTCAGCGGCCTCGATCTCGCTCTGCGAGCAGGCGCTGCGCCGCTGGCTGACCGGCTCCGGCGCGTACCACTAACGGCCAGGCCGGTGCCGCTTGCGCGCGGACAGATCGATGATGGCCTGCCGGGTGGTGATCGGTTCGGCCGGGTCCCGGTGCGAAGGCGCGACTGGCCCGGCCGGTGGCAGGCCGTCGGCGCTGGGCTCACCGGAGAGTTCCGGCACCGCGGACGCGAGCGGTGGTTCCGGCACGAAGGGTGGCTCGCCGGTGGGAGGGGCCAGCGGGGGCCGGACCGGCAGCGAAGGAACCAGGTGGTCCAGATCCGCCGCCGGAGCCGGGGCGTTCGCGGAACGGAACTGCCGCCGGGTCAGTGGTTGCGGGC
>CAXUFS010000325.1:0-2577 GCA_964250315.1 uncultured Kineosporia sp. | reverse complement strand
CGACGACTTCGCGGCCCTGACCAGGCCCCCTCCGAAGTCGTCCATCAGGCTGCTGAACACCAGGTAGTTGAACACGCCGTTCTGGAACGAGTTGCCGCCGTACCAGGTGGGGGTGGCCAGATTGGCGCCGGACCGGGCGAGGTCCTCGAACACCTTGGCCCAACGGTCGGCCACGCCGAACACGATCGCGAACGGCAGGTAGCGGCTGAAGATGTCCTGCCCCTCCTCCCAGCGGATCTGGTTCGCCTCGGCCTTGGACAGGTACAGCTCGAAGCCTCTGGCCTGGGCCAGCAGGGCGGTGCCCTTCGGAGTGCGGGCGGGCATGCGCGGCGCCAGCACCAGCATCACCAGACCGGCCAGGGCGATCGCCACTCCGATCAGCCCGAACCGGGTCCGGGTGGCCAGCAGCCAGGTCAGCCCCACCCCGGCCAGCACGACGACGACCGCGCCGCCCTGGTACAGGGAACGCACGGTGGACGGATTGCCCCGGAACCAGCCGTTGTCGGTCACATCCTCGTAAAGCATCGACTGAACGCTGGCCAGATCCGAGGAGAAGGTCTGCTTGAGCTGCGACAGCAGTACCTCACTGCGGCCCTGGAAGAGGGCATTGAACAGCTTCTCCTCGTACCGCAGCAGTTGGCCCGCTGGCGCCGGGGTGATCTCAGTCAGCCGCCAGTCGGGCTTGCCGAACCAGCCCTCCTTCGGGATTTCTTCGATCCGCAGGTAGCCGCGGACGGCCAGATCGATGATCGTCGCGGTGACGTCGACCACATTGGCCCGTTCGTCGATCAGGGTGCCCAACTCCCCCGGCCGCATGTCCTTGGGCGGCTGGAACTGAACGGCGACGACGTCCCGGTTACGCCAGCCGACCCGCTGCGTGCTGGCCTCCTGGCCGTACCCCGGGTCCAGCCCGGGCGTCACACCGAGATACTGCTCATCCCGTCCGCGCCGGGCCACGATCGCGATGGCGCCCCCGGCCAGCGCGGCGAAGATCACCGCGAAGCCCCCGCCGGTCGCGGGCGTGAGGGAGAAGGCCCGAGCCAGCGTCTGCCTTTCCTTGATGATCGGCGCCGTGCTGCTGAACGTGCCTAGCGGGAACGAGGTCACTACGGTCATGCCCTGGTACGCGTCCAGCCCGTTGCTCTGGAAGCTGGCCGCGCCGTTGCTGCCGATCGAGTGATCACAGGTGTCGGCGCTGCCCTGCTGGCCACGGAAACACGCCACCTTGGTGATCGCCGCGGGCCCTTCGACGGTGGCCTCGGCCTGATCGATGGGCACGTTCCATTCATCGCCGATCGCGTTCCAGTACAGCTCCTGGTGGTCCTGGAATCCGTTCAGCACTCCCTTGACGTCATAGGCGATCTGATAGGTCTGCTGGCCGGACACCGTCTTGTCCGGGTCACCGATCCGCAGCTCGGTGTCGGTGCCGTTGCTCGACTTCTTGACGTCGTCCGGCGCTCCGGAGGGGCTGGACACCTTGACGTTGCTGATCGGGTAGATCCGGATCTCGTCACGCTTGGACGTGTTGAACTCGGTGGGGATCTCCCGCATGATTCCGTGCCGGTCCGAGGACGAGCCGAAGGCGTACGCGATCTTCTCGACCACGTGCATCGTGCCGTCCCGCTGCAGCGTCAGATCGACGGTGTAGTCCGCGATCCGCTCGCCATCTGCTGCCTGACTGGCGCCGGGGACCAAGAGCAGAGTCGCTCCAGCCAGCGCTGCACCGAGAACCACCCGGACGACGAACCGGCCTGAGAGCACGGTGCACAGACTACGCACACCGGCCGTAGCCGATGTGCCACCGAGCCGCTAGCGATTGGCTCGCAGAGACATGGCCCGATCGGCCTCGCGCCGGTCCTGCCGTTCACGCAGCGACTGGCGCTTGTCGTACTGCCGTTTACCCCGGGCCAGCGCGATCTCGACCTTGGCCTTGCCATCCTTGAAGTACAGCGACAGCGGGACGATGGTCAGGCCCTTCTCCCGGGTGGCCTGCTCAAGTCTGCGGATCTCGTCCCGGTGCAGCAGCAGTTTCCGGCGCCGCCGGGGCGGGTGGTTGGTCCAGGTGCCCTGGGTGTACTCCGGGATGTGCACCGACTCCAGCCACGCTTCACCATCGGTGATGGAGGCGAAGCCGTCCACCAGGGAAGCCCGCCCGGCCCGCAGGGACTTGACCTCAGTGCCACTGAGCACGAGCCCGGCCTCCAGGGTGTCCTCGATCAGGTAGTCGTGACGGGCCTTGCGGTTGCTGGCCACGACCTTCCGGCCCTGCTCCCTGGACATGCCACCCCACCTCAGATCGATCAGCCGTGAACCCCCGGCCTCACAGTCTAGAGAGCGTGGTCACAGCCAGCCCATTGGATTCACATGGGTGCCGTTGACGTATACCTCGAAGTGCAGATGGCAGCCGGTGGACAATCCCGTGGTGCCGGAGTACCCGATGACCTGTCCCCGGGCCACCGTGCCTGCCCGCGTGATGATGCGGGACAGGTGGTTGTAGGACGTCGCGATACCCCGGCCCCGCATCCGGCCGTGGTCGAGCACGATGCCCCGGTCGCACATCTGGTCGACCAGGTCGAG
>CAXUFS010000324.1:0-2590 GCA_964250315.1 uncultured Kineosporia sp. | reverse complement strand
CTTCACGGTCGCCGAGAACGTCCTGCGGGCCGGCCAGGGACCCGTCCGGGGCCAGCGCTACGGGGCCGGCATCGAGGCGGCCGCGGCTGCGGTGCGCGAGCAGGCGGAAGCCCTCGGCGGGCGGCGGGGGGCCCCTGGGGGGGGGGGGGCTGTTTTGCGGGGCGGCGCGGGCCTGTCGCGGGCCTATCGGCCC
This sequence comes from uncultured Kineosporia sp., assembly GCA_964250315.1. Lineage (GTDB taxonomy): Bacteria > Actinomycetota > Actinomycetes > Actinomycetales > Kineosporiaceae > CAXUFS01. The sequence goes on along the minus strand of CAXUFS010000324.1, from coordinate 2,397 downwards.
GCCCCGCCAGCCGGTTGAGCCGCAGCGCCTGAGCCGCCACGTACCAGCCGCATCGCATGAGCCCAGCTCCAACCCTGGCGTTCTGCCCGGCTGAGGACCCGGCTGGGCTTACCGCTTGATGTTGATCAGGTCCTGCAGCACCTCGTCGCTGGCGGTGATCACCTTCGAGTTGGCCTGGAAGCCGCGCTGGGCGATGATCAGATTGGTGAATTCGGCGCCGAGGTCGACGTTGCTCATCTCCAGTGCTCCGCTGACCATCGTCCCGCGCCCGCCCGAGCCGGCCACTCCGATCTGGGCCAGGCCGGAGTTGGCGCTGGCCCGGAACGTGCTGTCTCCCAGCTTCTCCAGACCGGCCGGGTTGTTGAACGTACCCAGCGCGATCTGTCCCAGCGCCTGCTTCTGCCCGTTGTCGAAGATTCCGGTAACGACGCCGTCGCCGCCGATCTGGAACTGGGTGAGCGTGCCCGCCGCATACCCGTCGGCCGACTTCACCGTCGGGGAACTGGTGCCTGAGTAGCCGGTGAGCTTGCTCAGGTCCAGGCTCATGGTTACTCCGTTGACATCGAAGCTCAGCGGAGAGGTGGAACTTCCGGCATCGAAGGCACCCGCGGCGTCGAAGGCGATGTTGCCGGTGGTCAGCTGATTGGTGTTGTCGGCCGGGTCGAGGACGGCCACGTCGTAGCCGCCATCGGCCGGACTGTGCGGAGTGAGGGTGATCGGAACGGCATGAGCGGCACCGTTCTCGTCATAGACCGTGGAGGTGACGGTAAGTCCGGTGGTTCCAGTCGGTGATACGTTCCCGCCCAGCGAGACCTGCTGGGTGGCGTGCCCGGGGATGGTGGTACCGGTCGGCATCTTGATCTTGCTGAGCGAGCCGTAGCTGGAGATGGTGCCGTCGGTGGCGGCGTACCCCATCACATACATGCCCTCGTTGTTCATCAGGTAGCCCGACGAGTCGAGGGTGAAGCCTCCGGCCCGGCTGTAGACCTGCTCATTTCCATTCTGCAGCACGAAGAATCCGTCGCCCTGGATCTGCAGGTCGGTCGCCTTGTTGGTGGTCTGGGTCGAGCCCTGGGTGAAGTTAGTCTGGATGCCGGCCACCTGGACGCCGAGCCCGACCTGGGTCGGGTTCAGGCCGCCGCTGGTATCGGTGGACGCCGCCGAGGCCCGCATCATCTGGCTCAGGGTGTCCTCGAAGAGCACGCTGGACGACTTGTACCCGGCCGTGTTCACGTTGGCGATGTTGTTGCTGACGACGTCCATCATCGTCTGGTGCGCGCGCAGGCCACTGATTCCGGAGAAGAGCGAGCGGAGCATGCCGAACCTCCTGAAGGTTACGGAGAGCGGCATCCGTGCCGGGGAGAGGCCTGCGCTTCGTGCGCTGGCCGTTGCGTCGTGGTACGAAAGTTGTTATGGGCTGGGAGTTGTGGTCACCTTGGTCACGTCAGCGAGGTCGACGGTCTTACCGTCGATGATCAGCTTCGGGACGCCGCTGATCACAGTCACGCTGGTCACCGCACCAGATCCGGCCGCGTCGCCGGCGCCATAGTTCACGGTCCGGCCGATCATCCCGACCGCTGACTGGAGCTGGTTGCTGGTGGTGCTCTTCGCCTGCGCCTCGGCCATCTCGTCCAGCTTCTCGACCATGCTGAACTGGGCCATCTGCTGCAGGTACTGAGTGGAGTCGGTGGGCTTGCTCGGGTCCTGGTACTTCATCTGTGCGACCAGCAGTTTGAGGAACATGTCCTTGTCCTCGCCGTTGGTGCTCTGGCCGGTCGTCATGGTGGTGGCGGCGGATCCGGTCAGACTGGAGACGTTTCCAATCACTGACATACGGTGGTGCTCCCTTCACGGCCCTTCACGTCAGGCCTGTCGACCCGACCGATTGCGGCACAACGGTTGTTGCGCATGTCTTGAGCTAAACCAGCAGATCCAACGAACCCGGTGGCCCGGCGCGCCGCTGCCCGGTGGGCTGGTCGGTGCGGAGCCCGCCGGCCGACCGCCGATCGCTGATCGGAACGGAATCGGGGCGGCCCGGCTGACCGGCCTGATCGTCCCGCCGCGGGGCGGGCTGATCCGCGCCGGCTCCGGTCTGGCCGGTTTGGGTGCTGAGGGTGACGTCGGCCAGGTTCATCCCGTTGTCGGCCAGCTGATTGCGCAGCTGGCCGAGATCGCTGCCCAGCGCAGCCAGGGCTGGCTGACTGGCTGCCAGGTCGAGCCGGACCTGCCCAGCCCGGACATCCATGGTCACGGTGACCTGGCCCAGGTTGTCCGGATTCAAGTGAATGATGGCCTGGTGCATGCCATCTCGCAGATTGCGGGCGGAGATCAGATGCTGCTTGGCCAGATGATCGATCACCTGCCCGATTACCGCTGAAGGTTGTACCGGCTGCGTGG
>CAXUFS010000323.1:0-2595 GCA_964250315.1 uncultured Kineosporia sp. | reverse complement strand
GCAACGCCTCCGGTACCCGCCGGGAGGAGATCCTGATGGGCAAGGAGGAGCTCGGCGTCATCTACCGGCTGCGCCGGGTGATGGGCGCGCTGGAGCCCCAGCAGGCGATCGAGCTGCTGCTAGATCGGGTGAAGAAGAGCGGCAGCAACGCCGAGTTCCTGATGCAGGTGCAGAAGAGCGCACCCGGGGAGTAGCTGATCCATCCCGCCCGGGGCTGGCAGCTTCCGGCGAATGTCTGGAAGCTGCCTGTGAGCCCGTGCCGCTGCGATACCTTGCACCCGTCCACCCGCCGGGTGAACGGGTGAGGGGAAACCATGACGACGTGCTCCAACTGCGGGACCCAGGCTGCCCTGGGCCAGAGCTTCTGCGGGCGCTGTGGCGCGCCGCTGGTCCAGGCTCAGGCTCAGGCTCAGGCGCCGGCTCACACACGTCAGGACAGGCCGCCTGCGGTCCCGGATCAGCTGAACCAGCCTGATCAGGGGCGGCCAGCAGCACCGGCCGGGCAGTCGCCACCGGGATATCAGCCGGGATATCAGCAGGATTATCAGCAGGGATATCAGCAGGGATATCCGGCCGGCGGTGAAAGCAGTCCTGCCCAACCGGTTCATCCGCCGTACCCCGGATACGGCCAAACCGGCTATCAGCACGACGGTTACGGCCCGGACGGAGGCGCCCAGACAGCGCAGCCACCTCCGCCCGGCTCTGGCCTGGCGGCGAAGCTGGGTATCACCTGGCGCTCCGGGCAGGTGCTGGCCGATCGCCCGCTGGAGCTGTGGCTGGTGATCGGGCTGCTCGGGTACGCCGCCGCGCTGTTCGCCTACTACGGGCTGAAGACACTGGTGGACACCGCTGATGTGTTCTCCTACAGCAGTCAGTACGGACTGATCTTCGTGCTCACCGGCATCACCCTGCTGGTGATCGGGGTGGCGATCGGACTGGTTGCCCGGATGGTGTACCAGGGTGATCCAGCCGGGCGCCTGCTGGCCCTGTTCACCGCCGGGATCCTGCTCTGGCAGCTGATCTACCAGGCGTCCCGGGGCACCCACCTCGACTTCAAGACCGTGCTGCTCCTGCTGGCTCTGATCGGCTGGACGGCTGGGCTGCTCCTGCTCCCGGCCGTGCTGGACTTCTTCCGATCCAGCTCGTGGAGCGGGGCGGTGCCGACCGTCGTCGCCGTGGCGCAGGCTCTCACCTACCTGCTCGGCTTCCTGTTCGGGGTGGCCGCGCTGGCGAGCGCGATCGCAGGAGGTTCCGACGGCAAGCAGTTCGTCTACGCCGTGCTCGAGGCCGTGGTCTGCGCCGCCTGCTTCATCTACGTGCGGCAGCTTCCGTCCAATTTCATGCAGGCCCGGCTGGCCCTCACCGCGGCCAGCGCCGCCGCCCTGCTGATCGCACTCATTCAGGACGGCGCCGCGGGCGACAAGGCGCTGACCCTGGGATTGGCCGCCGCCGTCCCGATCGCGCTGTGGCTGCCCTACCTGGCCGCAGGCACCCAACGCCCCAGTTCAGCCGGGGAATGGCCACAGGGCGCACGTGGTTAGACCAGTGCCAGGCCTCTGGCAGACTGGTTGAAGGCTCCGGTTCACGGCCGCGCACAGCGGACCGACCCGGCGGCTGTTCCAGACAAGGAGAGAGATGAAGAACGACATCCACCCGCAGTACGTGGACACCGTGGTGACCTGTACCTGCGGCAACACCTTCACCACCCGCAGCACGGCCGCCTCGGGCGCGATCAACACCGAGGTGTGCAGCCAGTGCCATCCCTTCTACACCGGCAAGCAGAAGATTCTGGACACCGGTGGACGCGTTGCCCGCTTCCAGCAGCGCTACGGCAACACCAAGAAGCAGAGCGGCAAGTAGCTACCTGAGCGCCGGCCGTGCCGCCCCACCCGGGAGCTGGCATGGCCGGCGCTCCTGCTTTGCCCGCAGCTCGCTCGTCCACAGGAAGCCAGGATCAGATGCCCGCCAGAACCAGTCCCGATCAGGATGGCTCAGGATCAGCCGCGCTGGCCGCGGCCGAGCCGCTGCTGGCCGAGCACGCTCAGCTCGAACAGCAACTGGCGGACCCGGGCATTCATGCCGATCCCGGCCTCGCCCGCCGGCTGGGACGGCGATATGCCGAGCTCAGCATCGTCCGGCAGGGATATGACCGGTGGCTGGCCGCCGCCGGTGACGTGGCGGCCGGGCGTGAACTGGCCGAGCAGGACGAGTCCTTCGCCGCCGAACTACCCAGCCTGCAGGACGCCGAGGAGACCGCCCGCACCGCCTTGCACCGGCTGCTGATCCCGCGTGATCCCGACGACGACCGGGACGTGATCCTCGAGGTCAAGGCCGGTGAGGGCGGCGAGGAGTCGGCTCTGTTCGCCGGGGACCTGCTGCGGATGTACCTGCGCTACGCCGAGCGGCAGAACTGGCGGACCGAGATCCTCGATTCCACCGAGAGCGACCTCGGCGGGGTCAAGGAGGCGTCGCTCGCGATAAAGGTCAAAGGCAGTGCTCAGCCCGGTGCTGGGGTGTTCGCCCGGCTCAAGTACGAGGGAGGCGTGCACCGGGTGCAGCGGGTGCCGGTGACCGAGTCGCAGGGCCGGATCCACA
>CAXUFS010000322.1:0-2619 GCA_964250315.1 uncultured Kineosporia sp. | reverse complement strand
CGACCACCCGGATGATCGAGCGGCTGCTGCGCGAGCACGGCCTGCGCACCGGCCGTTTCACCAGCCCGCACCTGAACGACGTCCGGGAACGGATCACCATCGACGGCGAGCTGCTGACGCCCGAACGGTTCGTAGAGGCGTACAACGAGGTGCTGCCCTACGCCGGGCTGGTCGACCAGGAGTCACTGGCCCGCGGCGGGCCCCGGCTGTCCTACTTCGAGCTCCTGGTAGCGATGGCCTACGCCGTCTTCGCCGACACCCCGGTGGACGTCGCCGCGGTCGAGGTCGGCCTGGGCGGGGTCTGGGACGCGACCAACGTGGCTGACGGCAAGGTCGCGGTGATCACTCCGATCGCGCTGGACCACCAGCGCTTCCTCGGCTACGACGTCGAGTCCATCGCCCGGGAGAAGGCCGGCATCATCAAGCCCGGGGCCACGGCGGTGATCGGCGAACAATCCGAGGACGCCATGCAGGTGCTGCTGCAGCAAGCAGTCAAGCAGGGCGCCACCATCCTGCGAGCCGGGTACGAGTTCGGGGTGTCGTCCCGGGAGGTCGCGCTGGGCGGGCAGCTGCTGACCCTGCACGGCCAGGGCAGGAGTTACGAGGAGCTGTTCCTGCCTCTGCACGGCGCCTATCAGGCCCAGAACGCCGCGCTGGCGCTGGCTGCCACTGAAGCGTTCCTCGGGACCGAGCAGCTGGACCGGGAGGTGGTTGCCGCCGCCCTGGCCGGCGTCAGCTCGCCCGGCCGGTTGGAGGTGGTTCGCCGGACCCCAACGGTGCTGGTGGACGCCGCGCACAACCCAGCCGGCGTCCAGGCGCTGGCCGATTCACTGGAGGAGGCCTTCGGATTCAGCCGGCTGATCGGGCTGGTGGCCATATTCGAGGACAAGGACGCCGAAGTGATGCTGGGGGCGCTGGAGCCAGTGCTGGCCGAAGTGATCATCACCCGGACTTCGTCGCCCCGCTGCATGGATCCGGACGAGCTGGGCGAGATCGCGCAGGATGTGTTCGGTGAGGAGCGGGTGCACATCATCCACCGGCTGGATGACGCGCTGGACCAGGCGATCGGCCTGGCCGAGGAAGGTGGCCTGATCGGCGGCGGAGTGCTCGCCACCGGCAGCGTCACGATGGCCGCCGACGTCCGGTTGCTGCTCGGGGTGGCCACCTCAAGCGGAGCTGCCGGATGAGAGACCGCTGATGCCGGTCACCCGGATCCTGGCCTCGGCCACACTCGTGTTCGAGGCCTTCTCGGTGTTCTTCGGCGGGCTGGTGGCCAAGGAATTGTCATCGCTGCCGATCGGCGCCGCCCTGGCCGTCTTCAGCGGGCTGGCGCTGGCCTGCCTCCTGGTCGCGGCGACCCTCCGCGCGGCCTGGGGTTACTGGTTCGGCTCCTTGCTGCAGGTGGTGGTGCTGGCCAGCGGGTTCTGGCTGACATCCATGTTCATTGTCGGCGCCGCGTTCGCCCTGCTCTGGATCGCCGCCCTGGTGCTGGGCCGGCGGGCGGACGCCGAGACCGCCGCTCGTGAAGGGCGCTGACGAGTCCGGTCACCGGGATGCCGCTAAACCGGTGTTTGTTACGTTGCATCGCTGATTGTTGACATGACCCGGCAAGGCGGGTAGACCCATTCATCTCGCGATGAAACGGACGGGTGTGGGGGGAACCATGCGAAGGCGTTCATCGCGCGGGGTGATGGGTGGGGTGCTGATGATGAGCGTGGTGTGCGCATGCGCGCTGGCCGCCTGCTCGAGCAGCGGTGTGAACACCAATACTCCGATCGCTTCAGACCCGTCTTCCGCCACCGCCACCCCCGCCGCGACGGTTGATCCACAGGCGGAAGAGGCGGTCGATGCCTACACCAGATTCGTCCGAGCCTCTACGGTGGCCGAGATGAAACCCTTCGGGCCGAATGAGGCGTACGCGCCGGAAGCCAACTTTGTTCAGTACAGCTTCGATCCAGCTCGATACCAGACCACGGATTACATCGCCGACCTGGACAACCAGGGCATCGTGTTCAAGGGCACTCCGCCGACTCCGAACGTCAGGGTCAAGTCGGTGGACATGAAGGCCAAGCCCTACCCCACTGTCACCCTGTCCGATTGCGAGACCCAGGGCGACACCTGGCGCCCCACCTATCACGACAATGGGAAGCCTGTGCCCACGGTGCTGCCCAGCGGCAGCAAAGCCAAGCCTCCCTTCCGGGCCATCGCCAAAGTGATCTTTTACAAGAAGCACTGGGGAGTGCAGGAGACGTCGGTGGATGCGAGTGAGACATGCTCACCCTGAGAAGACCGGCGGCGACCGCGGGGGGATACGGGTTCCGGCACAGCTCGGCTTCCGATCCGGTTACCGCCCGCCTGACCGCACGCTGGGTGGTGTCCTGGCACGGTTCGGGGGCAGCTGCCGCAAGCATGCCCGTGATCACCATCCAGGCGGCAGATAGTTTCCGGGTGCAACAGAGCCAGGTGATCAACCGATGAGAATCCGCTCACTGATCGCCATAACCGGCCTGCTGGCGTGCACGGCGGCCCTGGTGGTACCGAGCACCTCAGCCAGCGCCGATCCCAGCTACCGATGCAACCAGGCGCACACGGTGTGCTGGCCAGTCACCGATCCCGGGC
>CAXUFS010000321.1:0-2630 GCA_964250315.1 uncultured Kineosporia sp. | reverse complement strand
CTCGTGGAGCGCGGGCAGCCTTGACCGCGCCGGTGCCATTGGCGGCGGCCGGAGCGGCGGCCTGCCCACTCTGGCCATTCTGATGACCGCGAATGGCCTCGAGCAGCTCCGACTTGCGCATCCTGCCCGTGCCGCTGATGCCGAGCTGGGCCGCGACGGCCTGAAGTTGGGGCAGCCGGAGAGTAGAGAGATCGGCTTGACCGGCGGACGCCGGTGTGGCAGCAACGACCTCGGTGGTGTCTGTCACGAAAGGTTTCCCCTCCTTGGCCATGTCATTTGGACACGACCCGCGGGTTGACGTTCGGAATCGAACGGTGGAAGAGCCGCAAGGATCACGCACCGGCGCGAAGTGGGTTGCGGCAGGTTACAGCGGCTGGGGCTCAGACAGCCAAGCCTCCGAACGGCTGCACACGTACTGTAACACTGGCGGAGGCCAGAGCGAAGAACCAGTGTTTACCGGCATTCTGCCTCAGTTCGCCGGCTGGTTCCCGCAACGCTTACCGGCCCACATCGGCAACGCTAATCACCTTCTGTAGCCGTTAGAGCGCCAACGGTATCGACCCCGGGGCGCCGGATCTGCCAGGACGCCGCTGCCAGCTGCTCTGAGGCCGATGACGAAGCAAGTGCTGACTGCACAGCGTCCGCAGCGGTGTCTCCAATTCCCAGTACCAGCACGCTGGGACCAGCACCGGAGACGACGGCGGCGCCGCCGAGAGCCCGGATCCGGGTAACGAGTTCGGCGGTCCGGGGCATGGCCGGACCGCGTTGGCGCTGGTGCAGCCGATCCTCAGTGGCCGCCAGCAGGGCCTGCACCAGCAGGGCCGACCGAGCAGCGTTGAAGGCGGCGTCCGCATGCGGGACCTCGGCGGGCAGCATCGCCCGCGCGGTCGCGGTCGGCAGTTCGGCATCGGGTACGCAGATCACCGGATCCAGGTCGGCGCGAACCTCCAGCCGCAGCGCCTGCGGAACATCTCCGGCGTCCAGCCAGGACAGCGTGCAGCCACCCAGCAGCGCGGCTGCCGCGTTGTCCGGGTGGCCCTCGAAGCCGGTGGCCAGCCGCAACACCGTGGCGTCGTCCAAGGTGGACGGATCCGCCAGCGTGCCCCGTGCCGCCACCAGTCCAGCCACCACCGCGGCCGCTGAGGACCCCATTCCCCGGCCGTGCGGGATCTCGTTGCGGCATTGCAGCCGCAGCCCGGGCTGGGCGACCCCGGCGTGGTCGTAGGCGGCCCGGATCGCCTTCACCACCAGGTGCGTCTCGTCCAGCGGGACACCACCGGCCCCATGGCCGTCGACCTCCACCTCGATCCCGGCTGCAGCCAGCCGGAGCTGAATGACGTCGTGGATGCCCAGCGCGAGGCCCATGCTGTCGAAGCCCGGGCCCAGATTGGCGCTGGTCGCGGGCACCCGGACGGTGACTGTCACCCCGTCCCGGAGCCCCGAATGCCGCTTGGTCACCGGGACGGCGCTGGTCACGACAGGCCCAGGGCGCCGGCCACGCTCATCGCGTCGGCCTGCACCCGGACCGGCTCGACCGGGCCTCCGTCCTGCCCGCGCAGCGCCCACTGCGGATCCTTCAGGCCGTGTCCGGTCACCGTGCAGACCACGGTCAGCCCCGGGTCGAGCTCGCCGGCCGCGTGCACCTGCAGCAGTCCGGCCACCGAGGCAGCCGAAGCCGGTTCGACGAACACGCCCTCTTTGCTGGACAGCAGCCGATGGGCCTGCAGGATCGCCGGGTCACTGACGGCGTCGATCCGCCCGCCGGAGGAATCGCGGGCGCTCAGCGCCTGCTTCCAGGAAGCCGGGTTGCCGATTCGGATGGCGGTGGCGATGGTCTCAGGTGAGTCGACCGGGTGGCCGAGCACGATCGGAGCTGCGCCTTCGGCCTGGAATCCCCACATCCGCGGGGTTCTTGAGGCCACCGGCTCGGCACCGCCGGCGTACTCGGTGTACCCCTTCCAGTAGGCGGTGATGTTTCCGGCGTTGCCGACCGGCAGGCAGTGGACGCTGGGAGCATCGCCGAGCGCGTCGACGATCTCGAACGCCGCCGTCTTCTGACCCTCGATCCGGGCCGGGTTCACCGAGTTGACCAGCTCGACCGGGTAGGCCTCGGCCAGCTTGCGGGCCACCGTGAGGCAGTCGTCGAAGTTGCCGTCCACCTGGATCAGGGTGGCGCCGTGGGCGATCGCCTGGCTCAGCTTTCCCATCGCGATCTTGCCGTCCGGCACCAGCACGGCGCAGGTCATTCCGGCCGCCGTGGCGTAGGCCGCGGCGGAGGCCGAGGTGTTGCCGGTGGACGCGCAGATCACCGCCTTGGTCCCGCTGGCCAGGGCCACGGTGATCGCGGTGGTCATCCCCCGGTCCTTGAACGACCCGGTCGGATTCACGCCTTCGCATTTCAGCCAGACCTCGCAGCCGGTCAGCGCCGAGATAGTGCTGGCCCGGACCAGCGGTGTCCCGCCCTCCCCCAGGCTCACCGGCGGAACACTGCGGGGAATGCCCGGCAGCCGGTCGCGATATTACTCGATCACTCCACGCCACTGATGAGCCATGCCCAAGTACCCCACCACCCGCATCACACCGTCGACCGCCGCGACCACCTCCAGCCGGGCCAGGCGCTGCACGGTGGC
>CAXUFS010000320.1:0-2630 GCA_964250315.1 uncultured Kineosporia sp. | reverse complement strand
GCAGCTAGGGCAGCTAGGGCATTCAAGGCAGCCGGGGCAGCCGGGACAGCCGGGACAGCCGGGACGGCAGGGGCGTTCCCGGGCTCGGGTGCTGGCCTGGCTGATCGCCGCCGCGGTAGAGGGCAGCGCTGTGGCGTCGGCCGTGCAGAACAGTGGGCGGTGAGACCGCTCAACCGGCGCCGTTCCCGGCCTCGTCCGGCCGGCTCGGCTGCGCGGCCGCGTCCAGCGCGTCCGCAGCCAGTTTGAGCGCGGCGGCGCGATCGAGGCCACGGCCCGCCGCGAGCAGCTCCTCGAAGGCCGGATCGCCGATCCGGGATCGGATCGCGGCGCTCAGCTCGGCCTGTTCCGGATCGCCCAGATCCCTTCCGCCGCGCGCGCTCTGGGCCGCCCCGACGATCCGGGCGGCCAGCTGGTCATCGCCCCGGACCGAGACCAGCTCAGCCACACCGATCATCACCTTGGAGACGACCGGCATGTCCCGGGTGGCCACGGCCTGCTGCCAGGCGGTCGCCAGCCGCCTGGCGGCGGCGTCCCGATCGCCGTCCAGTACGTCCAGATGGGCCAGCACGACGCAGATCATGGCCGGTATCTGCGCCGGTCCTCCGGGGGCGGTGCCGAGAGTGGCCAGGGCGCGATCGGCCCGGCGGCGGGCCGTCTCTCGATCGCCCTCACTGTGCGCCAGCAGGGCCATGGCCAGATGGGCCAGAGCCACTGCGCGCAGCGAGCCGGACCGTTCCGCGATCTCCAGGCCCTGGGCGATGTTGGCCCGGGCGGCGTCCAGCTGCCCGCTCTGGATCAGCAGCATGCTGATCCGGATCAGCGCATAGGCCTCGTCATCCGTGGCCCGGAGCTGACCCATCAGTGCGCGGGCCTCTTCCAGAGCGGTCACCGATCCGGCCAGGTCGCCGTCCAGGCTGCGCAGGTTGCTCAGTGCCTGCAGCGCCGTCCCGGTCCCCCATCGATCACCGATGTCCCGGAAACCCTGCAGGGCCCGTGGAAGCACCTCGCGCAGCCGGTTCAGATCACCAGCGTTCTCGGCGCTGATCACGTCCAGCATCTGAAGCATGGCCAGCGCCCACGGATCCTGGTGGCCGCTTAGCCGGTCGACCGCCTCGGTCACCGCATCCCGGTCGTCCGACAGCGCCGCGATCGCTGGCCGGATCAACGCGATCAAGGGGTGACTGGTCAGCGGGTCGAGCTGATCGGCCAGGTCACGGATCCGCTGGATCTCGCTGCCGGAGGGCATCGTCATGCCGACCACCGCCGCGTTGATCGTGTAGGTCACCAGAGCGATCAGGTAGATCTCTGGCGGGACGTCGCCGGGCACCGCCAGCGCCGAGCCGAGCAGACTGGCGGCTTCGTTGTGCCGTCCGAGCAGAGTCCAGTACCAGGCCAGGCCCGCGCCCAGCCGAAGGGCACTGTTCGCGTCCTCCGCATCGACCGCGAAACGAATTGCTGAGGCCAGGTTTTCGTGTTCGTCGTTGAGCTGCTTCATCGTCGTCAGCTGGCTCCGGCCGCGCAGGCTGGGCTCGGCGGTCTCGGCCAGCTCGGCGAAATAGCGCACGTAGGCCGCCCGCACCTGTTCCACCGAGCCGCGTTCGGCCAGCCGCTCGGCGCTGAACTCACGGATCGTCTCCAGCATCCGATAGCGCGGCGGGTCAGCGTCCATCGACACCAGCAGCGACTTGTCGGCCAGCGCCGTCAGCTGGTCCAGCACCTCAGCGCCCGGCCCTGCCACCGCGGCGGCCGACTCCACAGTCGCGCCACCAGGAAACACCGAAAGCTGTTCAGCCAGAACGCGTTCGGATTCGGTGAGCAGATCCCAGCTCCAGGCCACCACCGCTCGCAAGGTCTGATGGCGCGGCATCGCCGTACGGCTGCCCCCGGTGAGCAACCGGAAGCGATCCTGCAGCCGGTCGGCGATCGATTGGGCTGACATGGTTCGCAGCCGGGCCGCGGCCAGTTCGATCGCCAGCGGCAATCCGTCCAGGCGGCGGCAGATCTCACCCACCGCGGCCGCATTCTGCTCGTCCAGATCGAACCCGGGCCGGACCAGCGCGGCCCGATCGATGAACAGCTCGACCGCGGCGGCAGTGCGCATCTCGGCCACGCCGTTGCCGGCCGGAATGCCGAGCGGGGGCACCGGCCACAGCGACTCCCCGGTGATACCCAGCGGTTCCCGGCTGGTGGCCAGCACTCTCAGCCGCGGGCACTGGCCCAGAAGCTGCTCGGCCAGCTTGGCCGCTGAGTCGATCACATGTTCACAGTTGTCCAGCAGCAGGACGACGTCGCGATCACCGATGGCGTCGACCAGCCGGCTCAGGTCGTCGCGGTGACTGACCGATGCCCGGCCGTCCATCCGGGTGCTGTCCCGGGCACCTATCGCAGCCAGGACGGCACCGGCCAGGCCATCCGGATCGCTGACCGGAGCCAGCTCGGCCTGCCAGACCCCGTCGCGGCCAACGTCCTGGAGCTGCCAGGCGACCTCGATGGACAGCCGGGTCTTGCCCGCGCCGCCCGCCCCGGCCAGCGTCACCAGCCGGGACCTCCGCAAGGCCTCGATCAGCCGGGCGACGTCGGATTCGCGGCCGACGAAGCTGGTCAGCGCCGGGCGCAGGTTGGTCCGTGGA
>CAXUFS010000319.1:0-2652 GCA_964250315.1 uncultured Kineosporia sp. | reverse complement strand
GGCCAGGGCTCGCCCTCGAAGGCCACGTTGGCGGCTTGATCGGCCGTCCCCACCCGGACCAGGAGGGCATCGTCGGTTTCCGCGTTGCGCGGCCACAGAGCCGCACTCATTCCGGTCGCGGCCATCAGCAGTTCAGCCTGCCCCGGTGTGCGCTCCCGCCGCTGCTGGGTCTCCCGGACCAGGTGCTGGGCGATCGACTCCTGTACCTGCGTGCGCTTGTGCTCCAGCTCAGCGGCCCGGCGCTTGCGCTGTCCCCGGTCGACCAGGTAGCTGCCCAGTCCGCTGATCGGGCCCAGCAGCGCGAACAGCAGGAACATCACCTGGTGCAGCAGCAGCGCCATCGCCATTCCGGCGGCCATCGGCAGCAGGGTCGACACCAGCAGGGCCATCACGTTGCGGCCGCTCTCCTGGATGGCTGGCAGCCGGGTGTGCAGTGATGGCACGGCCGGGGCGGGCGCGAAGGATCGGTTGAAGTAGAGCAGGCCGTCTGGTCCGCGGACGGCGGCCCGGCCGATGGCTGGGCGCGGGAGCCACTGCAGCACGGTTGACCCGGCCTGCAGCTCGGCGCCGGGCGGCAGCACCACCGGTTCGGGTGTCTGCCGGGAGTTCTGCGTCCCGGCAGGCTGGCCGTCACCGGGCGACGGAAGCCGGGTGCCGTCGATGTAGGTGCCGTTGGCCGCACCCAGATCCTCGGCGGTGAGCACACCAGCTGCGTCCACGGTGAGCCGGACATGGCCGCGCCGGGTGACTTCCTGATCGGTCAGCATCACCGAGACGTCACTGCGCCGGGCGATGTCGTGATAGCCGGGGCTGAGCGCGAAGGCCTGACCGGCGTCGGGCCCGCGGCTCACCCGCAGCACGCCCGCCACCTGGGACCAGTCCTCACGTAGCGAGGGGCCTGGCGCACCGATCGAGAGGTAGGCACCGGCCACGATCGGAGAGTCCGCGAAGGCGCTGCTGGGATCGACCAGCTGAGAACCGACGAAGCAGTCCGCGCCGGCGAACTGAGCCGGCAACGCCTCCAGAATGGAGAGGACGGGCGTCTCCGGCGACACGGTGAGCTCGGCGTCACCGATCGGCGACGCCGTCACCGGATCCCAGAAGGTGACGAACAGCGTGGACACGGGTTCTTCCCCCTGACGCGGGACGGCGCGGGACGGCGCCGGTTCTGCGTAGCTGCGGGTGCGGCGGGGCGCAGCGACGAGAATAACCGGGATATTTGCCCGCCGGTGTATCAGCCGGGTGCTCGCCGGCTCTGGACAAGGGCAAGCCAGATCGGATCCTCTGAGCAGAGATCATTTTTCAGCTCGTCCCGATGGCTGAACGGCAGCGGTCACGAGTGACGAGTGAAGATCAGCCGCTGCCTTCAGGCAGCTGGGCGAGAGGGCGCTAATGAACGATAACGACGCCGTCTGCACATTGGTGGCCGCCGCCTGCGAAGGAGACCAGGGCGCCTGGAACGAACTCGTGGACCGTTACACACCTCTGCTGATCAGCGTGATCCGGCGATTCCGGCTGACGACGAACGAGGCGGAAGACGTGGCCCAGACGGTATGGCTCAGGCTGGTGGAACACTTGAGCGGCCTGAGAGAACCCAGAGCGCTACCGATGTGGCTGATCACCACCGGCAGGCGCGAGTCGTTGCGGCTGATCTCCTCCGAACGCCGGGCCAGCCCGCAGGACCCGCTGGAGACAAGCTGGCACACCCAGGCCTCCGGCCAGGTCGCCTGGGGATCCGTCACCGATCTGGAGCCCAGCGCCGAGCTGATCTCCGCCGAACGGCGCCAGGCCCTGCTGTCCGGCCTGGCCGAGCTGAACCCCCGCCAGCGCGAACTGCTGGTGCTCCTGGTCCACGATCCGCCGCTGTCCTATGCCGAGATCAGTAGCCGGACCGGAATCCCGGTCGGCGCGATCGGCCCGACCCGGGCGCGAGCGGTCGAGCGGCTCCGGCATACCGCGCCCATCCAGTCCTGGATGAACGAGCCGAGCGACGAACCGTGCCAGAGCGGAAGGCGGGGACCGGTATGACCAACCCAGCATGGGACGACGACATCCTGCTCAAGGATCTCGCCGCCGCTCTGCAGGAGATCGAGCCGATGCGTGATGCGGTGGCGGCGCGCGGCCGGGCCGCCTACACCTGGCGCACGATCGACGACGAGCTCGCACTGGCCGGAATCAGCTTCGACTCGAGCCTGGCGCCGGCGGCAGACCTGCGAGACGGGACCGAGGCCAGCCCCCGGGTGCTGATCTTCGATGCGGAGGGAATCTCGATGGAGCTGGAGGTGGAACCGGATCGGGTCACCGGTCAGATCCTGCCGCCCAGTGCCGGTCAGATCGTGGTCGAACGGCAGGAGGCGCCGGAGGGGACGATCACGGTCGAGGCCGACGAGCTGGGCTTCTTCGTACTCCCAGCAACCCCGGCCGGTCTCGTGCGGCTGCGCTGCCAGACGCGGGAGGCGAAACTGGTCACCGAGTGGGTCTGGATCTGACCGTGTGCAACACCGTGTACGACACCGTGCGCATGCCGGATCGGGACGGGTCAGGCGCCCATGTACACGAACGAGTCGGCGGTGGCCCGGCCCGGCGCGCTGGTGCCGGTGGTGGCCCGGGCAGCGACCAGCGCGCGAGCGGGGCTCAGGCCCGCCCCCAGCC
>CAXUFS010000318.1:0-2654 GCA_964250315.1 uncultured Kineosporia sp. | reverse complement strand
CTCCTCGGGTCGTCGCGACGCGACGAGGATAGCCCGGACGCGGCGACCGGCCGGGCCCCCCCCCGGGCCGGGCCGGGGCGGGGCGGCACGGCGAGCGGGCCACCAGCACGGCCAGCTCCCGGCTGAAGGCCACCTTCTGCTCGGCCAGCAACCCATCCGGCCCGGCTTCCGCCAGCCAGGACAGAACCTGCGCGGGCGGCTCGCCAGCGGCGTCCAGCACCATCACGCCCTTGCCGTCGTACCCGCCGGTGGGCGTCTTCAACACGATCGAGCTGCCCAGCTCGTCGGCCGCGCGCAGCACGTCGTCCCAGTCGCGCACCTGACGCCAGCCCGGGCCCGGCACCTCCAGCTCGGTCAGCCGCTGGCGCATCAGCAGTTTGTTCTGGGCGTGAGCCAGCGCATCCGGGCCGGGGTGGACGGCGAACCCGTCGTCCACCAGTCCCCTCAGGATCGGGCCCGGCACATGCTCGTGATCGAAGGTGAGCACGTCGACGGACGACGCGAACGCACGCATGGTGGCCTCGTCCCGGTAGTCGCCCACCGGCGAGTCGGGCACCACCTGGGCCGCGCTGACGTCCGGAGCTTCGGCCAGCACCCGCAGCCGGATGCCCAGCTCGGCCGCCGGAGGCTGCATCATCCGGGCCAGCTGGCCGCCACCGGCCACGCCCACCACCGGGAATCCGGTACTGACTGATGGACGGCGCCGGAGATCGCTCAGCGCAGCGCCCCGTTGCGAGGTGGCGGCGGACACCAGCGAAGGTTATCGCTGCCCGCTGCAGAGCTTCGGATGTGCATGTCATGGACAGGCATGGCAACCTGTGCCGGATGTTGTCCCGCGCCCGGTCGGCTCAGGGGCGCCTGATCGCGCTGCTCGCCGCGACCCGGGCCTCGATGGACGTCGTCTACCGCGAGGTGCTCAAGTTCGGCACCGTCGGCCTGGTGGCGTTCGTGGTCGACATCAGTGTGTTCAACCTGATGCGCACCGGCATCATCGGCGGCTCGCACGGACTGGCCGAGAAGCCACTGACGGCCAAGACCATCTCGGTGTTCGCGGCCACGGTGGTGGCCTGGGTGGGCAACCGTTACTGGACCTTCCGGCACCGCCGCCGGACCTCCCGCCGCCGCGAGTTCGCCCTGTTCGCCACCATGAACGTGTGCGGCCTGGTGATCGCGCTGAGCTGCCTGGCCTTCAGCCACTACGTGCTCGGCCTGACCTCGACGCTGGCCGACAACATCGCGGGGAACGTGGTCGGTCTGGGCCTGGGCACGCTGTTCCGGTTCTGGGCCTATCGCCGGTTCGTGTTCATCGAGGAGCCGGGCCTGGCCCGCGAGCTCGGCGTGGACGCCCACGGGCGGGTCCCGCACCCGGAGGCCGGCACCGCCGCCTGAGCTGACTCAGCGCAGCGCGGTGATGATCAGCCGCAGATCGCGCAGCTCCCGCAGCCGCCGCTCGTAGGTGGCGCCCATCCCGACCAGCGCCATCCCCAGCACCGCCAGGATCACCCATGGCGGCAGATCGGCCTCAGCCACCCAGGGCAGCAGGTGAGCCAGGCCGTCGACGATCAGCACGGCCGCCCCGGCCAGCACCGGAGCCTGCAGCCGCGCCACCGCCCCGGCGCCCAGGGTCATCCCGGCCAGCACGCTCAGCAGCGCGATCCGGCCTGGACCGGCCAGCGACGCACCCTGGACGAGCAGCACGAACAGGCTCGGCCCGAGCAGGAACACCAGCCCCGGCAGGGTCTGATACCAGGAGTCCGCGAGCCGGCCGGACGCTGGCCGGAACAGCGGCGCCACGGCCAGCCCGGCCACCAGCAGGACGGCACCGGCCGGAAGCGTCCAGGCCTCCAGCGCATCCAGGGGTACCCCCATCCTGCCGTCCAATTCGAGCAGAGCCACGTGGCCCAGCACGCGCACCACGGCTGTGGCGGCGGCGGCCAGACCGGCGATGCGGGCGAGGGCTCGGGCCACTGCCGCGGTCTCCTCACCCGGCTCACTCCGGTTCAGCCAGATCGCCAGGCCGGTCAGCAGTGCGGCGGTGACCAGCAGGGATACCGGCCGCCAGGAGCTGCTGCCGAAGCAGGCCACGATGCTCGGGCCGAACGCGAGGCTGGCGACCTGGGTCAGCAGCCGGGGTGCGGACTTCGGCGTGCGCCGGATGTGCAGCAGGCTCAGCCCGAGCAGCACCAGCGCGGGCGGCAGGGTGTAGGCCTCGACCAGGGTGACACCGGAGGCGGCCAGCCGGGTCCAGGACGACCCGGCCAGCAGTAGCCCAGCCAGCCAGCGCACCCGGCTCCGGTCCGGCGCGGCCGAGATGGCGGTGGCCGCCACCCCCAGGAACAGCAGCACCAGCCAGACCTGGTCTCCCGGCTGGCCGGCGTAGCTAAGGTGCGCCGGCCCATGATCACTGAGCCGGGGCTGGCCGGCCAGCAGCAAGGCGGCCGAACCGGTGACAACAGTGCCGATCTCACTGGCCAGTCGCTGCCCGCCGGACAGCCGGGCGCTGAAGCACAACAGCGCGATCAGTACCCCGGACAACCCGGACGTCGCGGCCAGCACCAGGCAGGCGGCCAGCCCGGCCCCGGTCAGGCCGAAGCCCTGGACGGCGAGCAGACCGGCCAGCGGTGGCAGCGTTCCGGCGCTGATCACCGGTAGCG
>CAXUFS010000317.1:1426-2656 GCA_964250315.1 uncultured Kineosporia sp. | reverse complement strand
GGCCAGGGCCGCGTGGGCGCTGCGGCTGGCCTCCATCAAACCGTCGACCACCGGACCGGTGACCACCGGCCCCGGACCCAGGTGCGGCAGCAGGCGGGCCACCAGTTCAAGCGGATCGTCGGGGTGGCCCGCCAGCATGACCAGTTGCTCGCCCTGCACCCCGACCAGCAGATCGCCGCCGCCTGGGCGGACCGCCCGGTGCAGCGCTGAGACCAGCTGAACCTCCGGCTCGGCCGACGTCCGGCCCGCGATCGCGCATAACCGGTGCGTACTGGACCAGCCCAGAGCCGATGCCCGAGAACGTAATTCGTTGTCGTCGGCGCCCCTCAGCACGCCGTCGACGACCAGCGCTTCCAGCCGGGCGTCCCAGGCGCCGCGAGACTCAGCGGCCTTGGCGTACACCTGGGCGGCGGCGAAGGCCACATCCCGCGAGTAGCGCAGGATCGCCTCGCGCAGCTCGTGTTCGGCTCCGGGGGCGGCCAGTGCGCCGGACTGCTCCTCGACGACGTCCACCATGATCCGGGTCATCTCCAGGGTGTGCTGGAGTGAGATCGACGAAGTGAGTTCCCGCGGCGCGGTGCCGAACACATCCGCCGTGATCTGCACCGCCCCGGACGGATCTCGATACCAGGCGACGAAGGCCGAGATCGCCGCCTGGGCGATCAGGCCGACCCAGGCCCGGTCCTGCGCGCTCATCGTCCGGTACCAGGACAGCAGGTTCTCCATCCGCTGCACGGCCAGCCCAGCCAGGTCACCGCTGGCGCGGCGCAGATTCGCCACAGTGGCGTCATCGGCGGCCGGCACCCGCCCACGATACGGCGGTGCGAGCGAGCCGTCATCAGCGTGGCGCCCGCTCACCCGGCCGCCGTATTCAGGGTGCCCATATGGTCCCACCTGCGAAAACAGGCAGCACAGGGGCGGGCAGCTTCGCCGCTGGCCCGGCGAGCCGATAGGGTCGAGCCGATCGGTCTGGGCGTCCGGAGTCGCCTGGGGTGGGCGGTCAGGACGTTGAAAGATGTGAGTGCGAAGGGACGATATGGCGGCGGCGAACCGGAGCGAGGAGGACGCCCTGCGCGCCCGGCTGGTGGAGGATCCCAACGACACCGAGGCCTTCGATCAGCTGGCCCAGATCGTCCGGCAGATCGCCACCGAGGGCCATCGGCACGGTGATCCGCAACGCGAGGCCGACGACGCCGTATGGGCGCTGGCCGAAGAGGTGGCCGGCAACGG
>CAXUFS010000317.1:0-1416 GCA_964250315.1 uncultured Kineosporia sp. | reverse complement strand
TATGTGGGGGCGGGAAAGCCCCGCGCCTGGTATCCGCTGATCGAGCTGGGCCGGCTGTCGATCAACGCCGACCGCGAGTCCGGACTGCGCCGTCTGGCTACCGCTGCCGAGCGTGACCCGACCGGTGAAGCGCTGGCCCGCGGCCTGTCGATGTTGCGCGAGGCTGGGCACCCGGTGGACGCACTCAATCTGGGGGTGGGGCACTGGCGCCCCCGCGAGCATGTGGTCGAAGCGGGACGCCAGCTGATCGAAGCCGCCATCGAGGCCGGGCGGTTCGGCGATGCCCAGCGACTGCTGGCGGCGCTGGACGTGCATGAAGATCAAGAAGGCGTGCGCAGAGTCCGGGCGGACCTCGAACCTCGGATGACCCAGTCCGGGCGCGGGACCGGGATGCCGCAGGCGACCGGCTGACCCCTGGCCCTGATGCTTCCTCGAACCAGCGCATGAGCGCTCGCTGAGCCCGCACGAGCGGTGGTTCCGGGAGTACCAGCCTGAGGCGGACGCTACGAGTCGCCGCCAGCCGTTCCCGTTGTTCCTGCCGTCACATCATTCAGCCGGTACTTCTCCGCCGCCTGGCCCGGGATGCCCCGGTCGATCTCACCCCGTCCGGCCAACTGCTCCAGTACCCGCACGGTCACACTCGGCCCGTCGATACCGAACCAGCGGCGAGCTGCTGGACGGGTGTCGGACAGGCCGAAGCCATCGGCGCCCAGCGAAACGAACTGTTGCGGCACCCACTGCCGGATCTGGTCCGGAACCGCGCGCATGTAGTCGGTGACCGCCACCACCGGCCCGGGGGCATCGGCCAGCGCCTGGGTCACATAGGGCACCCGGGGATCCTGGTCGGGATTGCGGAAGGCCTGCTCGTCGCAGGCCAGAGCGTCGCGGCGAAGTTCGGTCCAGCTGGTCACACTCCACACCGAGGCCCCTACGCCCCAGTCCTGGGCCAGCAGCGCCTGCGCCTCCAGGGCCCACGGCACCGCCACTCCGGAGGCCAAGATCTGCGCCGCCGGACCGCTGGCTCCTTCGGGAGCCCCGGCCAGCCGATAAAGCCCCCGCAGCACGCCCTGGACGTCGAGCCCGTCCGGTTGTGGCGGCTGCACCATCGGCTCGTTGTAGACGGTCAGGTAGTAGAACACGTCCTCCGGTGATTCTCCGTACATCCGGCGCAGGCCATCCCGGATGATGTGCCCGATCTCGTAGGCGTAGGCCGGGTCGTAGATCACCGCGGCCGGGTTGGTCGAGGCCAGCAGCGGCGAGTGGCCGTCGGCGTGCTGCAGGCCCTCTCCGGTCAGGGTGGTACGGCCCGCGGTGGCGCCGATCAGGAAGCCCCGGCTCATCTGGTCGGCCGCGGCCCACATGCTGTCGCCGGTGCGCTGGAAGCCGAACATCGAGTAGAAGATGTAGATCGGCACC
>CAXUFS010000316.1:0-2674 GCA_964250315.1 uncultured Kineosporia sp. | reverse complement strand
GTGATGACGTGGTCATCGAGGGGCCGCCGGGGTCCGGGGCAACCCATGTTCTGGCGGCGTCCATCGCGGGTTTGATCGCGGCTGGGCGAAAGGTGCTCGTGCTGAGCCCCCGCCGGAGCAGTACGGATTCCCTGATTCAGCGGCTGACGGCGGCGGGACTGGGCGAGCTGGTGCTGGATGCGCGCGACAGCGTCACCGGTCAGCAGGCCACCCGGACCGCGGCCGTGACCGCGACCCTGCGAGCTGGACTCGACGCGGATGCCGGAGCACCAGCTGAGCTTCCGCCCCGCGGGGTGGCTACGGCCGATGGGAACGTGATCACCACTCTGCGCCGTAACCGGAAGTTGCTGGACGGCGAGGCCGAGGCCCTTCACGCCGTCCGCCAGCCGTGGGGGATCAGTGTCTACGACACCATGGTTGCCCTGGCCGAACTCCGGACCCGCAGCGACAAGCCGGAGAGCCATGTCCGGCTGGACAACGCTGCCCTGGAGACGCTGGACCCGGTGACCCGCGAGCGGCTACGGGTGCATCTGCATTCCGCAGCTGCGGCAGGCGCTTTCACCCTCACGCGGGCGGATACGCGATGGTTCGATGCCCGGGTCAGCACGGTCGAGCAGGCCCAGTCGGCGCTGGAGGCGGCGCTGGTGCTGCGCTCGATGCTGGGCCCGGCCCGGGCCGCGATGGACGCCGTGACCACATCCGCCGGGCTGCGCCCGCCGGTCTTCGCCAGTGAATGGGTGCCGCTGCTGGAAGTGCTACTGGGCGTTCGCTCGGTGGTCGACGCGATGACCGCCGACATCTCCGAACCCCCACTGGACGAACTGAGCGCGGCGGGGGCGCCCCGCAGCCTGCGCCCCAGCGATGGCGCCACCCGCAGCGATCGGCGGCGGTTGAAGCGGCAGGCCCGGTCGCTGGTCCGGGCCGGCGTATACGTCGAGAACCTTTACGAGATGCTGATCCTGGCCCGGCACCAACGCACCGACTGGCAGCGGCTGACCCAGGATGGCAGTGGCCCGAGAGTCGTGACCGGGTTGACCGAGGCGAATGCCCTCGCTGGACGGGTGCTGCACGCGCTGGACGTGCTGGTGGCCACCTTCGCGGGAAGTGAGCACCGGGATCCGCGGCAGATGCCGCTGGATGATCTGGTGCTGAGGGTCTTCGATCTGGCCGGTGACGCGAAGGGCATTCTTGGCCAGCCACGGCGGGCCACCCTCATCGATGGGCTGCACGGCGCTGGGCTGGGATCGCTGGTACAGGACTTCCAGCTGCGCCGGGTCGGGCCAGAGGCGATCGATGCCGAGTTCGACCTGGTCTGGTGGTCATCGATCCGGGACAGCATCGTTCGTTCGGACCCCACGTTGCACGGGCACGACCCGGTTCTTTCGCAACGGGCCACCTCCGATCTGCGCCAGGCCGAAGCGGCTCACATCGGGGCTGGAGCTGGACTGGTCAAATTAGCTGTGACGCAGCGTGTTTCCCGGATCAAAGCTCAGTACGAGGATCAGGTTCTGGCGTTGCGCAAGGAACTGGCGCAGGACCGGCGGCCCCGGCTGATCGACCTGGTTCGTCGTTGTGGTGACGTGCTGGCCGCCATCACCCCGATCTGGGTGATGAGCCCGGACACGGTAGCCGCATGCCTGCTGACTGCCGATCCAGACCAGCCGCCGATCGTGGACACGGTGGTTGTCGATGATGCCGGGCACATAGCGCTGCCGGAAGTGGTAGCGGCGCTGGCCCGGGGCCGTCAAGTGGTGGTGGCCGGTGATCGGCGCCGCCAGAGCGTGCCCGGCCCCGCCAGCCAGTCGGTCATCGGTGCCCTGGCCCCGCTGGGCCGGCTGGCTCGACTGGACCGTGATCACCGGGCCCGGGACGGCCGGATGATGATGGCGCTGGCTCCCTCCTACCCCGAGGGCTGGCAGCTCACGCCTGGGCCGGGCGATTCGGCGCCGCTGCGGCTGGAATTGGTCCAGGACGGAATCGCGGTCCCTTCCCCCGGCGAAGAACTGCCGGTGAGCGCGGATGCCGAGGTGCGACGGGTGCTCGACCTGGTGCAGGCGCACGCGGCCCGGCATCCCAGCGAATCGCTTGCGGTGGTGACTCTGACTGAGCGTCATGCCGAGCGGATCGAGGAGGCGTTGCGAGCCGAGAGCGGGGACCGGCCGGTTCTGGCCCGATGGCTGGCCGAGACCTGGCGGGAGGGCCGCGACCAGGCTTTCGTGGTGCGGCCGGTGCAGCGGGTGCTGGGCTTGGAGCGGGATGCCGTGATCGTCTCGATCGGGCTGGCCAAGACCCCGCACGGCCGGATTCTGCATCGTTTCGGCTCGTTGGACGACCCGTCGGGGCCGTCGTTCCTGCTCACCGCTTTGAGCCGGGCCCGGAATCGGACCACTGTGGTGTGCTGCTTCGGTGCGGACGACCTGGTGGTTGACCGGCTCCGCACTCCGGGGGCTCGGCTCCTGCGCGAGATGTTGCTGCTGGCCAGCGGCAGAGGGGCAGGCCGTATCGGGCGGACATCCGCCGCCGTTGATGGGTTGGTTGCTGAGCTGCGGGATCGGCTGGCTGGAGCTGGGTTACCGGTGCAGGCGCGGGCATCCGACGGTGCTTGGCCGCTGGATGTAGTGATAGCCGACGGGCGGGCGCAGGGGCGGATGCTGGTGGGGGTGGACGTCGATGG
>CAXUFS010000315.1:0-2691 GCA_964250315.1 uncultured Kineosporia sp. | reverse complement strand
GGTGCGGGGGGCTGGCGTCGCTCGCCGGGCCGGACGGCCACTCCCCCGCGGCGCTGCCCAGGACCTTGAGCAGGCATCGGCCGCTACCGCGCGTCCTGCGCCGGCCGGCCTGAGAGAGCCGACAGGATGGCCGGGCCCAGCGCGGTGACGTCGCCCGCGCCGATGGTCAGCACCACGTCACCGGGCCGGGCCAGCTCACCGATCAGCTGCGGGACCGCGGCCGGACCGGCGGCGAAGCGCACCCGCTCCGGCGGCAGAGGCACCGCCCGGGCGATGAGCTCCCCGGTGATACCGGGCTCCGGGTCCTCCCGGGCGGCGTACACGTCCAGCACCACCACCTGGTCAGCCGCGCCGAGGGCCACGGCGAACTGAGCCGCGAAGATCCGGGTCCGGCTGAACAGGTGCGGCTGGAAGACGGCGATCACCTGGCCGGTGCCCGCAGCGGTGCGAGCCGCCGACAACACGGCCGCCACTTCGGTGGGATGGTGGGCATAGTCGTCGATCACCCGGACCCCCCCGGCCAGCCCGCGCAACTCGAAACGCCGCCTGGTGCCGCGAAATTCGGCCAGCGCCGAGATCGCCCGCAGCGGATCCACCCCACAGGTCACCCCCGCCGTCCAGGCCGCGGCGCCGTTCAGTGCGTTGTGCGCGCCGGGGATCCGCAGGCTCAGCTCACCCACCGGAACCAGCTGCGACCCGGTGGTTTCCGATGAGCCGGCCAGCAGCCATTCGCGAGCCGTGAGCTGGCCGCGGACCCCGGCCGGGGTGTCGGACAGCCGAGACAGCTGAACATCGGCGTCGGCGGCGACGCCGTAGCGGATCACCCGGACGCCGCGCGCCATCAGCCGCGCTGAGATCTCCTGCAGCACAGCGCTGATCCGCTCGTCATCGGCCCAGGCGATGATGGTCCCGCCGTCACTGACCCGTTCGCAGAACCGGCCGAAGGCATTCTCGACCGCAGCCGCGGATCCGTAGTGATCCAGGTGATCGGGCTCGATATTGGTGATGATCGCGGTCTGCGGCCGGTACAGCATGAACGATCCGTCGGACTCGTCGGCCTCGGCCACGAAGATGTCGCCGGAGCCCTCAGCTGCACCCAGCCCGCCGTCGCTGAGCTCGCCTCCGATGGCGAAACTCGGGTCCAGACCGGCCTCACGCAGCAGCACGGTGACCATCCCGGTGGTGGTGGTCTTGCCGTGGGTCCCGGCCACGGCAATGGTGCGGCGCCCCAGCATCAGCGCGGCCAGCGCCTCAGACCGGTGCAACACCCTCAGCCCGCTGGACCGGGCCGCCACCAGTTCGGGGTTGTCCGCCCGCACCGCGCTGCTGACCACCACCGTGCCGGTGGCCGGAACCTGCTCGGCCCGGTGCCCGACGTGGACCGAAGCTCCAAGTGCAGCAAGAGATTCCAGCACCAGGCCGGCTCGGACGTCGCTCCCGCTGACCGGTACTCCGCGGGCCAGCAGCAACCGGGCGATCGCCGACATGCCCGCTCCACCAGCACCGATCAGGTGGACCGGGCCGAGCTCAGCGACCGGGATTGCCTCGGCGTCCAGGTCCGGGACGACGGCCGCGATCATGCCGCGGCCCGGGCCAGGGCGCTCTGCTGGACCAGGTCGGCCAGCCGCTCATCGCCGTCCCGGATTCCGAAAGCTGCCGCGGCGGCAGCCATCACGGCCAGCCGGGCCGGATCGGCCAGCAGCGGGATCAGGATCTCGCGCACCCAGCCGGGCGTGCAGTCCCGGTTGTCCACCAGGATGCCTCCCCCGGCCCGCACCACCGGCTCGGCGTTCAGCCGTTGTTCGCCATTACCGATGGGGAGCGGCACATAAGCGGCCGGCAGGCCCAGCGCCGCCACCTCGCTGACATTGCCGGCTCCGGCCCGGCAGACCACTGCGTCAGCGGCGGCGTAGGCCAGATCCATCCGGTCGAGATATTCAGCCACTACGTAGCCGGCCGGCGAGCTGCCCAGCTCGGGCGGGAATTCCACCCGCTTGCCCCGGCCGGCCGTGTGCAGCACCTGGATGCCGGCGCTGAGCAGGTCGGCCGCCGCCGCACCGAAGGTCTCGTTCAGCCGCTGAGCGCCCAGTGAGCCGCCGGTGACGAACAGCGTTGGCCGCTCCGGTTTGAGCCCCAGCGCCACCCGGCTGGTTTCGCGCTGCGCGGGCCGGTCCAGTCCAGTGATCCGGCGGCGCAGCGGCAGTCCGGTCAGCTGCGCGTGGGGCAGCGCCGTGCCCGGGAAGCTGACCGCGACCTGCTCGGTCAGCCGGGCTCCCAGCCGATTGGCCAGGCCCGGCCGGGCGTTGGCCTCGTGCACCACGATCGGCACTCCCAGCCGCCTGGCCGCCAGATAGGCCGGAGCCGACACATAGCCTCCGAAGCCGACCAGGACGTCCGCGCCGGCGATCACCCGGCGGGCCACTTTGATCGCCGTGCTGAGACGGCCTGGCAGCCGGAACACCTCGGCCGATGGCCGGCGCGGCAGCGGAGCCCGGGGCATCAGGGCCAGCTCATAGCCGGCCGCGGGAACGAGGTCGGCCTCCAGGCCCTCCGCCGTTCCCAGGGCCACGATCCTGGTGGCCGGATCCCGCCGGTGCAGGCAGTCGGCCAAGGCCAGCAGTGGCCCGACATGCCCGGTGGTCCCGCCACCGGCCAGCACCACCGACAGCGTCATCGCGGGCCCCGGTGGCC
>CAXUFS010000314.1:0-2769 GCA_964250315.1 uncultured Kineosporia sp. | reverse complement strand
GGTGCAGACCGCGGTAGTGGTCGAACGGATGCGCGACGGCGCGATCGAGGCCCTGACCATCGCCGCCAACCCGCTGGATGTGCTGGCTCAGCAGATCGTGGCCATGGTCGCGATGGACGAGTGGCAGGTCGATGATCTGGAGCGACTGGTCAAGGCCAGCGCCCCCTTCGCCGCCCTGTCCCGGACCGTGCTCGAGTCGGTGCTGGACATGCTGGCCGGACGCTACCCCAGCGACGACTTCGCTGAGCTGCGCCCCCGGCTGGTCTGGGACCGGCACACCGGCACCCTGACCGGCCGGCCAGGAGCGCAGCGGCTGGCGGTGACCAGCGGAGGCACCATTCCTGACCGCGGCCTGTTCGGCGTGTTCCTGGCCGGAGGGGAGGAATCCCGGCGTGGTGCCGGACGGCGAGTGGGCGAGCTGGACGAGGAGATGGTGTACGAATCCCGGGTCGGCGATGTGTTCACGCTCGGAGCCTCCTCCTGGCGGATCGAGGACATCACCCACGACCGGGTACTGGTCTCGCCAGCGCCGGGTCAGCCGGGCCGGTTGCCCTTCTGGAAGGGCGACGCGGCTGGCCGGCCGGCCGAACTGGGCGCGGCCCTGGGTGCTTTCGTCCGTGAAGTGACCACCCTGCCCCCCGGCGAGGCACGCGAACGGGTGCAACGGGCGGGCCTGGACGATTGGGCCGCGGACAACCTGCTCGGCTACCTCGCTGAGCAGAAGGAGGCCACCCGGCACGTTCCGGATGACCGCACCATCGTGATCGAACGATTCCGGGACGAGCTGGGCGACTGGCGGGTGGTCGTGCACTCACCGTTCGGTGGTCAGGTGCACGCGCCGTGGGCACTGGCGCTGGCGGCCCGGTTCCGGGAACGCTTCGGGGTCGAGGTGCAGGCTCAGCACGCGGATGACGGGATCGTGCTGCGACTGCCGGACGTGGAGACCGAGGACGGATCAGCGCCGGAGATCAGCGATCTGCTCCTGCTGGAGCCGGACGACGTCGATGACCTGGTGACCCACGAGCTCGGCGGCTCAGCACTGTTCGCCTCCCGGTTCCGGGAGTGCGCCGCCCGGGCACTGCTGCTTCCCCGCCGCACTCCGGGCAAGCGCCAGCCGCTGTGGCAGCAGCGGCAACGATCGGCTCAACTGCTGGAGGTAGCCAGCCGGTACAGCACGTTTCCGATCGTGCTGGAGACGGTCCGGGAGTGCCTGCAGGACGTCTTCGACGTGCCCGGCCTGGTGAACCTGATGCGCCGCATCCAGGCCAGGTCGGTCCGCGTGGTGGAGGTGACCACCCAGCAGCCATCCCCGTTCGCCCGGAGCATGCTGTTCGGCTACGTCGCCCAGTTCCTCTACGAAGGCGATTCACCGCTGGCCGAGCGGCGGGCCGCAGCCCTCTCACTTGATCCGGCGCTGCTGGCCGAGTTGCTCGGCAGGGGGGACGGCGCGTCACTGCGCGACCTGCTCGATCCGCAGGCACTGCGCCGGACCGAGGCTGAGCTGCAGCGCCTGGCTGCCTCACGGCGGGCGCAGACGCTGGAGCAGATGGCCGACCTGGTCCGGATGATCGGCCCGCTCAGCACGCGCGAGGTGATCGCTCGTACCGGCCATCCGCCGCTGGCCGCCGCCGGGACCGCCCCGGATCAGGATGAGCAGCCGGGAACGTCGCAGACCGGGCCGGACGACGAGGACGCCCGCGCCCGGGATCCGGCCGAGGTCTCCCGCTGGCTGGCCGATCTGGAATCGGCCCGCCGCCTGATCCGGGTCCGGATCGCCGGTGAAGAGCGCTGGGCCGCGGTCGAGGACGCCGGTCGGCTGACTGACGCACTCGGCACCGCCCTGCCGGTAGGAGTCGCCGAGGCGTTCACCGAGCCGGTACCCGATCCGCTCGGTGATCTGCTGTCCCGGTATGCCCGCACGCACGGTCCCTTCACCGTCCCCGAGGTGGCGGCCCGGTTCGGGCTGGGCCAGGCGGTGGTCGTGGATGGGCTGCGACGGCTTCAGGACCGGGGCCGGCTGGTGCAGGGCGAGCTGCGTCCGCTCGAGGCCGGCGGCACCAGCGAGACCGACTACTGCGATGCCGACGTACTACGGATTCTCAGGCGCCGCTCCCTGGCGGCGCTGCGGGCTGAGGTAGAGCCGGTTCCGGCCACTGATCTGGCCACGTTCCTGCCCGCCTGGCAGGGGATCGGCGGCCGGGCCCGGGGAGCGGAGGGCGTGCTCCGAGCGGTCGAGCAACTGGCCGGGGCGTGGCTTCCGGCCGGTGCGCTGGAAACTCTGATCCTGCCCAGCCGGATTCCTGGGTATGCGCCGGCCATGCTCGATGAGTTGACTACGGCGGGCGAGGTGATCTGGTCTGGTCACGGCAGCCTGCCCGGTGACGACGGCTGGATCGCACTGCATCCAGCCGATCTGGCTCCGCTCACCCTGGCCGATCCCGACGCCGAGTTCACCCCCGGCGATCTGCACCAGCAGGTAGTGACCGCACTGGCCGGTGGGGGCGCCTACTTTTTCCGGCCATTGAGCGATGCGGTCGGCAGCAGCGACGACGCCGCTCTCAGCGAGGTGATCTGGGATCTGGTCTGGGCCGGGCGGATCAGCAATGACACCCTGGCCGCCCTGCGCACCCGGATGGGCGGCAGCCGGTCAGCCACCCGCAGACCGGCCGCGCCCCGAGCGCGCTACACCACTCGATACGGGTCCCTGCGAGCCCGGACCGCACGGGGTGTGCCGGGACGGCCGGGCAGGCCGGCCCTGCCGTCACGGAC
>CAXUFS010000313.1:0-2776 GCA_964250315.1 uncultured Kineosporia sp. | reverse complement strand
GGGAGCGACCGGCCAGGCGTGCTGCTCCGGGATGGTCGGGACGGCGCCGCCGTGCTCAGCCGCCTGCAGGATCACTTCGCGCAGCAGAGCTGCCCCGGCCAGCGGGCGGGCGCCGTCGTGGATCACCACCACGTCAATCTGGCCGGCGCCGATCGCCGGACGGAGGTGGTTCAGCGCAGCCTGCTCCGACCCATGCCGGGTCTCGGCTCCGTGGACCACCTCGGCCTCCTGGCCCAGCGCGGCCATCGCCCGATCGGCGGCGGCCTCGTCCCCGGGCCCGATCACCAGCACGAACCGCTGCACCTGCGGAACCGGAGCGGCCCATTCCAGCGACCAGCTGATCACCGGCTGACCGGCCAGGGGCCGGTAGACCTTGTTGCCGCCCGCACCGGCCCGGGTTCCGCTGCCCGCCGCGAGCACCACGAAAGCGGCGCGTATCGCCGGATCTGAAGGCTCGGGCATGACCTGGATCCTAGGATCGCGGGTCATGGACGGGCTGCCGCGTACCGGGATCGGGACCGATGTGCACGCCACCAGCTCCGGCCCGGGCCGGGTGATGTGGCTGGCCGGGCTGGAGTGGCCGGGTGAGCCGGGGCTGACGGGTCATTCGGACGGCGACGTAGCCGCGCATGCCGCCTGTGATGCGCTGCTGTCCGCGGCCGGCCTGGGGGACCTGGGATCGGTGTTCGGCACCGCCCGGCCGGAGTGGAAGGAGGCCCGGGGAGCGGCCCTGCTGGCTGAAACCGCCCGGCTGGTCCGGGCCGGGGGCTGGCGGATCGGCAATATCGCCGTGCAGGTGATCGGCAACCGGCCCCGGCTGGGACCACGCCGCTCCGAGGCCGAGCAGGCGCTGTCGGATGCCGTGGGCGCTCCGGTGACGATCAGCGCCACCACCACCGACGGGCTCGGCCTGACCGGCCGCGGCGAGGGCGTTGCTGCCATCGCCACCGCGCTGATCGCGCCGGTCTGATCGCGCCGGTTCGTACCGGCGGGGAGGACCAGGAAGCCGGATAGGCCCCCCAGAACCAGGAATCGGACTTTTGGTCCTCCCCGTTCGCACGCCGGAGCTGACGCCAGGGCGGCCGGACCGTGTCAACCGTGTCAACCGTGTCAGCTGGCGCGGGCCAGCGCAGAGATCAGGGCGAAAAAACGGGATGCGGCCCACCACTACGATCGAGGAGTGGCTCTCCGCTTGTACGACTCCGCTGTCCGCCAGGTGCGGGACTTCGTTCCCCTGGTTCCCGGGCAGGCGGGGATATACGTGTGCGGCCCGACCCCGCAGAGTTCTCCGCACGTCGGCCACGTCCGGGCCCAGGTGTCGTTCGACGTGCTCCGCCGCTGGCTGATGGTGACTGGCTACCAGGTCAGCTACGTCCGGAACGTCACCGACATCGACGACAAGACGCTGACCAAGTCGGCCGAAGCGGGACGGTCCTGGTGGGCGCACGCCTACCTGTACGAACGCGAGTTCGACGCCGCCTACGCGGCGCTGAACGTGCTGCCGCCCACCATCCAGCCGCGGGCCACCGGGCACGTGATCGACATGATCGAGCTGATGGACCGGCT
The DNA here is from genome assembly GCA_964250315.1 of uncultured Kineosporia sp. GTDB lineage: Bacteria > Actinomycetota > Actinomycetes > Actinomycetales > Kineosporiaceae > CAXUFS01. The sequence continues at coordinate 1,210 of CAXUFS010000313.1, read as the reverse complement.
GTTCGAACGCGGTCATGCCTACCTCGCCGATGACGGCTCGGGCGTCTACTTCGATGTCCGCTCGTACGCCGGGTACGGCCAGCTCACCCATCAGGCACTGGACGACATGCAACCGGCGGCGGACTCTCCTGGAGCAGCCAAGCGGGATCCGCGTGACTTCGCCCTCTGGAAGAGCCGCAAGCCGAACGAGCCGGCCACGGCCAGCTGGCCGACGCCGTGGGGCCTGGGCCGCCCGGGCTGGCACCTGGAGTGCTCGGCGATGGCCACCCGGTACCTGGGGCCGGAGTTCGACATTCATGGCGGCGGGATCGATCTGCGCTTTCCGCACCACGAGAACGAGCTGGCTCAGTCTCGGGCGGCCGGTGACGCATTCGCCCGGTACTGGATGCACAACGCCTGGGTGGTGCAGGCCGGGGAGAAGATGAGCAAGTCGATCGGCAACACCATGACGATCGAGGCGTTGTTCCAGCGGGTCCGCCCGGTCGAGCTCCGATACCTGCTGGCCGTACCGCACTACCGGTCCAATATCGAGATCAGCGACGACTCGCTGATCGAGGCGAGCATGGCCTACCAGCGGATCGAGGGTTTTGTCACCCGGGCGGCTCAGCGCCTGGGCTTGTCCTCCCAGCAGCCGGAAGGAGTTGTGCCCCAAGCCTTTGCGGCAGCGATGAATGACGACTTGAGCACTCCGGCCGCGATCGCGATCCTGCACGAGACGGTCCGGGACGGCAACAAGGCGCTGGCCGGCGGCGACCTCGGCCGGCTGGGGCAGCTGCTGACCGAGGTCCGGTCGATGGCCGACGCGCTCGGCCTGGATCCCTTCGATCCGATCTGGGGCGCCTCGGCTCAGCCGGACACCGCTGGTAGCACACTCAGCACGCTGATCCGCTCCGAACTCGACTTGCGCGAGAAGGCCCGGGCGGAGCGCGATTTCGCCACTGCCGACGGCATCCGGGACAAGCTGGCCGCAGCCGGTGTGGCGATCGAGGACACGCCGGACGGCGTGCGCTGGAGCCTGACCGAGCCCAAGCAGGAAGGCTGAGCGTGGCCGGAAACTCTCAGCGCCGCGGCGCCACCCGCCGTGAGGGCTCCAAGAAGGGTGCTACTGCGGGCACCGGCGGCCAGAAGCGAAAGTCATTGCAGGGCAAGGGTCCCACCCCGCCGGCCCAGGAGCGGCCGAACCACCCTGCGGCTCGGCGAGCAGCAGGGT
>CAXUFS010000312.1:0-2778 GCA_964250315.1 uncultured Kineosporia sp. | reverse complement strand
GGCCGCCCCGGCGGATCGCCGCCGCCAGCGACAGCAGCCCGACCTCTGGATCGATCGGCCGGCCGTCGTCCCGCCGGTACCGCAGAGCCAGGTCACCACCGAACGGGTCGAGATCGGCGGCGACGGCGTCCGGCCCGGCCAGCGCGGCCAGCGCCACCGTCACCGTGGTGACGCCCGGTGCTCCCTTGGCCGACACCACCGCGATCAAAGTCATCGGCGGTCAGCTCACCGGCTCGCCACGGCTGAGCAGGACCAGCACCACCTGATCGGCCGCGCCGGCCGCGGCCACGGCGGCTGCTTCACCCTGCGGGGTGATCACGGTGACCACGGTGTTCTGGGTGCTGCTGTCACCGAACACGCCCTCGGAGGGCGTCTGCACCGCTCCTACCACCGCTCGCTGGCTGATCACCTTGCCCTGCCCGTCCACGCTGCGGACCACCTGCACGACATCGCCGGATTCGAGTCCGCTGGCCGGGAACCGGCCTGGCTGCAGCGACAGCCCGGTGGCGGCGTTGCCCTGGCTGAGCAGACCGGAATCGGTCAGCAGGCTGGGATCGATCAGGCGGCCGGGGCCGATCGGCGTGCTGGCGTACTTCCCGATCACCTGCCCGGCCTGGTCGGCCGGGATCATGGCCAGCCCGTCCGCGGCCACCCGGGCCACCGCCAGGTCGGCGTTGCTGATCCGCTGGCCGGTGGCGATCCTGTGCTTGGCCACCAGCACCGGGTGACGCTGATCGACCCGTAGCGCGAGCAGACCGGCACTGGCCCCGCCGAGCACGATCAGCAGGACGGCGAGAGCGGCGAGTCCGGGACGGCGGCCGGGAGCACGGGGGAGGCGCTCGGCTCGGGACTGGCCGTCGCGTGCGGCTGACCCGGGCGACGCAGGGCGCAGGACTGTTCCTGGCCGGGGATGGCCGCCGGCCGGAACGGCCGGTGATCCATGGCCGTCCCGTCCCGGGCCGGATCGGATGTCAACCGGTGGCTGGCCGCTCACCGCTGGGGTCCGGGCCGGTGATGAGGTTCCGCGTCCAGGATTGCGCTGGGCCCCTGCATCTGGGTGTCGTCGCTCATCGGGACCGTGGTGTCCTTCCCCGTGGTCTGCCCCCGGACCAGCACCTCGCGTCATCGCCAGCGGAGCGACAGCGCAGAGCCGGGTAACAATCGCGAAGGGTGACGATGATGCCACCTCGCGCCACGATATGCACTATTGGCGTACTACGAGTACTAGAGGACGGATCGGTGAGTACACAACAATTGACCAGTGCGTGACGGCCAGAGCAATATGCCAGGTGATGCCGCTCGATCCGCGGGGAATCTGAGGGAGTCGTCGATGGCTGCTGCTGCCGCGGCTTCTCGCCGCCCAGGCGCCAGCGGCCGGCTCCTGATCGTCGGGTCAGGCATCGCAGTGACGCTGGCGGTGGCCTCCTGTGGCTCGGCCGACGACAATCCCTACGGCCTGTCCGCCTTCCGCGGCACCGCCGGAACCGGTGAGGCAGCCGCGCGCCCTTCGGCGTCCGCCTCCGCCAGTCAGGCGGTCAGCCCCAGCCCGGTTCCCAGCGGGCCGGCCGTCCAGCTGCCACCGGCTCCCGGCGGGGCGCTGGACTATCCGCCATCGGACACCTTCGGTGAGGGCGCCTGGGTGGAACGCGGAACCATCGCGGCGGCTTCCAGGGCCCGCAAAGAGGTGGTGGATGCCGCCGTCGCGTTCATGTCGGCCCGGGTCCGGTTGTCCAACACCTGGCAGATCGACGAGCCGGCCCTGGAGCAGGTGGCCTCGGGGCAGGCGCTGAGCAACATGCGGGAGCGAGCCCAGACCCAGCAGGACGCCCAGCGGCGCTCGGTCGGCCGTTTCGTGCTGAACGTCTCCTCGGTGCGGATCTCGGATGACACGGCCGTCCTGTCGGGCTGCTCCTACGACGGGACCGTCGAGGTCAGCACGCAGGGCAGCCTGCTGAGTGATGCGCCTGGCGGGATCGTGCTGGCGATGGATCTGCAGCGTCGCGCTGATCAATGGCGGGTCACCACCTTCCCGGCTCAGAAGACGTACTGCCGGGCCAATTCCCGCGCCGATCAGGCCGATCAGAAGGCGAGCGGATGACAGCTTCAAACCTTCGGCGGCGACCAGGGGCCCGGCTGGCGAGGCTGGCCGGCGCAGCGCTGGGCGGACTGTGCTGTGCGCTGCTGCTGGCCCCGGCGGCGTCCGCCGATCAGTTCGACAACAATCCATCGGCGGGCGCGACCGGCAACGGATATCAGGTGGCGGTCCGGTTCACCGGCGACGCCGCGCCGGGCGGGGGGACCACCCGCACGGTGGGCGTGCGGGCGGCGTGCTGGTGGGCTCCGGCCGAGGGCCCCTACACCGATGCGGCCGCGATGGTGGACTGGTTCGAACAGCACGGGGTGGTGGGCGACACCCCCGGCTACTACCAGAGCATCTACGGCCAGCAGGAGACCTGGGACAAGATCGCCCAGGCCGAAGCCGATGGTCAGGACTACTCCTGGTATCGCGCCACCTGCCGGAACCCGGCCGACTACGCGCATTTCAACGCGGGCACTCAGCCGATCGGGCCGAATCAGCTGACCCTGGTGCAGGCGTTCCTGGTGGGTGCGCCGCTGCCGCCACCGCTGGTGCACCCCGAGGATCTGGCCCAGGCCGCCCGGGACGTGATGATCATCCCGGTGCCCCAGACGAACCGTAATCCGAAGATCGACAGTGCCGGTGATCCGACCCTGGTCGGGCTGCCGACCTGGTTCTGGGTGCAGAACCCGGCCGCGGTC
>CAXUFS010000311.1:0-2782 GCA_964250315.1 uncultured Kineosporia sp. | reverse complement strand
GGGCGGCGGTCATCCGGGTCAGCAGCCACCGCGCGTCGTCGTCGGGCAGCGGCCCCAGCGGCACCCGCTCGACGCCGTCCAGGCCGGTCAGCAGGCGCCGGCTGGTGACCAGCGTGACACTCGGCCCGAACGCGGCCAGCGCGGCGGCCGGGCGGGCCACGACCAGCGCGTCACCGTCGAAGGCGCCGTCCGGGCGCGCGGGCACCAGCCCGAACGACTCCAGCTGAGCCAGCAGTTCATCGTCCACGCCCGCCCCCGACATCAGCTCGGCCCGGCTGTATCGCTGGTCCGCGGCTCGGCGGGCCACGTCGGCGGCACCGGGCGGGCCAGGCGCTGCCACCAGCCGCGGGCCGGCCGGGCCGGTTCCCCTGACCGGCGGCTCTGATCCGTTGTCCACCGCCTCCAGGTGATCGCGAATCACCCGCAGCGGCAGATAGTGATCCCGCTGCACGCCCAGCACGTACCGCAGCCGCTCGACATCGGCATGGCTGAACTTGCGGTAGCCGGCCGGCGTTCGCTCGGGCTCGACCAGACCCTGCTCCTCCAGGAACCTGATCTTCGAGATGGAGACATCCGGGAACTCGGGGCGCAGCAGGCTGAGCACCGAGCCGATGTTCATCACCGCGTCGCTCTTGCGGGGGGGCGCGCCGTTTCGGCGCTCGCCGCCGGGGCCGGAATGGCTGCGCCGGACCACTGAACCGGCCATGGTCAGGACGTCCGGCGGCTGGGGTGGAACACGAGCCGGTACTTGCCGATCTGGACCTCGTCGCCGTCCCGCAGCTGAGCTTCGGCGTCGATCCGGTCCTTGGCCAGGTAGGTGCCGTTCAGGCTGCCGGCGTCGCGGACGTAGAACTCGCCCTCGCGGCGGAGGAACTCGGCGTGCTTGCGCGACACCGTGACGTCATCGAGGAAGATGTCGCTGTCCTGCCGGCGACCGGCGGTGGTCCGATCGGCGTCCAGCAGGAAGCGGGCCCCCGCGTTCGGGCCGCGTTGCACCACCAGCAGCGCCGACCCCGCGGGCAGCGCGTCGATCGCCGCCTGATCCGGGGCCGACAGCCCGCTCTCAGCCTCGGCGGCGTCCGGCGAGATCACCGCGCCGAGCGACACGGTGGTGTCGACCAGCGGATTCTTGGCCGGCTGGCCGCCCCCGACCGGCTCCTGGCCTTCCAGGAACCTTGGATCGGACATCTCGTTCTCCCGTCTGCTGGACCGGGCCTAGCCTAACCCTCGATCACCGCCTGAGGTCAGCCATGATCAGCCGGTGCCCGGCGGGTCAGATCAGCCGATCTGAGGATCATCAGCTGAGCTGAGCCTGGTATTCCTGCACCGAGAGCAGATCCACCTCCGCGGCACCATCCCCCAGCCGCACCTCGAACATCCAGCCCCGCCCGTACGGGTCGGAGTTCACCAGTTCCGGCGTGGCGTCGAGATCGTCGTTGTGTTTCACCACCGTGCCCGCGACCGGCGAATACAGGTCGCTGACGCTCTTGGTGGACTCGACCTCGCCGCAGACCGCTCCGGCCACCACCTCGGCACCCTCCTCGGGCAGAGTCACGTAGACGATGTCCCCGAGTGAGTCCTGGGCGAACGCGGTGATCCCGACCCGGGCGATGTCGCCGTCCAGGCGCACCCATTCGTGCTCGCTGGTGTACTGGAGGTCTTCTGGGTACTCGAAATCGCTCACCGCTGCTGGGTCCTCTCGGCTGTCTGTTCAGGATGGCCGCGGAACGGCGTACCGGGGCGTGGTCACCTGGTGGACGGCCGAGACGGTCAGCCGGTCCGCGCTGCTGACCGTACTATTCGCACCCACCTGCCGCAGTACCTCGTGCACGCCGCCGGGGATGTCGAGCGCGGCCGACATGGTCTGCGGATCGCCGATCGCCAGCAGCGGATATGGCGGGATGAGCAACCGTCCGTCCACCTGAATCCGCCCCGCCCCGGCGTCGACCAATGAGGTGCTGGCCACCACCCGGACCGGGCCCAGCTGGATGGCCTCGGCTCCGGCGTCGCGCAGCTCCTGGACGACGTCCAGCAGCATCGCCGCGCTGACCTGCCGGCCCGGATCGGAGATGGTCAGTTCGATGCCGGGGCCAGTGGCCGGGATGGTGCCTGCCAGCACGCCCAGCACCTGCAGCCGCGAGCGCGCGGCCCGCTCCGCGGCGGCCGTCCGGTCGCTACCGGTCTGCAGCTGGCGCTGGGTGTCCTGCAGCTCCCGGGCCTCGATGTCGAGCCGGTCGGCCTGCTGGCTGACGTTGTCCAGCAGTTGGACCAGCTGGCTCTGGTTCAGCGGGTCCAGAGCGCCGGACTGCGTCTGGCGGGCCTGGACCACCAGCGAGAACCCGAGCAGTCCGAGCAGAACGGCGGCCAGCAGATGGGCCCGGGTGATCCGGCTGCCGCGAAAGAGATTGGAGCGCAGGCTTTTTGCTGGCGCCGGGGAAGACGGCGGATCCGGTGGGATGGCCGGCTCCGGCCGCTGGCCGTTGGACTGGGTGTGCGCCATCTCAGGCCTTGAAGATGTGACGGCGGATGGCGGCGACGTTGGAGAAGATCCGGATGCCCAGGACGACGACCACTCCGGTGGACAGCTGTGCTCCCACTCCCAGGTGATCACCCAGGAACACGATCAGCGCCGCCACCACCACATTGGACAGGAACGAGACGATGAAGACGCGATCTTCGAAGATGCCGTCCAGCGCGGCCCGCAATCCGCCGAAGACGGCGTCCAGGGCCGCGACCACAGCGATCGGCAGATAGGGCTGCAACCAGAGGGGGACCGTGGGTA
>CAXUFS010000310.1:0-2790 GCA_964250315.1 uncultured Kineosporia sp. | reverse complement strand
TGATCACCTGCAGTCTCGGATCGGTGGGCAGGTACGGGGCGGGAGAGGTGGCCGAGCCGTTGTCCGCGACGATCACCTCGACCAGGCCGGGCGGGTAGTCCTGCGCCAGCAGCGCCTGCAGGCAGTCCTGCAGCTGCGGCAGCGAGTCCTTGACCGGCACGATCACCGACACCCGCGGCCGCCACCCCGCATGGGTCACGTCTTCCTCCAGTCCCGCCGTTCGCGTGGTCGTCGCGGCCTAGACTGACACCCTGCCCGATGGTGGCCCCGATTGGCTGCGGATTGAGGCAGCTGCCCGGGTGGGGCGAGGCCGACGGCGTGCAGCGGAGACGGAGCCGGAAGAGTGACGATGTTGGCCGAGACGCCGCCCCGGCGGTCGTGGCTGGCCGGCGCGCTGGACCAGGGAGCCGTGCTCGTCCTGCTGGCCGGCCTGGCCTCGATCGGGCCGACCCTGGCCAAGAGCCTGCTGGCCCCGAAGTACCGCGCTCAGGTCGGTGATCAGCTGGTCGGGAGCCCGGTGGCCACCGCCGCGCAGCGCGGGTTCAACCTGCTGCTGCTGGTGGTCTGCGTGGCGATCTTCGTGTCCCGGTTGCGCGCCCTGCCGGTGGACCGCAAGGGCGCGCTGATGGTGATGCTGGCGCCCTGGGCCTATCTGGTGGCCAGGGACGTCTACCTCGGTACCCAGCCCAAGGTCGCCACCTACCTGTACGCGGCGGTGGTGCTGGCGCTGTGGGCGGTCCGCCCGCCGATCGAGAAGCTGTACGTGGTGGTCGTGATGATCATCATCGCCACGGTGCTCAGCCTGGCGCTGGGCGTCCTGATTCCGGCGAAGGGCATCTTCACCAACGAGGCGGGCCTGGCGATCGCGCCCGAGAAGCAGATCCTGCCGTGGGGGATCCTGGTCGGGATCTTCGCGAACGGCAACGCGCTCGGACAGTTCCTCGTCCTCGGTCTGCCGGCCGTGGCGTTCGTGCGCCGGGCGTGGCCCCGGGTCCTGATCGTCGCGATGGTCGGGTTCAGCCTGGTCTGGACGTCGTCGCGCTCCTCGCTGATCGCCATCGTGATCGTGCTGCTGGCGTTCGGCCTGCTGGCGGCGGTCGCGCCGGTCGGCCGCAAACCGATCGCGATCGCCATCCTGGCGGCGACCTTCCTGTCGGCGCTGCTGCTGCCCTACACCGCGAAGTCCGATGCCGCCTTCACCAACCGCGGTTACATCTGGAAGATGAGCCGCCAGTACTGGTCGGAGCATCCCTTCATCGGCCTCGGCTCGACCTGGTACAACAGCATTGCGGAATACGTGAACTCGCTGCCGGTGACCGCCTTCAACGGGCACAACCTGTTCATCCACTCGCTGGTCACCGGTGGGGTGCTGCTGCTGGCCCTGATGGTGGTCATGTTCGTGATGGTGATGGTTCGCGCCGTCCAGTGGGCCGATCGGGGGGTCGCCTACCCGGTCGTCTTCATGGCCTCGCTGCTGGTGTCCAGCACCCTGGAGGTGTCCTTCGGGTTCGTGGACCGAGGCGTCATGCTGCTGGTCACGATCGTCCCGATGGCGGTGATCGCATTCGCCCCGCTGCCTGCGCAGACGGCGGTCCGGCCGGCCCAGTTGGAGCTGGGTGCGGGCTACTCCGACCAGGTGCGCGCGCTGCTGCTGCGTCGCCAGGAGGACGCCCGGGCCGCCGAGCCGGTGGCCGCCGGCAGGCCGTGAGCCAGATCACGGAGGCCCCGGGCCTTTGTCTGCCGATCGCTCCCGCGCGTCCCTGACCTGCCGATACTGTTGAACGGTTGCCCTGGTTTCCCCGGGGCACCACCTCGGAACATCGCCAGATGGAGCCAGCATGAGGACCGAAATCCAGGCTCTTCGTGCGTTGGCGGTGATGTCAGTGGTGATCTACCACGTCGAACCGACGTTGCTGCCCGGTGGTTTCGTCGGGGTCGACGTCTTCTTCGTCATTTCCGGTTTCCTGATCACCTCGCACATTTCCCGGAATCTGGTCCGCGAACACCAGTTCTCCATTCTCGACTTCTACAACCGGCGGATCAGGCGGCTGCTGCCGGCCGCGCTGAGCGTGCTCCTGCTGGTCTCGGTGCTGACCCTGGCGTTCCTGCCGGGCACGGTGTGGAACAAGACCTTCACGGAGTCGCTGGCCTCGGTCTTCTACGTGCAGAACTGGGTGCTCGCCTCGGCCGCGGTGGACTACCTGGCCGCCGCCGCGGACGCCAGCCCGGTGCAGCACTTCTGGTCGCTGTCCGTGGAGGAGCAGTTCTACGTCTTCTGGCCGCTGCTGCTGATCGGCGCGGCCTGGCTGGGCGGGCGGGCGGAGCGCAGCAGGCGCCGGGCGATCCTGGTCGTGATCGGTGCGGTGGGCGTGCTGTCCTTCGCCTACTCGGTCTACGAGACCCACATCAGTCCCGCATCGGCGTACTTCGTCACCACCACCCGGGCCTGGGAGCTGGCGGTCGGCGGCTTCCTCGGCGTGGCGATGCCCCGGATGCCCGGCCGGGCGTGGCTGCGCAGCCTGGTCGCGGCGGTCGGCCTGCTGCTGATCGCCTACTCGATGTTCCGGTTCTCCGGCGCCACCGCGTTCCCCGGCTACCTGGCGGCGATCCCGGTCCTGGGCAGCGCGGCGTTCATCGCCGCCGGTGACCCGCGCAGCCCGCTGTACCCGTCGTGGCTGGTCCGGTCCCGGCCCGTGCAGGGGCTCGGGGACATCTCCTACTCGCTCTACCTGTGGCACTGGCCGATCATCGTGCTGGTCCCGCTGCTGCTGAAGGGCCCGGGCTACACGC
>CAXUFS010000309.1:1553-2837 GCA_964250315.1 uncultured Kineosporia sp. | reverse complement strand
CGCGCCCCGCCCACCACCCCCCCCGCGGCGAGGCGGGGCCCCCCCCCCCCTCGACTTGGCCGACGGGCCGCCCTTCAGCGGCAGCACCACGGTCCAGTCAGCGCTCACGGATCACCCCTCGTCGCCGGGTTGACACTGGTCGTCGCTCGACACGCCCGGTCCGGGCGGTGAGGATGGCTGACGATCGTACGAGCATGGCCAGGGACGACGAGAGGATCGATGGTGACGCGGCGCCGCGAGTTCGACCCCTGGTACGTGCTGGCCGCCGGGGTGGTCCGGCCACTGCTGGCGGCGTTCACCGTCCGGGATTGGCAGGGGGCCGAGAACCTGCCTGCCAGTGGCGGTTTCGTCGCCGTCATCAACCACGTCTCGCACCTCGATCCGCTGACCTTCGGGCATTTCATGTACAACAACGGATATCTGCCCCGGTTCCTGACCAAGGAATCCGTGTTCCGGATTCCGTTGGTCGGCCGGGTCGCTGACGGCGCCAAGCAGATCCGGGTGTACCGGGAGTCGGCCGATGCCAACGCCTCATACGCCGCCGCCGTCGACGCCGTTCAGGATGGCGAGTGTGTTGCCGTCTACCCCGAGGGCACGCTCACCCGCGATCCGCAGTTGTGGCCGATGCGAGGCAAGACCGGGGCCGCCCGGATCGCCCTGTCCACCGGTTGCCCGGTGATCCCGGTGGCCCAGTGGGGCGCCCAGCAGATCCTGCCCCCCTACGCGCATCGGCCGAATCTGCTGCCGCGCCATGTGGTTCACGTCTGGGCCGGGCCGCCGGTCGATCTGAGCCCGTGGGCGGGCAAGCCGGTCACGGGCGAGGCGGTGGCGCAGGCGACGGTGGCGGTGATGACGGCGCTGACCGGGATGGTGGCCGAGATCCGGGGCGAGCCGGTACCGGCCACGGTCTGGGATCCGCGTGAGCACGCCCAGCCCCTGACCGGAGATCCCAGCGCCAGGCCGGGGTCGCGCCGGAGGGGCTGGCGATGAGCCGGGTTGCGGTGATGGGCACCGGCTCGTGGGGAACGACGTTCGCGATCGTGCTGGCCGACGCCGGTGCGCAGGTGACGATGTGGGGCCGGCGCCCCGAGATCTGCGAGCAGATCAACCAGCAGCACCGCAATCTGGACTATCTGGGCGACCTGGCCCTGCCCGCTTCGATCCGGGCCAGCCCGGACCCGGCGGTCGCACTGGGTCAGGCGGACGTGGTGGTGCTGGCTCTGCCGTCGCAGACGCTGCGCCCGAACCTGAGCGGCTGGAGCGGTCTGCTGGCCGGCGATGCGG
>CAXUFS010000309.1:0-1543 GCA_964250315.1 uncultured Kineosporia sp. | reverse complement strand
AAGCAACCCACCACGGCGCCAGCCGGCGGATGAGGCAGGTGAGCGCCCAGGCCACCGGGGCCGGGCCCGGCCAGGTGGCGGTGATCTCCGGTCCCAACCTGGCCCGGGAGAGCGCCGCCCGGCAGCCCACCACCACGGTGGTCGCCTGCACGGATCTGGACGTGGCCGAGCGACTGGCCGCAATCTGCTCCACCGGATATTTCCGGCCGTACATCAACGCGGATGTGATCGGGGTCGAACTGGGCGGGGCGGTCAAGAACGTGATCGGGCTGGCGGTCGGGATGGCCGAGGGGCTGGGGCTGGGCGACAACTCCAAGGCCTCGATCATCACCCGCGGGCTGGCCGAGACCCTTCGGCTGGGAATCGCCCTGGGAGCCGATGGGCTCACCTTCTCCGGCCTGGCCGGGATGGGCGATCTGGTCGCGACCTGTGCCTCGCCGCTGTCGCGCAACCGCACCTTCGGGGTCCATCTGGGTCAGGGCCTGACCGTGGCGCAGGTGCAGCGGATCACCCGCCGGACGGCCGAAGGAGTCAAGTCCTGCGAGCCGATCCTCGAACTGGCCCGGGCCAGCGGCGTGGACATGCCGATCGTGGAGGCCGTGGCGGGCGTCGTCCATCACGGCCAGCCGGTCAGTGGGATGGCTCAGGCCCTGTTCAGCCGGGCCCGCAAACACGAACTCCAGTAACGCCGCTAAGCACCCAGGGCGAGCGCCAGGTCGGCCCACAGGTCATCGACGTCCTCGATGCCTACCGAGAGCCGGATCAGCGACTCGGGCACCGCGTCCGATTCGGCGGCGTGCCGGCGACGTCGTTCCAGGGTCGACTCGACTCCGCCCAGACTGGTCGCATGCGACCACACCCGGGTGGCCGAACACACCCGTTCGGAGGCCTCGGCGCCACCGCTCAGCTCGATCGAGACGATCGATCCGAAGCCGCTCATCTGCGCCGACGCCCGGGCGTGCCCGGGATCCCCCGGGAGCGAGGGATGCCGGACCCGGCTCACGCCCGGGTGATCGGCCAGCCGCCGCGCCAGCTCGGCGGCGTTCTGGGCGGCCCGCTGCACCCGCAGATCGAGCGTGCGCAGGCCACGAAGGGCCAGCCACGCCTCGAACGGACCCGGCACAGCTCCGCGCAGGCTGCGCTGCAGCCGGATCGCGTCCCGCCGCCGGTCGTCCCCGGTGCGGGTCACCACCACGCCCAGCAGCAGGTCCGAGTGCCCGCTCAGATACTTGGTGGCCGAATGGATCACCAGATCTGCGCCCAGTTCGAGCGGCCGCTGCAGCAGCGGCGTGGCGAAGGTGTTGTCGATCGCCAGCACTGTGCCGGCTCGCTTGGCCCCGGCCGTCAGAGCCGGCAGGTCCGCGACATCGAGCAGAGGATTGGTGGGCGTCTCCAGCAGAGCGAGGTCGGCGCCGTCGAAAGCGCCGAGCACGGCAGCGGTGTCGGCGACGTTGACCTCTCGAAGGTTCAGGCGACCAGAATCGGCCAGCTGCCGGCCCAGGACTGACGTGTTCGAGTAGGCACCGCGGGGCAGCACCAGCGT
>CAXUFS010000308.1:0-2855 GCA_964250315.1 uncultured Kineosporia sp. | reverse complement strand
TCCGGCGGCTCGTCCGGCGGCTCGTCCGGCGCCCCGGTCCGCTGCCCGGCCCGCGACCAAACCCGGTGGCTCCATCCCGGGGGGTTCGCGGGGGCCGAAAGCAGGCTCGGCTGGGCGCAGCCCGGCCGGGCGTCCGGGAATCACGGCCGGTAGCAGGCGTCCGGTGTGGGTGATCGGAGCGGCCGGGATCATCCTGGTGGCGTTGATCCTGCCCTTCTTCCAGAAGTGGCTGGTGCAGCGGTCGCAGATCGAGGCGGCGCGGGCGGCGGTGACGCAGTCGCAGCAGCAGGTGGCCGGGCTGGGCCAGCAGCTGGCCCAGTGGCAGGATGAGCAGTACGTGAAAACCCAAGCCCGGCAACGACTTCATTATGTGCTGCCGGGCGAGACCGGGTATGTGGTGATCGCACCCAAGCACTCCTCCCGCCCGGGCGACTCGCAGATCAAGGACGCCACCGTGCCTGCCGGAAACCGGCCCTGGTATTCGGACATCTGGCTCTCCGCTCAGGTCGCCGGAGCCGGCGCCTCACCGTGACCGCAGTCAACGCGGCCGATCTGGAGATGGCTCAGCGTCAGCTTGGCCGCCCGCCGCGGGGAGTGGTGGCGATCGCTCATCGGTGTCCCTGTGGCGCACCGGATGTCGTGCGGACAAGACCTCAGCTGGACGATGGCAGCCCCTTCCCGACCACCTTCTATCTGACCTGCCCGCGTGCCGCCGCCGCGATCGGAACCCTTGAAGCGAGCGGGATGATGAGGGAGATGACCGAAAGGCTGGCCGCGGATCGAGAGCTGGCCAGGCAGTACCGGGAGGCGCACGAGGACTATCTGCGCCGCCGCTTCGAGCTCGGGGTGGTGCCGCAGATCTCGGGGGTGTCGGCCGGTGGCATGCCCGATCGGGTGAAATGCCTGCACGTGCTGGTCGCGCATTCGCTGGCTGCTGGTCCCGGGGTGAATCCGCTGGGGGACGAGGCATTGGCGGCGCTACCGAAGTGGGGGCTGTCCCATCCGTGTTCGGCCGGCCTGCGGCCGGCGGCTTCGTGACCCGGGTGGCGGCGATCGACTGCGGCACGAACTCGATCCGGCTGCTGATCGCGGATTCTCAGCCCGGCGGGACGCTCGCCGAGGTGGACCGGCGGATGCAGATCGTTCGCCTGGGCCAGGACGTGGACCGGACCGGCCTGCTCGGATCCGAAGCCCTTGCGCGCACCCTGGCCGCGACCCGCGAATATGCCGGCCGGTGCGACGCGGCAGGAGTGGATGCCGTCCGGTTCATCGCGACCTCCGCGACTCGCGACGCCCGCAACCGGTCCGAGTTCGTGGACGGCGTCCGCGCCATCCTCGGCGTCGAACCTGAAGTGGTGGACGGCGAGACCGAGGCCGCTCTCTCGTTCTCCGGTGCTACCGCCGGGCTTTCGGCCGGTCATGCTGATCCGTTCCTGGTGGCCGATCTGGGCGGCGGTTCCACCGAGCTGGTGCTGGGCCACGCTGGCCGGGCCGGTTCGGCGTACTCCGCCGACATCGGCTCGGTGCGGCTGACCGAGCGGCATCTGCGCACCGATCCGCCCACAGCAGCGGAGCGCTCGGCGGCGTCCGCCGATATCGATGCCGCCCTCGATCGGGTGGCCACCGTCGTTCCGCTGGATCAGACAGCCACCCTGGTCGGCGTGGCCGGATCGATCACCACGATCGCGGCGCACGCGCTGGGATTGCCGGCCTACCAGCGGGAGCGGATCGACGGTGCGGTGATCCAGATCGACGAGATCGTCGGCGCATGTGAGGACCTGCTGCGAATGAGCCGCGAGAAGCGGGCGGCGCTGCCCTACCTGCATCCGGGCCGGGTCGATGTGATCGGCGCTGGGGCTCTGATCTGGGAGCTGGTGGTGCAGCGGGTAGCGGCAGCTTCCGGTATCGCGATGGCCGTGACGTCCGAGCGGGACATCCTGGACGGTATCGCTGCGTCCCTGCTCTGATCAGCGCATGCCCCCTGGCCGAGGTGATCCGGAGCTGAGCCCCGACGAAGAGGTGCTGCCCGGCGGCAACATGGGTGGTGCGGTCCGGATCGGGGCCGTGGTCCGCCGTCCCGCTGGGCCCTGGAGCCCAACGATCCAGCGGCTGCTCCGGCATCTGCGTGAGCGCGGTGTCCTCTGGACGCCGGAGCCGCTGGGGTTCGATCAGGCCGGTCGTGACCTGGTGTCCTATCGGCCTGGCGTGGTGCCACAACATCCTCTGCCGCAGTGGATCTGGGCGGATCCGGTACTGATGGACGCAGGGCGGCGCCTGGCTGAGCTGCACCGGGCCAGTGTCAGCTTCGATCGGGTCGGAGCGGTCTGGCGACTGCCGGTCCACGAACCGGCCGAGGTGATCTGCCACAACGACTTCGCGCCCTACAACATGGTTTTCACTGATGGCACGCTGAGCGGGGTGATCGACTGGGACACCGCCTCGCCGGGCCCGCGGGTCTGGGATCTGGCCTATCTCGCCTATCGGCTGGTGCCGCTGACTGGCCGGCCCGATCCCGGCAGTCCGCCCGGCGATGCCCTGCGCCCGCGGCTGATTCGCCTGCTGCAGGCTTACGGTGGTGAACTGCAGGCGGCAGATGTGGTGCCGGTGGTCATCAGGCGCCTGCATGACCTCGCCGCCTTTACCCAGGCCCGAGCTGATGAAGGCCGCGATCACTTGCGCAGTCACGTGCAGCTGTATCTGGATGATGCTCTCTGGGTCACCGAGCGCGCAGATCGCTTCGCCTAGGCTGGCCAGCGGCACGCGCCCCCGTAGCCCAATGGCAGAGGCAGGCGACTTAAAATCGCTCAAGTGCGGGTTCGAGTCCCGCCGGGGGTACAACATCACAGGTCAGGCGC
>CAXUFS010000307.1:0-2900 GCA_964250315.1 uncultured Kineosporia sp. | reverse complement strand
GCCAGGGCCTGCACCAGCGTCAGCCGAAGGGCCGGCTCCGGCACAGTGACCAGCGACCCGATCCGCAGCGACAACGCATCCTTGGCCGTGGCCGTCACCTCGCAGGTCGCGACCACCCCGCAGCCGTCGGCGACGTCCACCCACTCACCGCAGCGGATCCGGCGGACGGCGCTGGCGTGCCGGCCCTCGCTACCGCCCAGGGTGAACGAGCTGCCGGTCTCCAGCCGGGCGAAGGTACCAGCCGGTGCCAGGAACAGAGCGCGGGTCATCCAGGTCATCGAGCGCGTCAGCGCCCGGCGAACCGATCCCGCAACTTGCTGAAGACGCTCTGGTGGGCCGGAGC
Organism: uncultured Kineosporia sp.; assembly: GCA_964250315.1. Classification (GTDB taxonomy): domain Bacteria; phylum Actinomycetota; class Actinomycetes; order Actinomycetales; family Kineosporiaceae; genus CAXUFS01. The sequence goes on along the minus strand of CAXUFS010000307.1, from coordinate 2,557 downwards.
CAGCCGTCCGGCGGGCCGTTCCTCGTCCCGCAGAACGGCCAGCTTGCGCAGCAGTTCCTGCTGTTCCTCGTCCATCCGGGTCGGGGTCAGGACGGCCAGGTGCACCAGCAGGTCGCCCCGCCCGCCACCGCGCAGATGGGTCACCCCGAGCTGGCGCATGGTCGTGGTCTCCCCCGACTGCGATCCGGGCTGGATGTCGAGCTCCTGGGCGCCATCCAGCGACTCCAGCTCGATGGTGGTGCCCAGCGCGGCCGCCGTCATCGGCACCTCGACCGTGCAGTGGATGTCGTCACCGCGGCGGGAGAAGGTCGGATGCGGCCGCTCCTGGATCTCCACGTACAGATCCCCGGGCGGGCCGCCGCCGGGCCCGACCTCGCCCTGACTGGCCAGCTGGATCCGGGTGCCGGTCTCCACTCCGGCCGGGATCTTGATGGTCAGCGTGCGCCGGTTGCGCACCCGGCCCTCACCTGAGCATTCCAGGCAGGGATGCGGGATCACCGAGCCGAAGCCCTGGCAGGCCACGCAGGCCTGAGTGGTCATCACTTGGCCGAGGAACGATCGCGCTACCCGCTGCACCTGGCCCCGGCCCTTGCAGACCTCGCACATCCGCGGTGACGTTCCGGGCTGGCAGCAGCTGCCCGAGCAGGCCGGGCAGACCACGGCCGTGTCCAGCTGCAACTCGCGCTGGCCGCCGAACGCGGCTTCGGCCAGCTCGATGTCGAGCCGGATCAGCGCATCCTGTCCCCGGCGCTGCCGGGACATCGGGCCACGGGTCGAACCGGCCGACCCGCCGAAGAAGGTCTCGAAGATGTCGGTGAAGCCGAAGCCGGGGCCGAAACCGGCACCGGCGCCGTTTGGATCGCCGCCGATGTCGTAGGCCTGGCGCTTCTCCGGGCTAGAGAGCACCTCGTAGGCCCGCCCGACCTCCTTGAACCGCTCCTCGGCCTCCGGGCTGGGGTTCACGTCCGGATGCAGCTTGCGGGCCAGGCCGCGGTAGGCCTTCTTGATCTCTTCGGCGCTGGCGGTGCGCGAGACCCCGAGGACTTCGTAGTAGTCACTCACGGTGCTGATGGTCACTCCCAGCTCTACGTCGGCTCAGTTCGCGGAACACGGTCATGGCGCTGATCAGGACGCCAGTATCCGGGACACATAGGTGGCCACGGCGCGCACGGCCGCCATCGTGGTCGGATAGTCCATCCGGGTCGGGCCGAGCACGCCCAGACGGGCCACCACCTCGCCCTGCGATGCGTAACCGGAGGCGACCACCGAAGCTTCCAGCAGCCCGGCATGAGCGGTCTCACTGCCGATCAGCACGCTCACCCCAGACGCCCCTTCGGCCATCTCGCCGAGCAGCTTGAGCAGCACCACGTGCTCCTCCAGGGCCTCCAGCACCGGGCCGATGGACTGCACGAAGTCTGGGCCCGAGCGGGCCAGGTTCGCCGTGCCGGCCAGCACGATCCGCTCCTCGCGGTTCAGGTCGATGGAGTCCTCCAGGGCTTCCAGCACAGCCAGCACGACGTCCCGGTCAGCGGCGGGGAACTCGCTGGGAATGGCCGCCGCCAGCTCGGCCACCTCAGCCAGCGAGCGGCTACTGAGCCGGGCGTTGAGGCGGGCCCGCACTTCCTGCAGCAGTCCCTCCGCCGGAACCACCGGAACAGTGACGGCCCGCTGCTCGACCCGGCCGGTGTTGGTGATGAGCACGAGCAGCAGCCGGGTTCCCTCCAGCGGCACCAGCTCGATGTGCCGGACCGTGGACCGGGTCAGCGACGGGTACTGCACCACTGCCACCTGCCGGGTGAGCTGAGCCAGCAGCCGGACCGTCCGGTCCACGACGTCGTCCAGGTCGGCCGCGCCGTCCAGCAGGGTCTGGATCGCCCGCCGCTCCGCGGTCGACAGCGGCTTGACCCCGCTCAGCCGGTCCACGAACAGCCGATAGCCCTTGTCGGTCGGCACCCGCCCGGCGCTGGTGTGCGGCTGGGCGATGTAGCCCTCGTCCTCCAACGCGGCCATGTCATTGCGGATGGTGGCCGGGGAGACGCCGAGGGAGTGCCGTTCGACCAGGGAGCGGGAGCCCACTGGCTCACGGGTGGACACGTAGTCCTGCACGATCGCCCTCAGGACGGCGAGCTTGCGGTCATCGCTCACTTGCCCCTCCCTCGGCCAGCTGAGGCTGCTTGAGCCTGGCACTCGCATTCTTGGAGTGCCAGTTTACGTCGGCTCAAGCTCAAACGACGTCCGGCGGGTCGGCTCGGTATCTGCCGCCGCCCTGATTACCGTCCCGGACCATGGACCGATATGGGCCCGATGCCCTGGCCCCGCATCTGCGCCCGGCAGCCCGGAGCACGCTGCCGGAGGTGGCCGCGGAACCAGGTCTGGTGGTCGAGGACGTCGAGACCGGCTGGGTCGGTGCGGTCCTGCGCACCGAGAAGATCGGCGGTCTGCACGTGGTCGTGCTGGAGGATCGCCGGCTCAAGACTCGCAGCTTCCCACTCGGTCCTGGGTTCTGGGTGGACGGGACCCCGGTGAAACTGGTCCGGGCCGCCGGCCCGGCTGCAAC
>CAXUFS010000306.1:0-2932 GCA_964250315.1 uncultured Kineosporia sp. | reverse complement strand
TCCCACCAGGGATCCTGGGGTCGCTCGTCCGGTCCCGGCCGGGGCGACGCTGGTGGCTCACGGCCGGATGGTGTGAACGGCGTGAACAGGCCACCCGGCTCGGGCAGCGGAGGCTGCGAACGGCCGGTCGCCGGGGCTGGGCGGAACACCTCCGCCGGATTCGGAGCCGGTCCGGGCGACCGGCGGGCCTGCTGCTGCCCGGCCAGTTCACCGGCGCTGATCCAGGGCGTCAGCTCCCGGGCGACTTCCTCGGGTGAGCGTGGGCCATCGTTGTGCCGTCCAAGAGTGCGGACACACAGCTCGTCCAGGTCGCCTGGCACGTCGCCGGCCAGTCCGGCCGGAGGCAGTGGCCCGGCGTTGCCCTGCGGCGCGGGCGCGAAACCGGCGTCACTGAGCGGCCAGAGCCCAGTCAGCCCGCCATAGATCAGCGCGATCAGCCGGACCGCGTCCACCCGGTTCGCCGTCACCGCGTGGTCCGGCTCCAGCCCGGCGGCCGCCGCTTCGACCGCGGTGCCGAGCAGTTTGATCGAGCCGTCGGCCCGGATCAGCACCGAGCGCGGGGTGAGCCGCAGATGGTGCAAGCCGCGGTCACCGGCCCGGGCCAGCCCTTCGGCCACCTCTCCGGCGATCCGCCGGATGGCGGCTGCGCTGAGCGGGGCGCGCTCCAGAACGGTGGCCAGGCTCTCACCCTCGACGTCCTCGCTGATCACGAAGCCGACGGTGCCCTCCATCCCGACGTCCAGGACCCGGGTCAGCCGGGGGTCGTCCACCAGCGCGGCGCGGCGAGCGGCGTCCACCACATCGGCTGCGAACGGATGCCCGGCCCGCAGCACCCGGACCGAGACCGCACGATCGAGAGTCTCGTCGCGGGCGCGCCACATCGATCCGTCTGGATCCGTCTGGATCCGCCGTTCCAGACGGTATCGCCCGGCCAGGACACCGCCCTGGCTTGTGCTGCTCAAGCGCCTGCGCCTTCCTGATAGACAGCCGTGCCGCTCCGGGACGGCTGCGACGTCCATGCTAGGCGGCTGCGGTCCTCGTCACGAGTCTGCGCCATCCACCCCTGCGCCCGGAGGGAAACCGCCGGTCAACCGGCCGGGCTGAGCCTGGTCAGGACCGGAGGACGCCGATCGGGGAACATCAAGCCGGTGCCGGGCCGCGCCGGCGCAGCAGCGGACCGAGCAGGTCGTCCAGTTCGGCGGTGCGCATCCGGCGCAGGATCAGGTAGTAGATGGTCACGATGGCGAGCGCGCCAACCCCGGCCGCCACCAGCGAGGCCAGCTTCCCCTCGCCCAGCACGGCATGCGCCAGCCGGGCCAGGCCGAACCCGGCCAGCCCGCCCACGCTCACCGCGAACAGGTAGCGAACGTGCTGGCGCAGCACGTGCTGGCCATCCAGGAATCCCAGTCGCTGGTGCAGCAGCCGCGCCGACAGCAGCGCACCCAGTGTGTTCGCGATGGTCATCGACGCGCCGACCCCGACCACGATCAGGCGCGGCGGCAGCAGCCACAGCGACAGCAGGTTGCCCGCCGCCCAGGTGGCCACGATCGGCACCTGCACCAGGAACGGCGTCCGCGCGTCCTCGAACGCGTAGAACACCCGCTGGAACAGGTACTGCGCGCTGAACGGCACCAGGCCCAGGAGCATCGCCGAGGCCACCATGGCCAGGCCCTGAGTGTCGCTGGCATCGTTCCCGGCGAACAGAGCGCTGGTGATGTCTGGCGCCAGCACGATGAACGTGCCCGCCGACAGCACGGTGGCCAGCCCGGTCATCCGCAGCCCCAGCGACAGATCCGCGCGCACGTCGTCGATCCGGTCGTCGGCCGCGGACACCGACATCCTGGTGAACAGGGCCGTGACCAGCGACACCGCCACCAGTGAGTGCGGCAGCATGAACAGCAGCAGAGCGATGTCGTACACCGCCTTGCCGGTGCCCTGCTTGGCCCCGGCCGCCTCGGCCAGCCGCTGCCCGGCGGTGGTTACCCGGGAGATCACGATGAACCCGAGCTGCTGGATCAGCACGGCGGCGAACGTCCACCCGGCCACCCGGCTGGCCGTGCGCATGCCGAAGCCCCGCAGTCCCCACCGGATCCGGAAGCTGATCCCCGCTCGGTGCATCGCCGGGATCAGCACCACGGCTTGAGCCACCACGCCCAGGGTGGCGCTGGCGCAGAGCAACGCGACCCGGCCCGGTGTCCAGCTGTCCAGCGACTGCGGTCCCTTCCCGGCCACCGCCATGAAGACCAGGATCCCGAGAATGGCGACGATGTTGTTCAGAGCCGGCGCCCACATGAACGGGCCGAAGCTGCCGCGCGCGTTGAGTACCTGCCCCAGCATCGTGTACAGCCCGTACCAGAACACCTGCGGCAGGCACCACAGGGCGAAGGCAGTGGCCAGCGCGAACTGTTGCGCCGTCCAGCGGTCCGAGGCGTAGAGGTGGATCAGCACCGGTGCCGCTGCCGTGATCACCACCGTGACCACGAACAGGGTGGTGATAGCCACGGTCAGCAGCCGGTCGATGTACTCCTGACCGCCGTCGGCCCGGCGGGCGGCCCGGGTGATCTGCGGGACCAGGACGGCGTTGAGCACCCCGCCGGCCAGCAGGATGTAGAGCGCGTTGGGCACGGTGTTGGCCACCGAGAACGCGTCCGCGCTCTGACCGGTGCTGAGTGCGGCGAACAGCAGGGCAGCCCGCAGGAACCCGAGTACCCGGGACACCCCGGTGCCGGCCGCCATCACCGCGCTGCTGCGCATCACCGTGGCGGTGTTCACCGGTGCCTCCGGCTCACCAGCGCGGGTGGATCGGCCGAGACGGCGTTCGCGGGCTGGGCTGGCTGTGACCGCGGCAATCCACCGGCTCCGGCGGCGTCCGGCTCCGGGTCGTCCGGCTCCGGGTCGTCCGGTGATTCGTCCGGCTCCGGGCGGCCAGGGC
>CAXUFS010000305.1:0-2946 GCA_964250315.1 uncultured Kineosporia sp. | reverse complement strand
TGAAGAACAAGGTCAGCCCGCCGTTCAAGCAGGCCGAGTTCGACATCATCTACGGGCAGGGCATCTCTCGCGAGGGTGGGCTGATCGACATGGGGGTCGAGCAGGGCCTGGTCCGTAAGTCTGGGGCTTGGTACACCTACGACGGCGATCAGCTCGGCCAAGGCAAGGAAAATGCCCGTGCGTTCATGCGGGACAACCCGGATCTGGCCAACGAACTGGAGAAGCGGATCAAGGAGAAGCTGGGTGTGGGGCCGACCCTGGATACTCCAGCAGAACCTCCGGTCGACTTCTGATGCGTGGCCCGGGCCAAGGCCGGGGCCGCCGCCGGAGCCAGAGCCGTGACCGAAGCGGCTCGGCCGGGGGGTCAACCCCGGATCACTCCAGGTCCGCGGAGCCGGTCCAACCGGCCGATCCGGAGTCCACCGCCCGCGAGGTGGTGCTGCGGCAGCTGACCATGGGTGCGCGCACCCGCGCCCAGTTGTATCAAGCCCTGGTTCGTAAACGGATCCCCGACGACGTGAGCGCTGCGGTTCTCGATCGCTTCGAAGCCGTGGATCTGGTGGACGACGCCGAGTTCTCCCGGCAATGGGTGGAGAGCCGGCACGCGGGCCGAGGCCTGGCCCGGCGGGCGCTGGCGCATGAATTGCGCCAGCGGGGTGTCGCCGAGGAGACGCTCAAGCAAGCAGTGGATCATCTTAGTGCCGACGATGAGTTCATCGCCGCGCGGGAAGTGGTCCGGCGCAAGCTGCGCACCCTGTCCCGGCCGGGGTCCGGAACAGGGGCGCCGCCGGAGGATCCGGAGCGGCTCACCCGGCGGCTAGCTGGGCTGCTGGCCCGCAAGGGATACAACGGATCGGTTGCCTGGCGAGCCATCCGGGAGGAGTACGCCGCCTTCGCTGATGCGGAGATGGACGCCGATAGCTGATCAGCCCCATCCTCCGCGTATTGTGGACGGCGCTATGAGCAGCACTGATCTCTTCCCTCCGAACTCCGCACGTTCCCTGCCGGTGGCGTCTGCAGTGGACTCGGCGGACTCGGTGGACTCGGTGGACTCGGCGGTACTCCGGCCGGCGTCGTCCCCCGCGGACCTGCGGGCTGGCGAGCGTCCAGCAGCTGAACCGGCCGGGCACCCACGCACCTACGAGGTGCGCACCTTCGGCTGCCAGATGAACGTGCACGACTCCGAACGGCTGTCCGGACTGCTGGACGCCGCCGGATATCTGCCCGCGCCGGCCGGGCAGCAGGCCGATGTGGTCGTGTTCAACACCTGCGCTGTCCGCGAGAACGCCGACAACAAGCTGTACGGCAACCTGGGCCAGCTCGCCCCGCTCAAAGCCGGCAACCCCGGTATGCAGATCGCGGTCGGCGGCTGCCTGGCCCAGAAGGACCGCTCCACCATCGTGGAACGGGCGCCCTGGGTGGACGTCGTTTTCGGCACCCACAACATCGGAGCGCTGCCCGCCCTGCTTGACCGGGCGCGGCACAACCAGCTCGCCCAGGTCGAGATCCTTGAATCCCTCGAAGTCTTCCCGTCGACCCTGCCGGCCCGGCGAGAGTCGGCCGCAGCCGCCTGGGTGTCGGTCAGCGTGGGCTGCAACAACACCTGCACGTTCTGCATCGTCCCCAGCCTGCGCGGCAAGGAGCGGGATCGGCGGCCCGGCGAGATCCTGGCCGAGATCGAGGCTCTGGTTGCCAGCGGCGTCATCGAGATCACCCTGCTAGGCCAGAACGTCAACACCTACGGCACCGAGTTCGGCGACCGCGGCGCCTTCGCCAGCCTGCTCAGAGCCGCGGGCGCTGTTCCCGGCCTGGAACGGGTCCGGTTCACCAGCCCGCATCCGGCCGCGTTCACCGACGACGTGATCGATGCGATGGCTGAAACTCCCAATGTGATGCCCCAGCTGCACATGCCGCTGCAGTCGGGCTCCGATCAGATCCTGAAGGCGATGCGCCGGTCCTACCGCTCCGAGCGCTACCTGCGCATTCTCGATCGCGTCAGACAGGCGATACCCGGTGCGGCCATTTCCACCGACATCATCGTCGGCTTTCCCGGAGAAACCGAGGAGGACTTCCAGCAGACCCTCGACGTGGTCGCCGAGGCCCGGTTCGCCCAGGCGTTCACCTTCCAGTATTCGCCCCGGCCCGGCACTCCGGCGGCCGGCTTGCCCGGCCAGATTCCTAAAAGCATTGTGCAGCAACGCTACGACCGGCTGCTCGGGCTGCAGGAGCAGATCTCCTGGGAGGAGAACCAGCGGCTCGAGGGCGCCGTCCTCGAGGTTCTGGTGACCGAGACCGCAGGACGCAAGGACAACAGCCAGCAACGTCTCTCCGGCCGCGCCCCGGACAATCGACTGGTCCACTTCGGCGTCCCCGCCGGCGCCGAAGCTCCACGGCCCGGCGACCTGGTCACCGTGCAGATCAGTTATGCCGCCCCGCACCACCTGGTCAGCGATCCGCGGCCGGGTCAAACGGTCTACCGGATCCGGCGCACCCGATCCGGCGACGCCTGGGAAAACCGGCAGAGCGCCGGCCAGCAGCCAGGTGCCCCGATCGGCGCCGGAATGCAGCCGGTGTCGCTCGGCCTGCCCGCCATCAGGCGCTGAAGATCCTTCGCTGACCCCGGCCGCCTGGGCGAGCGATAATCTCGGGCACTATGCTCGCCGCCGCCGTCCTGCCGTATCCGCCGCTGCTGGTCCCCGCGATCGCGGCCGGGGTGGCGCCGGAGGCCGCGTCATTACTGGCCGCCTGCGATGCGGCCACCTCGGCGCTGCTGGCCGAGGTGCCCGAGGTGATCGTCTGTGTCGGGCCGGGCCAGACCACGATCCGGCACCGGCCCGGCGCCTGGGGCACGCTGGCCGGGTTCGGCACCGCCGTGCCCGCTCCCGGCCGCCCTCACGTCGGGCGGGCCCCCCGGCCACTGTCGCTGCCCCGAGCCCGGGGGGTGCG
>CAXUFS010000304.1:0-3016 GCA_964250315.1 uncultured Kineosporia sp. | reverse complement strand
CACCGAGGCTGACCCCGCCGAGGACGGCCGGGCTGGCCAGGTGCGGCAGCCAGCGCAGCCACGCCCACCCAGCCGCATCGGTACCTGGGGTCAGCGCGGTGACGACCAGATCGCCCGGGGCGTGGGTGCTCACCAGCTGCAGCACCACAGCGCGGACGACGTCAGGCCGCCGCTGGCCGCCGGTGATCCCCACCGATCCGGTCCGGTTCAGGTCGATGACGACGGGGACGCCGGGAAGCAGGGCCACCTCGGCCGCTGCTCGTCCGGCTTCGGCCAGCAGTGCCCGTTCCTTGCCCCGCGACGGGGGCTGCAACCGGTTCTGGCTGGGCGCAGTGCTGACCCCGGCCCGGAACTGACCGAATCCCTCCCGGCCGGGGCGCTGGCTCCACAGCAGCGGGGTGCGATCGGTGATCGCCCGGCGCAGTTCCTCCGGAGCTGGGTGCCGGGTCCGCCGAGCCTCCGCTTCGGCCTGCGCAGCGGCCAGGAAACGGTCGCGCTGCCCGGACAGCGCCTCCCGCCAGGCCCGGCGTTCGCGGCGGAATGTCCGTCGCCCGAAAAGAGCCCGCTCCAGCAGGTTTCCAACCAGCAGTAGAGGACTCAGGGCCAGAAAGGCAGCGAACAACAGATTCCGGGTGACCAGCCAGAGAGCCGCCCCCAGAGCCAGCGCGATCAGCATGGTGAAAATCGGAAACGGTTGCCGGGCAGGCCGTTCCGGTGGATCGGGGATGCTCTCCTGGAGTGGGATATAGACGGGCTCCGGGCGCGGTGGCCGATTGAAAGCGATACCGCCCGGGCCGCCGTCGTCCATCCCGGCCTGCAACCGGGTGATCCGCAGTACCGAACCGCCCAGCGTGATCTCAGTGCCGGTCGACAGCTCACTCCAGGCCACGGTGGCCCCGCCGATCTGAATCCCATTGGCGGAGTTGGTGTCGGTGATGTGCAGCCGCGAGCCCACCCGGAGCAGAGCGTGCCGCTTGGAGACCATCTGGTCGGTCAGCGCGATGTCGGCGCCTGGCCCCCGGCCGATCGACCATCCTCCGGCGCCGAGTGGAAACTCCCGGCCCTCGTCCGGCCCGGACAAGACATCCACCCGCGCCACCGCCTGATCATCTCCCCCGCCGTAGAGCCGTTGCCCGGCGGCGACCACAGTGGCGGTCAGACCAGACCGCAGCCCAGACTCGGCCACCGCCATCTGTTCGGGCAGGGTGACCCACCCGTCACCGGCGAACACGGCGAAGCTGCGGGCGCCGTCCGGCAGTGGATCCGCTCCGGGGTCGACATCGGCGATCCGGCCGGCCAGTGCGCCGACCGGCGTCGCCGGGTCGAGCGAGACGACGATGTCCTGGGTGCCGCTCGCCCGCTGCAGAGCCAGCTTCAGATTCATCGGTCGCACCCCTTCGAAGTGGTTCTCGAGCCTGACCTTTCAGCTTGATCGGAAGCGCCGGCCCGGCCATCGGCTGAGCGGGCCGGGTGACCGGCGCCCGTGGATCACCGCGAGGATGTGCTCTCCTGGTCGGTGGCGTTGGTGGTGGCCACCTGCGAGCCCGCGTGCAGCGCCTCCACGACCTGTCCCAGTCGCTGGAGCTGATTTCCTTGCCAGTCGGTGTGGAAATTGACGTAGTCCTGGCCCACCCAGGGGGCACCTTCGACCAGCCCGGTGATGCGCTGGCCGATCGCCTGAATCTGCTCAGCAGCGTTGTTCATCTCGACGGCGAGCTGGCGGACCTGCTCGACGTCCATACCAGCGGTGATTGCTCCGGCCATGATGTTCTCCCTCTAACTGGCCGCCGGTCGGTCCGGCGGGGTTCCTGGGCAGCATGCAGTTCGGCGCGACACCGATTGTTGACGCCGAAATGTGCTGATGGATAGCGGCTTTGCTGCGACGAATGATCAGGCGTGCAGGATCAGAACCCGTGCGGTCAGGATCACGTCGGCGTTGGCCGCGCTGGTCACGGTGACGGCGCCGTCCACCACCGGGGCCAGCGCCAGCCCGCTACGCCGGTTCTGCGGTCCCGGGGCCAGATCGGCGAACCGCGAGGATGGCTGGCCCGGGCCACTGACCGAGACCGCGCCCGGCGCCTCACCCTGAGCGCTCAATCCGATCATGGCCGCACTGACCCGGCTGGCCTGGACTCCGGCCAAGCCGGATCCTGGGATCAGCGAAACCCGCTGCGGCCCAGCCGCGGTCACTCGGATCGCCGGCTCTCCGGTGGACGGCACCGGCACGCTCAGGCCGTCCTGCGAGATCGGCGAACGCGGCCCGGTGATGAAGCCGACCAGGTCCACGTTGAGTTCGGTGCCGGCGTGGTAGAGCAGATGCACACCGTTGCGATACAGCGGCACAACCATGAAGCCATAGCGGAACAGATCTTGGGGGTTGCTGGTGGCGCTCCAGTACACGGGCTGATCGAGATTGCCGGTGCCTGGCCCCATCTTGACGTAGCCGCCATGCTTGCCCACTTCACCGGCGACCCGCAGCAGCACCGCGGAGACGGAGCCGGGTTGGGCTGGCAGCCTGGCCGGGCGGAAATCGAGCACAGCATCATTGCCGTCCCGGCCCGGCACCAGATGCAGAACCCGGCTGGCCGGCAGCGCGACGATCCGTCCCGCGGCCGAGGAGGAGACCGCCTCGAAAGTGCCGATCCGGTCGGCGGTCAGGTGACCACCGCCGTCCAGATGGATCCGCAGGTCTCCGGCGGGACCAGGCTGAGCCACCACGGTCGCGCTGCTCGAACCTCCGGCCGCCAGCACTCGCAGGGCCGGAACGGATTCGGCTGACGATTGCACCGATACGACGCTGGGACCGGTGGCCTGTTGCAGCGACACCGCAAGCAGGACCGCCGGATACCGCTGAGCGGGCAGAACGAGGTCCGTTCCGTCTGCGGCCGAAGGCTTTTGGTCGCTGCTCAACAATCTCAGCGGGGCCGAGATGTTCAGCCGGTCGGCCTGCGGCGCAACCGCGGCTGGACTCGCCGCAGCCGAATCACCGCCCGCCGCCGCCGAGCCGGCGCCCGGC
>CAXUFS010000303.1:0-3028 GCA_964250315.1 uncultured Kineosporia sp. | reverse complement strand
GGTCGGCGCTGGGGGCACTGGGCGGGCTGGCGCAGCGCACATCCGCCACCAGCTCGGCCACCAGTGCCAGCGGCTCGGCGATCCTCGGACTGGGCTCACTACCCGGGCAGAGTGCGCACTTCGACACCGAGTCGTTGAGCCGGCCGGTCACCATCACCGGGTCCGCACGGGTGTCGGTGAACATTTCCTCTACCGCTCCCGATGCGACGATGTTCGCGTCCCTGCTGGACGTCGCGCCGGACGGGCGCACCGAGTTGCCAGAGCAGCTGGTCAGCCCGGTCCGGCTGGAGGGGCTTGCGCCCGGGGGACGCCAGGTCACGATCGTGCTGCCCGCCATCGTCCACGACGTCCCGGCCGGTCATCGGCTACGGGTGCTGATCTCCAGCACCGACCAGGCCTATGCGGTGCCAGCCAATTCCCGCGGCTATCGGATCGGATTGGCCGGCAGCAACGCGCTGGTGGTACCCGAGGTCCCGCTGGAAGCCGAGAACAATGGTGCGGTCCGGAGTCTGGTCCTGCCAGCGATCATCCTGGGGACCGCGATCCTGGTCCTGGTGCTGGGTTTCGTGCTGATCGGACGCCGTCGCCGGCGCCTCAGCCTGACTGCCGCCGACGCGGACCTGCTCAGCGTGCCACTGGCCGCCCAGCACCTGGGCAAGGCCTACGGCGACGGTTTCCGGGCCGTCACCGACCTCAGCTTCCGGGTCGAAAACGGCCAGGTACTCGGCCTTCTCGGCCCCAACGGCGCCGGCAAGACCACCACCCTGCGGATGCTGATGGGGCTGATCCATCCCAGTGAGGGGGAGATCCGGGTGTTCGGGCATCGGATCGCGCCGGGGGCCGCGGTGCTCTCCCGGCTCGGTGCCTTCATCGAGGGTCCGGGGTTCCTCCCGCACCTGTCCGGGCTGGCCAATCTGGATCTTTACTGGCGAGCCACCGGCCGCCCGGCGGCGGACGCGCAGCGCGATCGCGCGCTGGAGATCGCGGGGCTGGGCAACGACGTCCACCGCAAGGTCCGGACCTACAGTCACGGTATGCGGCAGCGACTGGCCATCGCTCAGGCCATGCTCGGGATGCCGGATGTGCTGGTGCTGGACGAGCCGACGAACGGGCTGGACCCCCCGCAGATCCGCCAGATGCGAGACGTGCTCAGGCGATACGCCGCCACTGGCCGAACGGTGATCGTCTCCAGTCACCTGCTGGCCGAGGTGGAGCAGACCTGCACCCACCTGGTGGTGATGGCCGATGGCCAGCTGGTGGCGCAGGGTACCGTCGCGGACGTCGTCGGGCTCTCCGGCCAGACCGTCATGGATGTGTCGGCGCCGGGCCGGGCCGCGACGCTCGCGGCGTCCGTCCCCGGCGTTTCGCACATCGTTTCCACCGCAACCGGAATCACGGTGCAGGCCGGGGCGGCGGCTCGCAGTGAGCTGGTGCGCTCGCTGGTGATGGCCGGAGTCCGGATCGATCGGGTTGCCCCGCAGCGCGGCCTGGAGGAGACCTTCCTCGCGCTGGTCGGACGGGAGGACGGTCAGTGAGATCCGACGATCCGCTGACCGGCCTGCCGCCACTGACCACGGTGCTGCGACTGGACGGGGCGGCGTCGGGCTATCGGAGCAACCGAACTCTGGGCGTGCGGGTGGAACTGCGCCGGCAGCTCACCCGCCGCCGCACCCAGATCGCCCTCGGTTTCCTGGTGCTGCTGCCGTTCCTGCTGGTGGCGGCGTTCCTGTTCGGCGACGATTCGCGCCGCGGGGCGGTGCCGGGCCTGGTCGACCTAGCCACCGAAGGGGCTGGAAACTTCACGGCGTTCACGCTTTTCGTCAGTTGCGGATTCCTGCTGGTGGTCATCGTGGCGCTGTTCGCCGGTGACACCGTGGCCAGTGAAGCCAGTTGGTCGTCGCTCCGGTATCTCCTGGCTGCACCGATACCCCGATCACATCTGTTGCAGCGCAAGCTGATCGCTGCCCTGCTGTACAGCGCCTTCGCTCTGGTGCTGCTGCCGGTGGTCGCATTCCTGGCTGGTGGCGTGTTCTTCGGGTGGGCTCCGTTGCGCAGCCCGGTGGGTGACACTATCGCGGGTGGCGCACTGATCGGGCACCTGGCTATCGCCGTGGCCTACATCGGCGTATCGCTGCTTTTCGTCGCCGGGCTGGCCTTTCTGCTCAGCGTTGTGACCGACGCTCCGCTGGGTGCGGTCGGGGGCGCGGTGATGCTGGTGATCGTGTCGAACATCCTGGACGCCGTCACCGCGCTCGGCTCTTTCCGTGAGGTTCTGCCGACGCACTACCAGTACGCGTGGCTGGATGTGATCGGGGCGCACATCACCTGGGACGGCATGACCCGGGGCGCACTGTGGTCCATCGGATACAGCGCGGTGTTCTTCGCCATCGCCTGGTGGCATTTCGAGCGCAAGGACATCACCAGCTGAGTCGTCTCCGGGGGAGATGACGGACTTCACTGTCCCATCTGGACGAATCGAGCGCGGAAAATCGCGAAAGTTCTGGAAACCAGGGTTAAAGGCCCCTGTCAAGCCGCCGATGTAGTGGCGCGGCCAGATGTCGCCGCAGGTACGAAATGCCGTGCACAGAAGCGCGAATTCGACACCTGCTCGCACCAGCAGTAACACCCGCAGCGTCCCGGTACCGATCGGGATCATGACACAGGAGGCATAGTGCCCTCGAACCTCAAGCCCGCTGTCAAGCGGACCGCGAGGAAGGCCGCGGCTGCGCCCGCTGCCCGCACCGCGGCGAAGAAGAGCACGACCCGCACTCCGGCCCGCTCCTCCAGCCCGGCCGCCCAGCGGAGCACCAAGACCACGGCCAAGCCGGTCAGCAAGAGCACCGTCAAGCCGGCGGCCAAGTCCACCGTCAAGACGGCGGCGAAGCCCGCGGTCAAGCGCACTGCGGCCAAGCCGGTGGCCAAGCCCGCCGCCAAGCGGACCACTGCGGCCAAGCCGGCCGCCAAGCGGGTCACCGCCGCCAAGCCGGCCGCCAAGCCGGCCACCGCCGCCAAGCGGACCAGTGCGGCC
>CAXUFS010000302.1:0-3034 GCA_964250315.1 uncultured Kineosporia sp. | reverse complement strand
GCCCGGCTCACTGCCCCGCCGTGCGGGCCAGGGCCCAGCACCCCGGCCAGGAACCGCCCGGTGTGACTCTCCGGAATCAGGGCAACGTCTTCCGGTGTGCCTTCGGCGACCACCTCACCGCCACCGTTGCCGCCCTCCGGGCCAAGGTCGATCACCCAGTCCGAACTCTTGATCACGTCGAGATTGTGCTCGATCACCAGTACCGTGTTGCCCTTGTCGACCAATCCCTGAAGCACGCCGAGCAGCTTGCGAATGTCCTCGAAGTGCAGGCCGGTGGTCGGCTCGTCCAGCACGTAGATGGTCCGGCCGGATGATCGCTTCTGCAGTTCACCGGCCAGCTTGACCCGCTGCGCCTCACCACCGGACAGGGTGGGCGCGGGCTGGCCGAGCCGGACGTAGCCCAGCCCAACGTCCACCAGCGTGCTCAGATGCCGCGAGATCGCCGGGACCGCCGCGAAGAACCCGGCTGCCTCCTCGATCGGCATGTCCAGGATGTCGGCCACGGTCTTGCCCTTGAAGTGCACTTCCAGGGTCTCCCGGTTGTACCGGGCGCCGTGACACACCTCGCAGGGCACGTACACGTCGGGCAGGAAGTTCATCTCGATCTTGATGGTGCCGTCACCGGAGCAGGCCTCGCACCGGCCGCCTTTCACGTTGAACGAGAACCGGCCCGGCTGGTAGCCCCGGATCTTGGCTTCGGTGGTCTGGGCGAACAGCTTGCGAACGTGGTCCCAGACCCCGGTGTAGGTGGCCGGATTGGACCGCGGCGTTCGGCCGATCGGGCTCTGGTCGACGTGCACCACCTTGTCCAGGTGCTCCAGGCCCTTCACGCTCTTGTGCCGGCCGGGCACCTGCCGGGCGCCGTTGAGCCGGTTGGCCAGGGTGGTGTACAGGATGTCGTTGATCAGCGTGGACTTGCCCGACCCGCTCACGCCGGTGATCGAGACCAGGCAGCCGAGCGGGAAGCTGACGTCGATGTTCTTCAGGTTGTGCTCGCGCGCGCCGCTGACCACCAGTTGCCGCTTCTTGTCCCGCGGTCGCCGGATCGGCGGGATCGCGATCGATCGCCGGCCGGAGAGGTACAGCCCGGTCAGCGAATCCGGGTGGTTGATCAGATCCTCGACCGGGCCCGAGTGCACCACCTGGCCGCCGTGCTCGCCTGCGCCCGGCCCGATGTCGACAGCCCAGTCCGAAGCCCGGATGGTGTCCTCGTCGTGCTCGACGACGATCAAGGTGTTGCCCAGGTTCCGCAACCGGGTCAGGGTGTCGATCAGCCGCCGGTTGTCCCGCTGGTGCAGGCCGATGCTCGGCTCGTCCAGCACATAGAGCACTCCGACCAGGCCCGACCCGATCTGGGTGGCCAGCCGGATCCGTTGTGCCTCTCCTCCGGACAGCGTTCCGGACGCCCGATCCAGCGAGAGGTAATCCAGCCCGACGTCGAGCAGGAATCCCAGCCGGGCCTGGATCTCCTTCAGCACCTGATCGGCGATCTGCCGCTCACGGGGTGAGAGCTCAAGTGCGCCAAGGAATTCCGAGGCCTCGCGGATCGGCAGGGCACACACCGCCGCGATCGACTGGCCCCCTACCAGCACCGCCAGCACCTCAGGCTTGAGCCGGGTGCCCTTGCAGGTCGGGCAGGGTACCTCGCGCATGAAGCCCTCGTACCGCTCCCGGCTCCAGTCCGACTCGGTCTCGGAGTGCCGGCGCTTGATGAAGGGGACCACGCCCTCGAAACCGGTGGTGTACGACCGCTCCCGGCCGAACCGGTTCCGGAACTTGACGTGGACCTGGTAGTCCTGACCCTCCAGCAGCGCTTCCCTGGCCCGAGCCGGAAGCGATCGCCATGGCTGGTCGACGGTGAAACCGAGATCATTTCCCAGCGCCCGCATCAGCCGCAGGAAGTAGTCGGCCGACCCCTGGGTCCAAGGCGCGATCGCCCCCTCGGCCAGGCTGAGATCCTCATCCGGGACGATCAGCTCCGGATCCACCTCAAGCTTGATGCCGATTCCGGTGCAGTCGGGGCAGGCTCCGAACGGGTTGTTGAATGAGAACGTGCGGGGCTCGATGTCGTCCAGCGAGATCGGATGCTCGTTCGGACAGGCCATCTTCTCGCTGAAACGGCGCTCCCGCTGCGGAGATCCGTCCGGTTCATCCACCATGTCGGCCACCAGCAGCCCGTTGGCCAGGCTGAGCGCCGTCTCCACCGAGTCGGTCATCCGCTGCTTGGACGCCGGGCGGGCCACCAGCCGGTCGACCACGACCTCGATCGTGTGCTTGTACTTCTTGTCCAGCTTCGGCGGATCGGTCAGGGCGATGACCTGGCCGTCCACCCGCGCCCGGGCGAAGCCCTTGGTCTGCAGCTCGGAGAACAGATCGGCGAACTCACCCTTACGGGCGCGCACCACCGGCGCGAGCACCTGGAACCGGGTGCCCTCGGGCAATTCCAGCAGCTGGTCGACGATCTGCTGCGGGGTCTGCCGGGTGATCGGCTCCCCGCAGATCGGGCAGTGGGACCGGCCGGCCCGGGCCCAGAGCAGCCGCAGGTAGTCGTAGACCTCGGTGATGGTGCCGACCGTGGACCGGGGGTTGCGCGAGGTCGACTTCTGATCGATCGAAACGGCCGGCGAAAGGCCTTCGATGAAGTCGACGTCGGGCTTGTCCATCTGGCCGAGGAACTGCCGGGCGTAGGCCGACAGCGACTCGACGTACCGGCGCTGCCCCTCGGCGAAGATGGTGTCGAACGCCAGCGACGACTTGCCCGAACCGGACAGCCCGGTGAAGACCACCATCGCGTTGCGTGGCAGATCGAGCGAGACATCCTTCAGGTTGTGCTCGCGCGCCCCGCGCACGATCAGTCGGTCGCTCACGATGGCCAATGCTAAGTGCCTCCACCGACAGTGTTCCGCCAGACGCGGACTGGGATGCTCGCCCGGCAGCAATCAGCCCAGGTCACCGGCGAGCAAGTAATTTTCGCCCTGATCGAGCCAACACCATTGATGCCCGGTTTGCTTCCTGGCTGGGACCAGGGCGGGGG
>CAXUFS010000301.1:0-3052 GCA_964250315.1 uncultured Kineosporia sp. | reverse complement strand
GCGGCCACCGCCGCCGCGGCCATCCTCAGGGCGCCGGTCCGGCGCCTGCGCTGAGCGGCCCGGGCCAGCACCCGGTCGGCCAGGCCCGGGTTCCCGGGCGAGCTGAGCGGCGCGGACATGGGTTCAGCCAGAGTCCGCAGTACGGCGTGGATCTGCTCGAGGGTCGGCTGACTGGTGGGCGTGCTCATCGGGGCACCTCCGTGCCAAGGGCGAGTTCGGGGCAGAGTTCCTGCAGACGGCGCAGAGCCCGATGCCGGATCGAGCGCACCGAGCCCACCCGCAGACCCAGCCGGGCGGCGGTCTGGCGTTCGTCCAGGTCTTCGATGTCCCGGCAGACCAGCACCGATCGCTGGCGCGGCGTCAGCCGGTCCAGGGCCCGGGCGACGACGATCTGGTCGTCGATGTGAGCGCTGCGGTCGCTCTGAGCAACGTCTGGAACCAGTGCGGCCGGATCTTCGCGGAGCACGGAACGGTGGCGCCAGCGGCTGATCTGCAGCCGGTGCATGGTGGTCCGGACATAGGCCTCCGGGTTGCCGACCGATTGCCATCGGCCGACCAGCCGGGTGAGCGCTTCCTGGACCAGGTCCTGGGCGGATTCGCGATCGCCGGTCAGCAGTGTGGCCGTGTGCAGCAGTGCGGCCGACCTGAGCGCGACGAAGTCGCGAAACGCCACTTCCTCGATCGGCTCCATGAACACCTCCGCAGGATCAGACGCACAGAGGATGCCTGGCTATGCCGGCCGCGCTGATTCGCGCTGATCATGGGCTGAATTGCGCTGATCATGGCCAAACTTGAGCTCAGATGCGTTCCCAGCGCGCTGATCATGAAAGAACTTGCATGATCAGCGCAGCTGGGGGGCACTCGGGCGATCGGCGGCGGCCAGACTGGGGTCATGCCAGGCCATCGCATCGATGCCGAAAACCGTGATCTGCCCCAGTCCGCGACGCTGCCGCCCCCGGCCCCCCAGCTCGCTAAGGGCCTGGCTGGGACCCGGGTGTTCTACGACGGGCAGTCCCTGCTCGAGTCCGGCCTGGCCAGCACGCCGCTGGCGCAGTTCCAGCTCTGGTACGAACAGGCCACCGCGGCCGGAGTGCCTGAGCCCAACGCGATGACGCTGGCCACCGTGGACGCCGCCGGACTGCCGAGCGCCCGGACCGTGCTGATGAAGGACGCCGGTCCGCGCGGGTTCAGCTTCTTCACCAATCATTCGTCCCGGAAGGGTCTCGAACTCGCGGCTCGTCCGGCGGCGGCATTGGTGCTGCCGTGGCTCACGTTGCATCGGCAGGTGGCAGTGCGAGGCCGGGTGGAGGCACTGCCGGCCGAGGTCTCGCGCGAGTACTTCTCCAGCCGGCCCTGGGCGTCCCGGATCGGTGCCTGGGCCAGTCGCCAGTCCCAGCCGGTGGCCGATCGGCAGGTGCTGGACGGGCGCTGGGCGGAGCTGGCCGCCCGCTATCCCGACCGAGGCGGCCCCGACGATGTCCCGCTGCCGCCGTTCTGGGGCGGCTACCTGGTCAGGCCGTTCGAGGTGGAGTTCTGGCAGGGCCGGGCGTCCCGGATGCACGATCGGCTGGTCTTCCTGCCGATCCGGGACGGTGATGAGCCGGACGCTGACTCGCCTCACGGCGCTGACGCCCTGCTGGATGACCCTGCGGCCTGGCGGGTCGAGCGCCGCGAGCCCTGAGCACGGCCAGGATCGCCAACCAGGTCAGCAGGAACACCAATCCCACCCTGAGGATCACCATGACCGATGATAGGTCCGGCATCGTCCCCTTGATCCAGGCATCCAGGAACTGGCTGAAAGCCGACCCGGACCAGGTGGCGGCCTGGGGTACCGGATCCTCAGCCGCGGCGCCGGTCCTGCTGATCGGTGGCTGGACTCTGGCTGCTTCGTTGCAGCGCAACGGCTTTGACTCTGTCACGGGGACTATCAGTGCACTGGCGGCCGAGGGAGCCGATCGGCGGTGGGTGATGACGGGGGCCCTGGCTGGTGTCGGCCTGGCGCACCTGACGACGGCAGCTGCACTTCGCCCGGCTGGTCGCGGTGGTCGTGCGTTGCTGGCGCTGGGCGGGCTGGCGACCTTGGGGGTGGCCTGCTCGCCCTTGCCTCGCGGCGATGGCGGATCCCTTCCGCATACGCTCCTGGCCACCGCCGCGTTCCTGAGTCTGGCTGTCTGGCCGGCTTTTTCGGTGCGACGATCAGCCCCGCTGCTGGCTTTTCGCGAGCGGATTGCCTGGGCGGTGACGGCCGCACTGGTCGCCGAGGTGGGGTGGTTCTTTGCCGAGGTGCTCAGCGATGGCCGCCAGATCGGCCTGAGTGAGCGGCTGGCCGCAGGCAGTCAGGCGCTGTGGCCGCTGGCCGTTGTTCTGATCAGCCGCACCAGGGAAGGGAAACCTGGAGATCAGAACGGTTCGCAGAAGCGCTGGTAAGCGTGCTCGGCGTCCGGCCGGCGTCCGGCCTGGTCGAGTACCACCGCCAGCCGCTCACCCAATCCGCGGGCCTGAGCGGTGTCACCGGCCGAAACTGCCTCTGCCGCAGCACGTTCGAGATCGATCACGCCGTCGGTGAGATGGCCCACCTCGGCGCGCAACTGTCCGCGCAGGCCGAGCAGGTCACGCGCCGACCAGGCATCACCGAGCCGGAGATAGCCGTCCTCCAGGCTGTCGGCCACCGTCAGCGCCTCCCAGAAACGGCCCGCCACGGCCAGCATTCGCGCCCGCTGCTCATTCAGCAGCAGCCGATGCCACGTCATCAGCCGGGACGCCGCCAGCGCATCCTCCGCTGAAACATGCCGTCCGGCCCGGCTCTCCCGGGCCATGAGGACCTTCTCCGCCTCATCCAGGACCTGCAGGGCCGCGTCGACGCCGTCGGCGTCCTTGACCGCCGAAGCCCGGTCCCGGCGGCAGGACGCCGCTCGCGACCACTCACCTCCCGCCTCGGCCAGTTCCGCCGCCCGTTCCAGGTCCGAGGCCACCCGCCGGGCAGGACCGCCGATCCTGGCCGCGAGCTGCCAGGCCTCGGCCTCGGCCACCAGATTGCCATTGGCCTCATGCC
>CAXUFS010000300.1:0-3062 GCA_964250315.1 uncultured Kineosporia sp. | reverse complement strand
GGGACAGATGGCTTCTCATCGCGGCGCGCGCTCGATGCAGACGCACCCGGGCGGTCACCGGGCGGATGCCCAATGCCGCAGCCACTTCAGTGGTGCTGAGCCCGTCGACTGCGACCAGCTCGAGGACGGCTCGTTCAGATGGCGGCAGCTGATCGAGGGCGGAGTGCAACGCACGGGCCTGAGCCTGGGCGTCGATGCGCCGCTGCAGGCGTTCGATGTCGTCGTCGTCCAGCAGGCGGCGTCCGGCCACCCGCCGGTTCGCTGCGGCCTCCCGGGCCGCGTCCCGGCGCTGGCCGCAGACCACGTTGCGGGCGACGCCGAACAGCCAGGCGCGAGGTTCGCCGCGATCGGGGGAGTAGCCGGGAGCCGCGTCGATCACGGCCAGAAACACGTCCGCGGTGAGGTCGGCCGCGGTCTGCGGGTCCGCCACCCGGCGGGTGACGAAACGGATCACGGCCTCAACGTGGGCCCGGTAAAAGGTCTCGAACGCGTCCGGATCCCACCCGATGCGGTTCAGAGGTTCGGCGGAACCTCTCAGCTCTTGCGGACGCGGACTCATACCTCTACTTGGCTCGGCGGCCCGCCGGCGTTACATCTGCCGGGTGTGACCCTCCGCGGCAAACGGCAATCCTGAGGAGAAGGATCAGAGCGCTTCACGCAAGGCAGGCAGAATCTCCTTCTGCGCGGCGTCCAGGAAGGTCTGCTGCTGATCGCCGCCGATCTGCACCAGCGCCACGTCGGTGAATCCGGCGTCCGCGAACGGCCTGACCGCCTGGACGATCGCGTCGACGTCCGTCCCGCAGGGAATCTGCTGGGCCACGTCGTCCGGGCGGACGAACTGACTGGCCGCGTCGAACCCGGCGGTGGACGGAATCTCCGCGTTCACCTTCCAGCCGCCGGCGAACCAGCGGAACAGCTGGTGCGCCCGCTGCTTGGCCGCGTCGGCGTCGGCATCCCAGGAGATCGGCAGCTGGCCCACCTTCCGGGCCGTCCGGCCCACGACCTTGAGCGGCCGGGCCGCCTTGTCCCAGGCCGGGGCCAGCGACTCATCCGGTTCGACCGCGATCATGATGTCGGCCTTGGGGGCGAATCGCTCGATGCCCTGCTGGCCGCTGATCGCCACGCCGATCGGGACCCGCTGCTCGGGCAGGTCCCAGAGCTTGGCCGAGTCCACCCGGTAGTGGTGGCCGAGGTAGTTCACGTAGCCGCCGTCGAACAACTCGTTGATGACGTCCAGCGCCTCATCGAGCATCTCCTGGCGCACGTTCGCGCTGGGCCAGCCGCGGCCGACCACGTGCTCGTTCAGGTTCTCCCCGGCGCCCAGGCCGAGCACGAACCGGCCGCCGGACAGCACCCCCATGGTGGCCGCCTTCTGCGCCACCACCGCTGGGTGGTAGCGGCCGATCGGGCAGGTCACGTAGGTCATCAGCTCCAGTCGCTGGGTCGCCTGGCTGACGGCACCGAGCACGCTCCAGGCGTAGGGGCTGTGGCCCATCTCGTCCAGCCAGGGAAAGTAGTGGTCGCTGATCACGGCGTACTCGAAGCCCGCCTGCTCGGCTGCGGCGGCGTAGCTGACCAGTTCCCGCGGACCGGTCTGCTCGCACATCAAGGTGTATCCGATGTTCACAGGCATGCTCAGAACGCTGGCATCTGTGCGCCCGGGTCGCACCTGGAGATGGCCGGCCCGAATTCAGCGGGTGCGAACCGCCGCCGCTGCCCCGGCGGCGTAGGGATCAGAGGTCCGGCGGCCCTAATCTGTGCCGGTCATGAGCGCGAACTGGCCGCCGATAACACCTGGACCCGACCAGCCGGATGATGACCGGTTCGCCGGCCGCGAGGTGGAGCTGCTGGGCGCCCATGAGGCGGCCGCCGCGGCCCGGCTGGGGTCGGCCCGGGTGCTGCTGGTCAGCGGCGAGCCGGGGGCAGGCAAGTCGGCCTTCCTGGACCAGGTCCGGCTCGGGCTGGTCCGGGCCGGGTGGCTGACCGCGATTGGCCGCTGCCCCGAGCTGGGGGTGGCGCCGCCCGTGTGGCCGTGGGTTCAGGTGCTGCGCTCGGTGGTGTCCGGCCTGGCCCAGGCGGGCGACGGCGATGTGCTCGGCGAACCCCTGGCCAGCCAGCTGGCCCCGCTGCTGCGGGATGAACCGGTCCAGCCCGGGGACGTCGTCCGCAGCCGTTATCAGCTGCACCACGCAGTGGCCGAGTTCCTGGTCCGGCTGCGCCGCCCGCTGCTGCTGGTGATCGACGACCTGCACCGAGCCGACAGTGAGACCCTGGCCATCCTGCGCAGCGTCGCCGATCTGCTGGCCGATGAGCATGGCGGGGCCGAGGTGCTGATCGCCTGCTCGTTGCGGGCCGACGCGGTCACCGTCCCGCTGCGGGAGACGCTGACTGGGCTGGACCGGCACTCACCGGCCCAGCTGCGGCTGGGGCCGCTGGACCAGGAGGACGTGGCGCTGCTGCTGTCCCGGCTCGGCAACGGGCCAAGCGACCAGGAGAGCGTGGCCGCGCTGGCCCAGCGCACCGGCGGCAATCCGCTGTACCTGCATGAAGCGGCATTGCTGCTGGCCACCGGCGAACTGGCGGCCAGCGACGTTCCGGCTGACCTCCGGTCGCTGATCCGACGGCGGCTGGCGGGGCTGAGCGAACCAGTGGCCCAGCTGCTGCGCTGCGCCGCGGTGATCGGTTCGGAGCTGGACCTGGAGGTGCTGGCCGGCGTCGCCGGGGTCAGCCGCGCCAGCGTGGCCGCCGCCGTCCGGGCCGGACTGGACCTGCGCCTTCTCACCCAGGGACGTGGCGGTCCGAGGTTCGCTCACGTGCTGATCCAGGAGCAGCTGATCCGTGAAGTGGACCCAGCTCAGCGGCTGAGCTGGCACGAGTTGGCCGGGCGGGTGCTGGACCGGATCCGGCCCGATCAGGTGACCCAGATCGCCTATCACTGTGCTCAGTCGCGCTCGTCCCAGGTCGCCGCCCGGGCCATCTCCGCGTCGGCCGCAGCCGGCCGGCTCGCCTCCTCCCGGTTCGCCCACGACGGCGCCGCGGCGCTCTACCAGCAGGCGCTGCGC
>CAXUFS010000299.1:0-3072 GCA_964250315.1 uncultured Kineosporia sp. | reverse complement strand
GCCCGTCGACCTCGACCGCCTGCCCGCCTACGTCCCCGCCGCGGTGGTGGCGATCGAGGACCGCCGGTTTTACGAACACTCCGGCTTCGATCCCGTCGGGATCGCGCGCGCGGTGGTCACCGACCTGACCAAAGGCCGCTCGGCGCAGGGCGCCTCCACCATCACGCAGCAGCTGGCGCGCAACCTCTACCTCACGCAGGACCAGACGGTCGAACGCAAGGCCACCGAGCTGCTCTACGCCATCCAGCTGGAGCGGAAGTACTCGAAGAAGCAGATCCTGGCCCTGTACCTGTCGCGCGTCTACTTCGGCTCAGGGGCGTACGGGATCGAAGCGGCGTCGCGCCGCTACTTCGGCCACCCGGCGTCCCGGCTGACGCTGCGTGAGGCGGCGACGCTGGCGGGCGTGCTCAAGAACCCCTCCGGCTACGACCCCGCCGAGCATCCGGAGCGCTCCGCCGAGCGGGCCCGGCTGGTGCTGGACGCCATGGTGGACACGGGCGCCATCACCGCCGCCCAGCGCGGCCGCGCCCTGGCCAAGCCGCTGAAGACTTTGAAGCGCGTGTCCACCGCCTCCGCGCAATACTTCGTGGACTGGATCGACGGCGCGGCGCGCGCCCGCCTGGGCGGCCCCCTGCGGGGCGTCGGCCGCCTCCTGTCGTTCCATCACCTCGAGTTCGGCGTCCTCGAGCACGCTGATCCGGGCCCGCAGGCTGTCCAGCTCATGCTGCATGGCCTGCAGTTCCTTGGCCGGCCCCTGCCCGGCGTCGAGCCGGGACTGGTTACGGGCCAGCCGCTGCCGGACCTGGTCGACGTCGGCCTCGGCCTTGTTCACTTCGCGGCGCAGGTCCTCGGCCGCGGTCTTGGCTACCACCAGCTCGGACCGCGCGGCGCTCAGCCGATCTTCGAGCCGGGCCACTTCGGCGCTCTGCGGCAGGGTCTGTTCCCGATGCGCGAGCTGGTGCAGGCGGTTGTCGTGGGCCTGGACGTCGAGCAACCGCCACTGGTCCTGCGCTGCCGCGGTCACCACGCCCACCAACTCCTGCCCGCTCTTGGCCCCTGCACTGCTGCCGAGCTTAGGCGGTCGATGGCGGGCTCAGCGCACCATTCCGCCGGGGCTGGGAACGCGGAAGATCCACGGGTCGGTGCACCGGTTGGAGACCAGCACCTCGATCGGCGTACCCGCTGCCTCCAGCGCACCCTCGAGCCGATTGGCCACCCCCGCCAGCCAGGGCCACTCGCTGGCCCAGTGCGCGACGTCCACCAGGTAGGGCGGATTGTCGCCCGCGGCGTCGCGCAGCTCGGACGCCGGGTGGTGGCGCAGATCGGCGGTGACGAACACGTCGGCCTCGGCGGACCGGACCGCGTCGAACAGCGAATCGCCCGCGCCGCCGCAGACCGCGATCCGGCTGACCTCGGCGGCGGGATCGCCGGCCACCCGCACACCCTGACTGGTGGCTGGGAGTGCTTCGGCCACCAGCATGGCGAAATCCCGGAGACTGACCGGGTTCTGGAGCCGGCCGACGCGGCCGATCCCGCGCGGGCTGGACCAGGAGGCGAGTTCATAGACGTCGGCCACGACCTCCTCATAGGGATGCGCCGTCCTGAGCGCGGCCAGTACCTCGGCTCGCCGTGCCCGCGGCAGCAGCATCTCCAGCCGGTGCTCGCTGACCGTCTGATGTTCGCCGGGCGACCCGATGGAGGGGCGCGCGTGCTCGCCGGGGATGAATGTGCCGGTGCCAGGCACATCCCAGGCACACCGGCTGTACTCGCCGATCTGCCCGGCCCCGGCGGCGGTGAGGGCATCGATGACCTTGTCCAGTGCACCCTCGGGCACGAAGCTGACCAGCTTGTCGGCCGGCTCGGCCTGGTCGGCGGTCAGCGGAACCAGATCGGTCAGGCCGAGCACCCGGGCCAGGGCGTCGGACACTCCGGGGGCGGCCGCATCGGCGTTGGTGTGCGCGGTGTAGAGGGCACACCCAGCTCTGATGAGTTGATGCAGCGCACGGCCTTTGGGGTCAGTGGCGGCCACCGAGTGCACGCCGCGCAGCAGCAGCGGGTGATGGGTGAGCAGCAGGTCCGCTCGCCAGGTCAGAGCCTCGTCGACGACCGACGGCGAGGGGTCCACCGCCAGCAGCACCTTGCGGATCGGCTGCGCCGGGTCCCCTGCGACCAGCCCGACGGCGTCCCAATCGCGGGCCCAGGCCGGGTTGTACAACTGCTCGAGGACGGCCACTACATCGGAGAGGGACGCGATCGAGGTTTCGCTGGTCACCCTGAGCAGGGTAACAACCACGAGGCGTTTATGTATGGTCAACAGAGAGCAAGCTTCAGCCCCCGCCCACCCCTGGCCATGATCAGCAGTTCAGCCCGCGAAAGTGCAGGTGCAACTAGCCAACCCCGGGCTGAAGCGCCGATCTTGCTGGAGCAGCAAGAGAACGTGGGCCCGGCCGGGTTCGAACCGACGACACCCGCGGTGTAAGCGCGGTGCTCTGCCAACTGAGCTACAGGCCCTGGTCAGACTGCATGATCGCAGAAAAAGCGGTCACAGAGCGGCCAGCGCTTGCCGGTAGGCGGCCAGCGGCCGGGCCTCCCCCATGCCGTTGACCATGCTCCAGCGCACCGTGCCCTCAGTGTCGATCAGGAAGCTGCCGCGCCGGGCGCAGCCGATCGCGTCGTTGAACACGCCGTAGGCCTGGGCGGTGACTCCGTGCGGCCAGAAATCGGACAACAGCGGGAACGGGTACTTCTCCTGCTCCGCCCAGGCGCGCAGGGTCTGCACCGGATCACAGGAGACGGCCAGCACCTGGACGCCGTCCGCCTCGAAGATCTCAATGTTGTCCCGCAGCTCGCACAACTCACCGGAGCAGACTCCGGAGAACGCGAACGGATAGAAGACCAGCGCCACGGTCCGCTCAGCGCTCACCTCCGACAGCCGGATCAGCTGTCCGTGCTCGTCCCGCAGCGCGAAGTCCGGCGGGGGTGATCCGATCTCAACGGCCATGACCCGCCCGCCCTTCAGCAAGCCCAGGTGCGCTCATCGGCGGCCGCTACGCGGAGAGGCCAGCCGGGTGC
>CAXUFS010000298.1:0-3087 GCA_964250315.1 uncultured Kineosporia sp. | reverse complement strand
GCCGGGGGATCCGGCTGAAAAGGCGTCTCGGCCAGGTCAGCGGGATGTTCCGCTAGCGAGGTAGGCGGTTCAGCTTCGGGTTGTCCGATGCCCAGCAGCTGGGAAATGCCTCCCAGCAGAGCGGCCCGGGTGACCGGCAGTGGCACCACCAGAACACCGTCGACCTGCTGGGCCTCAACCTGCTCCCACTCCGGCTGATAGCCGGACACCAGAAGCACCGGTATCACCGCGCCCGCTTCACGCAACCGGTTCACCTGGGTGACTGCTTGCATCGGGTCGCCGACATCGAGTACCAGAATGTCGGCGTCCAGCTCAGTACCAAGGGTTTCGAGGTCGTCGACGGGGTGTTCGTTGACCTCGTGTTGGTCAGCCAGCCGCATCGCCAGCGCCATCGAGCGCGAGACGATCAGCAGCCGAGCCATTTACAAGCCTTTCAGCTCAAAGAAGATCTTGATCGCGGCCGGTCCAAGCACGATCACGAACAGCGCAGGCATGATGCAGAAGATCAGCGGGAAAAGGATCTTGACCGGAACCTGCTGGGCCTTCTCCTCCGCACGCTGGCTGCGCTTCACCCGCATCTCCTTGGACTGTACGCGTAGCACGCTGGCGATGGGGATTCCGAAACTGTCGGCCTGCACCATGGCTCCGACGAAGATGCGCAACTCCTCCACATCGGTCCGATTGGCCAGTCCCCGCAGCGCGTCCAGCCTGCCGGTGCCGATCTGCATCTCCTGCAGCACCCGGAACAGCTCGGAGGCCAGCGGGCCGTCGCTGTTACGAGCCACTTGAGCCAAACCGGCGTCGAAGGCCAGTCCGGCCTCCACCGAGATGGTGAGCAGATCCAGCGCATCGGGTAATTCGAGCCGGATCTTCTCGGTCCGGTCATAGCCGAGCTGGTAGATCCACATGGTCGGGCCGAACCAGCCCAGCAAAGTCAGGCCGATGGCCAGCAACACCGCCGTGCGCACACTGGCTCCCAGCAGTGGCGGCAGCACAGCGCCGAGGAGGAATCCGACCAGTGCGCCCAGCGCCTTGGTGCCCAGGACCCGGTCGACGTCCCAGCCCGGCGGGTTCCCGGCCAGGTCGAGACGGCGGCGGATCCGCTCCAGCCGTTCGTCCGGGGTGAGCCGGCGACCGGTGTCCACCATCCGCTGGGTCAGGGGGGTCAGGACCCGGTCGGCGAACGGCTGATCAAGTTCGTGCTGGCGCAGGTTCTGCTTGGACCCGCTGAAAGTGGCCAGCAGCTCTGAGCGGCGGTTGACCGCCTGTCGTGCCCGGGTGGTACTCAGCAGCGCACCGGCCGCCACCGCCAACCCAAAGAAGAACAGCCCCAGCCCACCGGCCAGCAGCAGAGTGTCCCTGGTCATCAGACCTTCACCTTGATCACGCGAGACATCCAGAAACCGCCGATGATCAGCAGAATGGCGCCGAGAGCCAATAACAGCAGCCCGAATTGGGTTTTCAGCAAGGGGGCCAGGTACTCGGGCTTGGTGATCATCAGATACAGAGCGAACACCACCGGCAGCGCACCGAGGATCAGACCGGACAGCCGGCCCTCGGCCGAAAGGGCGCTGACCTGGCGACGTAGCCGCTCCCGCTCGCGCAGGGTGCTGGCGACCGAGGACAGCAGCTCGGCCAGGTTGCCGCCGACGTCCCGCTGAATCCGGATCGCCATCACGATCCAGCTGAAGTCGGTGCTGTCAGTTCGCCCGGCGATGCCGTCCAACGCATCCTCGGGGGGCACTCCGAGGCGGGCCTCCACCAAAGCGCGGTTGAACTCGTTGCTGATCGGCGGTTGCGACTCTCGCACCACCGAATCCATCGCCTGGGGCAGCGAGTATCCAGCGGCCAAGCTGCCGGCCAGCAACTGGAGGGTGTCCGGCAACTGCGACAGGAACCTGCTGTGACGACGCGACCTGGACAGGACCAGGAACATCCACGGGCCGGCCATGCCAAGCAGCAGGCCCACGATCAGCCCCCCCACTTGGCCGCCAGTGAGCAACAGCAGCAGCAGGGCGGAGGTCACCGCGATGCCGATGTGCAGCAACATCCATTCGGCGGTGCGCAGCGGAAGTCCGGCCGACTCGAGCTGGCTGTCCAGCGCGCGGTCGACCTGGCCTTTGCGGGCCAGCCGGGTCATCAGCCGGACGGCGGACCGGGTCAGAGCGCTGTCGCCGAGCCGGGTGGTCTGCTCGGTGACAGCGACCTTGCTCGGCTTTCCGGCGCTGGACACGGAGTAGATCTCCAGCCGGCGGATCACCGCGGACTCACCGTCGTTGCCGGTTCTCAGGCCGCCGGTGGCGGTGGCCAGAAGTACGGCCAAGGCGGCGAACACCGCGGCCAGAGCGAGGATGACGACCCAGGTTGGCACGGTCGTCACCCGCTGTGGCACCACCAGCCGTGGTGTTGCCGCCGCCGGGGACGCGACCGCGACGGAAGGAAACGGCCATGGGAACGAATGCGAGAAGGTCGCCCCCCCAGCCTTGGCGCTGATGGTCACCTGGGCCACCTGGCCAGCCCATGCGGCTGGCACGTCCGTGCTGACGTTGAGGGTGGCCTCTTGTTGCCGGACCTGGCGGGCGACCAAGTCCTGCAGCTGGTTGGTGAGAGTGGCCGAATCATCGAAATGGACCACGGCGGTCCCAATTTTCCTGATGTCCTGAACCGGGTCCTCGCCGACCAGGACGCCCCTGAACGCGACCGAGTTCGAGCCACCGGCACCGAGGGCGGCCTGAACCTGCTGCGGTGTGAATTGCTTGGCATCAGTCGCCGGATCGGCGTGTCCATCGGTGATCATCAGAAGACTGCGGGAACTGGACTTGTCCATGGCCCCTGCGCCCTGGACCGCCGCTCCGTACAGGTCTGTCTTCTCGGACAGATCCCTGGCGTCCAAGCCGTTGATTTTCTGGCGCACGGCGCTCAGATCAGCTGTCGGGCGCAGAATCACCTCTGCTTGATTGCCAAAGGTGACGATCCCGACTTGCAGGCCGGTGCCGCTCTGTTCGACCAGACCGATGAATCGATTGGCGGCCTGGATCTCGGACTGGAACCGGTTCGGACTTCCACCCTCCAGCATGGATTTGGAGG
>CAXUFS010000297.1:0-3093 GCA_964250315.1 uncultured Kineosporia sp. | reverse complement strand
GTCTGCGGGCGGGGCTGGCCTCGTTGCCGGGCCGGTTCTGGTTCGCGGTGGACGACGGCAGCGGAGACGTCGCCGGGCTCGGAGCCGACGTGGTGCTGAAGGCGCGCGCGCCCGGCCTGGTCGACGTCTTCGGGATCCAGGTGCCCGAGGCCGATGCTGTGGCCGCCGCCTTGGCCGTGGCCGAGGCGTTCCTGGCTGAGCGAGCGGTGTCCGGGTCGCAGGCCTGGCGGATCGCTGAATTGCCCGGCGGTCCCGAAGCGCTGCGGGACCGCTGCACGGGTCTCGCCGAAATGGCTGTGCCTGGGCCCGAGAATGGGGCCCAAACGGGGGCCGGGAACGACCAGGAGATCGTGCGGGGCGCAGTGGAGCCCGGGCTGATCGAGCAGGTGGACGGCCGGTTCGCGGTCTGCGGGCTGCTCCGGTTCGGGTTGATCACGCCCGAGCAGGCTGGTGCCTTGGCTGCGGCGGCGGACCTCTGCGCGGCGCCACCGTCCGCCGCGCTGCGGATCACCCCGTGGCGGCGGATCGTTCTGCGCGATCTGGATCTGCCCGCGGCTCTGGCCGCGCGGGAGTTGCTGGCCGCCCATGACGTGGTGGTGGACGGCGGTACGCCGTGGCCCAGAGTCACGGCCTGTGCCGGCCGGCCCGGCTGTGCCAGGGCGCTGGCCGACGTGCACGCCGACGCCGCCGCCTTCGTCGCCGAGTTCGCCGCATCCGTCACCGGTCCGGCCGTGCACTGGGCCGGATGCGAGCGAGGTTGCGGTACCCCGGCCGGTCCGGTCTCGGTTGCGATCGCCACTGACGGGGGTTACACGGTGCCGGACGCCGGACTGAGCGACGCCGAGGAGAGCTGGATCGGCGCCCGATGAGCTGGCCGGGCTGGTACCAGAAGGACGGCCGGAGCATCTACCGCGATTCGTTCGCCGCTATCCGGGCGGAGGCGAATCTGGCTGCACTGCAACCGGGTCTGGCCCAGGTGGTGGTCCGGATGATCCACGCCAGCGGCAGCGTGGACATCGCTGGCGACGTGGAGGCGTCGGAGCAGGCCATCGCGGCGGCCCGGGCGGCTCTGCGGCACGGGGCTCCGGTGCTGTGCGACGCCACCATGGTGGCCAGTGGCGTCACCCGGGCCCGGCTGCCCGGCGCTAACCAGGTCATCTGTACGCTCCGGGACCCGAGGGTGCCGGAGCTGGCTGAGGAGCTGGGCACCACCCGCAGTGCGGCGGCGGTACGCCTCTGGGCCGATCGGATCGAGGGGGCAGTGGTCGCCATCGGCAATGCCCCGACCGCGTTGTTCCACCTGCTGGAACTGCTCCGAGATGACCAAATGCCGCAGCCAGCAGCGATTCTCGGCCTGCCGGTCGGCTTCATCGGAGCCGCCGAGTCGAAGTCGGCCCTGGCCAAGAACCCGCTCGGACTGCAGTTCCTGGTCGTGCATGGCCGCCGGGGTGGCAGCGCGATGGCCGCCGCGGCCGTGAATGCGATCGCCAGTGATACGGAATGAGCAGTTCCGGAAGGCTTTTCGGCGTTGGTGTGGGCCCGGGCGACCCGGAGCTGGTCACCGTGAAGGCCGCCCGGCTGATCGGCTCGGCCGATGTGATCGCCTATCACAGTGCCCGGCATGGGCGGTCGATCGCCCGGCTGATCGCTGAGCCCCACCTGCGTCAATCCATCGGCGGCCAGGCGCAGATCGAGGAACCGCTGATCTATCCGGTGACCGCTGAGGGGGAAGCGTATTCGGCCGGGTACCAGCAGGCGATGGAGGCGTTCTACGCTTCCGCGGCCCAGCGGCTGTCAGCGCATCTGGACGCCGGGCGGGACGTCGTGGTGCTGGCCGAGGGTGATCCCTTCTTCTACGGGTCGTACATGCACCTGCACAAGCGGCTGGCTCAGCGTTATCGGACCGAGGTGGTGCCCGGGGTCACATCGATCACTGCGGCCGCGGCCGCGCTGGGTCAGCCGCTGGTGGAGCGGGACGAGGTGCTGACCGTTCTGCCGGGAATCCTTCCCGCGGAGATACTGGCTGATCGGCTGCGGTCGGCCGACGCGGCCGTGGTGATGAAGCTCGGCCGCACGTTCGATGCGGTGCGGGAAGGATTTTCCCGTTCGGGACGGCTGGACGACGCCCGCTACGCCGAGCGGGTCGGCATGCCGGGGGAGCGGCTGGTGCCGTTGAGCGAAGTGAAAGCCGATGAAGTGCCGTACTTCTCGCTGGCCCTGCTGCCAGGACCGCTGAACCGGCCCGCTGAGCCTTTCCCGGCCACCCTTCAGCCCGCCAGTTCGTCCGGTTCGGCCGGTTCGGCCAGTTCGGCCAGTTCGTTCAGTTCGGCCGGTGAGGTGGTGGTGGCTGGGCTGGGGCCAGGACCGCAGGATCTGATGACTCCTGAGGTGCAGCGCGCTCTCTCGGAGGCCGACGATCTGGTCGGCTACGTCAGCTACCTGAACCGGGTGCCGATGAACCCGCGGCAGCGGCGGCATCCCAGTGACAACCGGGTGGAGTCGGAGCGGGCGGCGTTCGCGCTGGACTTGGCCCGCGGCGGCCGCCGGGTGGTGGTGGTGAGTTCGGGCGACCCCGGTGTGTTCGCGATGGCCTCGGCGGTGCTGGAACTGGCCGAGCAGCCGGACTACCAGGAGGTGCCGATCAATGTGCTGCCCGGTGTGACTGCGGCCCAGGCCGTGGCGGCCCGGATCGGGGCACCGCTGGGGCACGACTTCTGCACCATTTCACTGTCCGACCGGCTCAAGCCGTGGCCGGTGATCGAGCAGCGCCTGGATGCTGTGGCCGCCGCGGACCTGGTGATCGCCGTCTACAATCCGGCCTCGTCGCAGCGCCGTCATCAGGTGGCCGCGGCGCGGGAGGTGCTGTTGCGCCACCGCGCACCGGATACGCCGGTGGTGATCGGCCGGGCGGTCGGCTCGGATCAGGAGTCGGTGGCCGTGGTGCCTCTGGCGCAGCTGGATCCAGACGTTGTCGACATGCGGACGCTGCTCATCATCGGCTCGTCGCAGACCCGGGCCGTCGCCCGGGCCGACGGCAGCACAAAAGTCTACACTCCACCCCCCGATCCCGGCGGAGCGCCACCCCAGCACCCC
>CAXUFS010000296.1:0-3111 GCA_964250315.1 uncultured Kineosporia sp. | reverse complement strand
AGCCCACCGTGGCGATGAAGTGACCGCCCGGCTGCGGTCAGGAGATCCTGGCCGGCTGCTGGTACTGGCCGAGCGGGCTCACCCCGGCTGGCGGGCCTGGGCGGACGGACGCCGGCTCACCCCCGTGGTCTACGCCGGCTGGGCGCAGGCCTTTCGGCTTCCGCTGTCCGGTGCCCGGCTCCGGGTGGAGTATCAACCGGCCGGAGCGGGTGCCATGAACGCAGCCAGGATCCTGATTGCCGGGATTGCGCTGCTGGGGGCCGTGCCGCTGCCGATCCGGCGCCGGCGGTTCCTGCCGCCCCCGGCTCGGGTCCGGGCCAGCTCCTCGGCCGCGCCGCCCCAGCCGGGTCCGCTGACCGGCCGCCGCGCTCGTCAACCCGGTGATCTGCTGTCATCGCTGATGCCCGAAGCGCATTCCGGAGAACACAGCCAGGAACCAGGCTCCCGGCCCGGCCCTGAGCCGAAGGACGCCGAAGCGGCAGGCGCCGGATCGGCCGCCAGTGATCCGCCCGTCCGGCCGGACGCCGGAGAAGCGCCCGAGCCGGACGCCGGAGAAGCGCCCGAGCCGGACGCCGGAGAAGCGCCCGAGCCGGTGCCGGAACCGCAGGAGACGCGATGAATCCAGCCACCAAGCCCCGGATTCCGGCCCTGCCGGTCAGGTCCGCGGGCCCAGCCCGCAGTCACCGGCGGCGAAGGGCGGCCGGGACGCTCAGCCTTGTACTACTCACCGGCGCGATCGCCGCGATTGTGGCCGGATCCCGGCTGATTCCGCTGCCCAGCCCGCAAACGCCACTGCAGCAACCACTTCCGATCACGCTGGGATCGCCCGAGCTCACCTGCCCCGGCCCGGAGACCCTGGCCGTGCCCAGCGGGGGTACGCCAGTCGCGGCGCCGGCCCCGGTCTGGCTGTCCGCACTCACCGGGTCCGGCCGGAATCTAGCCGTGGCCGGAGTCCGGGCCTACGGCAAGGGCTCGCAGCTCGCCGTTAAGGCGGCGAGTCCGGCCAGGACCGGCGATCGGATGCGGATCACGGCCCGGGAGGTGCCCGTGATGGCCGCCGCGCTCGCGCTGAACAAGCTTGGCCCGGTGGTGGTGTCCGGGCAGACTCCGCCCGGCGCCGACCCCGCCCCGGAGCTGGCCGGAGTGCAGAGCACTGTGGCCCGATCCGGTGATCTGCGTGGACTGGCGGCCACCACGTGTTCGGTGGCCGCGTCGTCCAGCTGGCTGGTCGGGGGCGGAACCAAGAGTGGCGAGCGGTTGCGGTTGCTGCTCTCCAACCCGCTGAGGACCCCAGCGGTGGCCGACATCGAGGTGCACGGCCCAGCCGGCCTGGTATCGGCGCCTTCGGGTGACGGCGTGGTCGTTCCGGGCGAGCAGACGCTCGCCGTCTACATCGATGCGCTGGCCCCTGGGCTGGAGCGGGTCGCCGTCCATGTCGCGGTCCGGTCCGGCCGGGTGACCGCCACCATGCACGACTCGGTGCTGCGCGGGCTCGCCCCGGGAGGCACCGACGACGTCTCCGCGTCCGCCAAACCCGCTATGCGTCAAGTGATTCCGGGCGTTGCCCTAGCCGGTGGATACACCCGGACGGCAAGCGATCCAGCCGCACCGGGATCGACCTCGGTGCGGATCGCCGTTCCCGGATCCGAAGAAGCGGTGGTCCGGGTCCGACTGACCGACTCGACCGGCACGGTGGATCTGCCGAACGGAGCCGTGCTGAATATTCCGGGCGGGGGAGTGGCCGACGTGCCGATCGCGGGCGTGCCGTCCAAGACGTACACCGCGATCGTCGAGTCCGACGTGCCCGTGGTCGCCAGCGCCCGGGTGGGCCGGACCGGGCCACCGGCCAGCCCGGGGGCCAGCGAATTCGGCTGGGCCGCCTCGGCGAACGCGGTCAGCGGAATGGGGTATGCCGTGCTGCCGCGCGAAACGCAGTCCACGCTGGTGCTGGCCGCCGCCGACGACGCGGCATCAGTGGAGGTCAGGGAGGTAGCCGCCGGTGGAGCGCTGAGTACCGCACAGACGCTGCAGCTGAACTCCGGAACCTCGATATCGGTGCGCGCCAGTGATACGGCGGTGGCGCTGCGGATCCAGCCCGGAGACGGCGGAGCGGTCGATGCGGCTCTGGTCAGCACATCCGAGGATCCCCACGGCCAGCTGATCTCGATCCCGCAGGTCCACATCAGCGGGCAGGCGCCCCCGCGCGGTTCCGCTGTGGCCGACCCGCGGCTCGGCCTCCGCTAGCTGAAACCTCAAACCAGGCCCGCTCCAGGAGAGCAGCTCGGCCCGGGATAGCCCGAGGTGCTAGGAGCCGTAGCGGGGATCGACCTGTTCTGGTGACAGGCCGAGCAGATGTGCCACCTGCTCCACCACCACCTCCTGGGCCAGCGTTCCGACGTCCCGCGGCTCGCCGGCCCGGGTCTCCACCGGACGGCGATACACCACGATCCGCGGCGGCAGCTGGCCCTGGGCCGGGAAGAACCGGCCGAGCGGCACCTCACCGTGTTCCCAGGGCGAGGGATCACTGGGCGGAACATCCTCGACCGCGAACTCGACGCCGTCCAGCGCGCTGGCCCATCGCTGCTCCAGGTGTTCCACCGCATCCAGCACCAGGTCGTCGAATCGTTGCGACCGGCTGCGCCAGGCCGGGACTCCCTCTGGCACCAGTGGGCCACGCAATCCCCGGCCGCGCCGATCCCGGTGCCGGGACCGCTGCCCGGGGCGGGAACCAGCACGCTCGGCTGGAGCATTCGCAGGCGGGCGCGACATGGTCTCAGTTTAGAGCGACCGGCGGTACGAGGAAGAGGGCGCCCCGCATGGGCCGCAATCCGGTCCAAGCCGCCCGGAACGATCCGCCGCGCCGAGCCCGAGCTGCCGGCATCCGGCCTGCTGACGGAGTAGCTTTACCTGGTGTGGGAGGAGTTCGCCGGTGTTCTCGCACCGCGTGCCAGCGCAACGCGGTAGCCACACTGACCTACGTCTATTCCGACTCCACCGCCGTTCTCGGCCCGCTGGCGACCTACGCCGAGCCGCACTGTTATGACCTCTGCGCCAAGCACAGCGACCGGCTGACCGCCCCTCGCGGGTGGGAGATCATCCGCCTCGCGCCCG
>CAXUFS010000295.1:2333-3112 GCA_964250315.1 uncultured Kineosporia sp. | reverse complement strand
GAGCCGGGCTCCGATCGGCCGCAGCCGCCAGAACAGGACGGCTCCCGGCACCCGGGACGCGGCGGGCGTCGTCCGCTGATCGTCTGGGACGTGCACGAGGACACCGCCGCGGCCATCACGATGAAGGGTTATCTGCCCCGGCCGCTGATGCCACTGGCCCAGTTCGCGGTGCGCTCGGTGGAGCGCTGGGCCGAGCGCAACTGCGCGTTGCTGCTGGCCGAGGAGAGCTACCGGGACCGGTTCCGCAAGCCCCATCCCGTGGTTCCCAACAGCGTGATCGTGCCCGGCGACCAGCCGCCCAATCCCGGCACGGACCGGGTGGTGTACCTGGGCCGGCTGACCCAGCCGCGGGGAGCGCTGGACATGATCGAGCTGGCCCGGCTGCTGCCGCCGGAGATCCGCCTGGAGTTGATCGGGCCAGCCGACGGTGAGGTGGCGGACGAGATCGCGGCCGCCGTGCGGGACGGGCTGCTGGTCCACCACGGCTTCGTCCCGAACCGGGAGGCACTGCGGATGCTGTCCGGTGCTCTGGCCGGACTGGCCCTGCTGCACGACGAGCCGAACTACGCCACCTCCCGGCCGACCAAAGTGATGGAGTACATGGCCTTTGGCGTGCCGGTGATCACCACCCCGAATCAAGCGTCGGCCGATTTGGTCGGCAATTACGGCAGCGGCCTGGTGGTTCCCTTCGGTGACCCGGCGGCGGCCGCGAAGGCGGTGCTGGAACTGCGGGCCGATCCGGAACGCCGTCAGCGACTGGGTGCGGCCGGGCGTACGGC
>CAXUFS010000295.1:2054-2323 GCA_964250315.1 uncultured Kineosporia sp. | reverse complement strand
ATCTGGACTGGAACTCTGACGGGCAGCGCTTCGGCGAGCTGCTCCGCAGCTGGGCCCTGGCTGGACAGCGTGGCTGACCGCGGTCCGGAGTGTCGTACGACCCAGCAGGCGCTGGTGTCACCTGGCCATCGGTAGCCAAATCACCGCTGGGCGCAGCTACTCTGGGCGACGATATGGATGGCTCCTCGCCGCTGGCGTCTTCCTCACCGGACCGGTCCCCCCGCGTAACCGCGGACCGGCCCCGGAGCAAAGGGCTAAGGGGGCG
The DNA here is from genome assembly GCA_964250315.1 of uncultured Kineosporia sp. Lineage (GTDB taxonomy): Bacteria > Actinomycetota > Actinomycetes > Actinomycetales > Kineosporiaceae > CAXUFS01. Next base: position 2,058 of record CAXUFS010000295.1, on the reverse strand, counting down.
GGAC
>CAXUFS010000295.1:0-2044 GCA_964250315.1 uncultured Kineosporia sp. | reverse complement strand
TGAGCATCGTGATCTGTGTGCTGAACGAGGAACGGCATGTCGAGACCGCGATCGCGGCTGCCCTGGACCAGGACTACGCCGGGCCGCTGGAACTGGTGGTCGCACTCGGGCCGTCCCGGGATCGGACCGACTCGATCGTGCGGGCATATGCGGACCGTGATCGGCGGGTCCGATGGGTGCGCAACCCCGATCCCCGTGGCAGTACCCCGGCCGGGTTGAACGCCGCGATCGCGTCCAGTAACAGCCCGGTCATAGCCCGGATCGATGGGCACTCCCTGCTGCCCCGCGACTACGTGCGGATAGCGGTCGAGACCATGCGCTCGATCGGAGCGGACAACGTCGGCGGGATCATGGCCGCCGAGGGGACGACGCCGTTCGAGCAGGCCGTGGCCCGGGCGATGACCAGCAAACTCGGCGTGGGCAACGCCAGCTTTCACACCGGCGGCCTGCCCGGGCCAGCCGACACGGTGTATCTGGGGGTGTTCCGGCGCTCGGCCCTGGACCGGGTCGGCGGCTACGACCAGTCGTTCCTGCGCGCGCAGGACTGGGAGATGAACCTGCGGATCCGCCGGTCCGGAGGGCTGGTGTGGTTCCAGCCCGCGCTGCGAGTGTCGTACCGCCCGCGCTCGACGGTGGCGGCGCTGGGCCGGCAGTACTTCCACTACGGTCGCTGGCGCCGAGTGGTGATGCGACGGCACGAGGGCACGGTCAGCCTGCGCTACCTGGCTCCCCCTCTGGCCCTGGGCGGGATCGTGGCCGGGCTCGGTGTGGCCGCAGCCGGATTCGGGCCCGGTCTGCTGCTTCCCGGGGGCTACGTGGTGGCCATCCTGGCCGGGTCTGCGATCGAGGGCCGGGGCCTGCCCTGGCGATCCTGGGCCTGCCTGCCGGTTGTGCTGGGCACCATGCACCTGTCCTGGGGGACGGGTTTCCTGTCCAGCCCTCCCGGGCTGGCCCGTCCTGGCGGCCACCCCTCCCCCGGCGAGAGCCCGGAGGTCACTCCTCAGGTGGGTCATCTCTAGGCTGGCCGGGCGTTGCGGCGCGCCCGCTTCCTGCGGCGAGGCGCTGCAGCTGCCGTTCGTGCACACCGGGCAGCCAGTCCTGGCCGAATGTGGCCGATGGACCGATTCGGGGGTCCCTGGGAACCTGGGCGTCCCGCACGGCCTGCACGTAGGCCCGATCCTGCTCTGTCCGTGCGGGCAGCTGGCCGGCTCCGCCGACGCCACCGTGGCCGGGGACCAGGACATCGACGTCGTCCGTCAGGCTCCCAAGCAACCGCAGCCCGGCCAGGTAGTCCTCGACCGGGTCGGCGGCGGTCAGGTCGAAGATCGGGATCAGGACATCGGAAAGCATGTCACCGGCGACCAGGACCCTGCGGTCCTCGATCAGCAGCGCCGCATGACCGGCGGCATGCCCTTGGTGCTCGATGATCTGGACCGGAGGGCCGTCCCAGGGAATCCGCCTGGTGCCAGCGGGCAGACCGGTGATCAGGCCGAGCAGGTCCAGCGGTATGTCGCCGGCGATGTCCGGCGGCACGACCCGCGCGATCAGGTCATTCCAGTTCGGGTCCGATAGCCGGGCGCGGATGGTTGCCGCGCAGCGGGCCGTGCCGTAACGCGGCGCCGCACCGAGCTGCGCGTGCCAGAGCAGGTGATCCCAGTGCGGATGGGTGGAGAACCCGGCCACGACGGGCTGACCGAGGTCGCGGAGGTCGTTCGCCAGGGCGGCCAGCTCGTAGCCGTGGATCCCGGGGTCGATGAGCAACAGGCCAGTCCGGCCCTGCACGACAACGGTGTTGCTCTGGCAGAACTCGCTCTGCCGGATCAGAACACCGTCCGCAATCTGCCTCAGCACGGCTCAGGCGGCCTTGCAGACGTCGTGGATGTCCACGGCCGGGCCGGCCGCCGCCGAGGCGCCGGCACCGGGTGTGGCTGCCGGTGAGCTGGCCGGTCCGGCCCTCACCGCGGTGACGGATGGACTGGGCGTGGCCACGGCCGGACCGGCGGAAGCCGGGGTGTAGGAACCCTTTTCGTTGGCCGTGATGGCC
>CAXUFS010000294.1:967-3117 GCA_964250315.1 uncultured Kineosporia sp. | reverse complement strand
GCGCCAGACCGGACGGCGCTCGGGCCGGGCCGGCTCGTCGTCCGAGGCCGGTCCCGGTTCTTACCCCGACCCGGGCGGCTCGTCGTCCGGGAGTGCGGGGGGCGGCGCGCTCGCGGTGGCCTGGGCCCGGCACCAGGTTGGGCTGCCGTATCAGTGGGCGGCCGACGGGCCGGGCAGCTACGACTGCTCCGGCCTGACCATGCGGGCCTGGGCTCAGGCCGGGGTCTACCTGCCGCACTCCTCCCGGATGCAGTATTCACAGACCCAGCACATCTCCTACGGCTCACTGCGCCGGGGCGACCTGGTCTTCTTCGCCACGAATCCCTCAGACCCAGGCACCATCCATCACGTCGCCCTGTACGCGGGCGGGGGGATGATGATCGAAGCGCCCTACACCGGCGCGGACGTGAGGGTGGTGCCGCTGCGGCACGGCGACGCGATGCCGTACGCCGGGCGGCCGTGAAGGACTGACGGCCCGCGTTTGCGCAGTGGTTACCTGGCTTAACCAATCCGCGTTCTCGCTCGCGTCACCCTCGAAGGTGACCACCTTCGAATGAGGGGCGATGCCATGAGCGCGACAATGCAGGCAGGTTCGCAGACCCAGGGGCGCGTGCATCCCGTCGACGAAGTTCTGCCGATCCCCAAGTTGGCGGTGCTCGGCCTTCAGCACGTTCTGATCATGTACACGGGGTGCGTCACCGTGCCGCTGGTGTTCGGGGCCGCGGCGAAGCTCGACCAGGACGTCATCGCCAAGCTGATCAATGCCGACCTGGTGGTGGCCGGCATCGTCACGCTGATCCAGGCGTTCGGCATCGGCAAGATCCTTGGCGTCCGGCTGCCGGTGGTGGCTGGAGCGACCTTCGCCGGGGTCAGCCCGATGATCCTGATCGCCAGCAACTACGGTCTGCAGGCGGTGTACGGCTCGATGATCGCCGCCGGGATCTTCGGCATCATCATCGCCACGCCGTTCTCCCGGATCGTCCGGTTCTTTCCGCCGGTGGTGGTCGGCTCGATCATCACCGTGATCGGGTTGTCGCTGATCGGCGTGGCGGCCGGCCTGATCCTCGGGAACGATCCCACCGCCAAGGACTACGCCAACATCCCCGACATCGGCCTGGCCATGCTGGTGCTGCTGGTGATCGTGCTGATCACCCGGTTCGTGCGCGGACTGCTGGGCCAGCTGGCGGTGATGGCGGGCCTGGTCGTGGGCACCATCGTGGCCGCGTTCATGGGCGAGCTGGACTTCAGCGCGGTCGGTGATGCCCGGTGGGCCGGCTTCACCCGGCCATTCCTGTTCGGCGCACCGCACTTCGAGATCGCGCCGATCCTGTCCATGTGCATCGTGATGCTGGTGATCTTCACCGAGTCGACCGGTGACATGATCGCCGTCTCCCGGCTGGTCGATCGAGAGCTGACCCCGGATCGGCTGCGCCGCGGGCTGATGGCTGATGGCCTCTCCGGCATCCTGGCCGGTTGTTACAACTCGTTCCTGGACACCGTGTTCGCCCAGAACGTCGGGCTGATCAGCGTGACCCGGGTGAAGAGCCGGTATGTCGCCGTCGCGGCGGGCGCCTTCCTGTTCGTGCTGGGCGCTCTGCCCAAGATGGGCGAGATCATCGCCGCGCTGCCTGGGCCGGTGATCGGGGCGGCCGGGCTGGTGATGTTCGCGACCGTCACCACCGTCGGCATCCGGACCCTGGCCGAGGTCGAGTACGAAGGCACTCACAACCTGACCCTGGTCTCGGTGTCGATCGGCCTCGGCCTGCTGCCAGTGGCCGCCAGTGGCGCCTTCAGCCGGTTCCCGGACTGGTTCCAGACCATCTTCAACAGCGCGATCACCACCACGGCGATCACCGCGTTCGTGCTGAACCTGCTGTTCAACCACCTGTCCTGGCGCGAGCCACGGGAGCTGGGCCCGCTGGACAGCGGAGTCAGCGTCGACCCGGACGCGCCGGCCCCGGCCGCCCGGATCGATCTCGATCGGATCGACCGGACCATGCAGGACGGAGACTTGGACGCAGCCGGGGCGAACGCCGAAGTGGCTGGCATCGCCGCGGCTGCCGAGACGCCCCCGCACTGACGGCCGGGCACCGCTTCCTCCTACAGCAAGATCAGCGGCTCAGCCCTCGAGAGGGTGGCCCCCGGCCCAC
>CAXUFS010000294.1:0-957 GCA_964250315.1 uncultured Kineosporia sp. | reverse complement strand
CGGCTGCCCGCGCTGTTGGGCGGCCCCCCGGCCCAAGAGTGTGGTTCTCCGCCGCTGATCAAGGAAGCGCCGGCCGAGGGCTGAGCTGGTGATCGAGGTAAGGGTCCGGTCAGTTAGTGGGTGTTGCCGTGATCGATCAGGCGCTGGCGTGAGGCCATGATCTCGGCTTCGGCCTCGGCCCGCCCGGCCCAGTGCGCGCCCTCCACGCTCTTGCCCGGCTCGAGGTCCTTGTAGGTCTCGAAGAAGTGCTGGATCTCCAGCTTGTAGAACTCATTGATGTCGTCCAGGTCCTGCATGTCCTCCAGCCGCGGGTCGTTGGACGGCAGACAGATGATCTTGTCATCGCCTCCGGCCTCGTCGCGCATGTGGAACAACCCGATCGCCCGGCACTTCACCAGGCAGCCGGGGAAGGTCGGCTCCTCCAGCAGCACCAGGGCATCGAGCGGATCGCCGTCCTCACCGAGGGTGTCGTCGATGAAGCCGTAGTCGGCTGGATAGCGGGTGGCGGTGAACAGCATCCGGTCCAGGCGGATCCGGCCGGTCTCGTGATCGACCTCGTACTTGTTCCGCTGGCCCTTGGGTATCTCGATGGTGACGTCGAAGTCCACGGGCGCAAGACTAGTGTGGGCGCCAGCAGGCAGGGGAGGGTGCGCGATCACGCCGATGGAAAGGCCCAGGTCTGGGCGGCTGCTCGCCGGGCTCGGCATCGGCACTGCCGCGCTCGGGGTGGTCGTGGCGGTGGTGATCGCGCTCGGGCGGACCGTGCTGCGAGGGGCCCCCGGCTGCGACCGGATCGAGGCGTTCGCAGCTCAGCCGGCCCCGGCCGCGACTCTCGCGCCGCTGGCCGTGCGGGTTCCCGGGAGCGCGACAGCCGGACCGGCTCCCAGCGTGCTGGACGAGCTGAGCGCCAGCGCCCCGGCACCCGCCGCGCGCCAGCTGGGTGCGCAGCTGGCGCCC
>CAXUFS010000293.1:0-3160 GCA_964250315.1 uncultured Kineosporia sp. | reverse complement strand
GCAGTTCAGCCCGGGCTAGCGCCCGTCCGCTAGTAGACCAGGGCCTGGACGTCGTCCCGCAGCACCAGCTCCACGAAGCTGGCGGCGCCGGCGATCCGGATGCCGGGCAGCAGGTCCGCCGGGCTGATTGAGCGGCGAGCCGCGCACTGGGAGCAGACGGTGACGGTGCCCGTGCTGAGGATCACGCTGAGCAGATCGGGCAGCGGGGTGGCGTGCTCCAGCCGCAGCTCATCAGCTCGGCCGGGCAGCGCGAACCAGGCCGATTCGCCGGTCAGCCAGAGCTGCACACCGGCGCCGGCGGCCACCGCGGCGGCGGCCACGGTGAAGGCCTGATTACTGCGCTCGGGCGCGTCCAGTCCGGCGGTCACCTTGATCGCGAGCGTGCTGGCCATCGGCACACGCTAGCGCCGGATCCCCGGCTGGCCGCCGGGTGCGGACTAGCATTCGCGGGTGCCGATCGAGCTGAACGATGACCTGCCGGCCGAACTGATCCCGCTGGCGTGGCTGGTCGGTACCTGGGCGGGCGCCGGAGTGGCTGGTTACCCGGACATGGAGGATGTCCGGTTCGGGCAGGAAGTGATCTTCTCGCACGACGAACGGGCGTTCCTGTACTACCGGTCCCAGACCTGGCTGCTGGACGACCTGGGCAACCAGGTGCGGCCGCTGGCCAGTGAGACCGGCTTCTGGCGGGTCCCGGGCACAGTGATCGGGCACGCCGATGAGGAGCCTGAGGAGTCTGGGACCAGCTCCGACCAGGCGGACGGCGAAAATGGGCCCAGCACCGAGCTTGAGGTGCTGCTGACCCATCCGACCGGTTATGTGGAAATCTACCTCGGTACGGTCCGCGGCCCCCGGGTTGACCTGGCCACCGACCTGGTCGCCCGCACGTCCACCGCCAAGGAGTACACAGCCGCCACCCGCATGTACGGCCTGGTCGAGGGCGACCTGCTCTGGGTGATGGACATGGCCGCCTTGGGGCACCCGCTGCATTCGCACGTCTCGGCCCGGCTGAAGCGGGTCTAAGGGGTCGTACGGCGTCCCGCCGGATCGCCCGGATGATCGCCAGTCCGGCGCTTATGCTGGCCGCATGTCGGTCAGCGTGGAGGCCCTGGACGCCGCGCTTCGCGAGCGGGGACTGCGGGCGACTCCGCAGCGCCGCCAGGTGCTCACCGCGATCATGTCGCTCGGCCATGCCACGCCCGAGCAGATCCACGAGCGGGTGCACGACGAGCATCCCCCAGTCAACCTCTCGACCATCTACCGGGCCCTTGAGCTGCTGGAAGAGCTGGGCCTGGTGTCCCACACCCATCTCGATCACGGTGCTCCGACCTATCACCTGGCCGCCCACGCCCGGCATCTGCATCTGGTCTGCCGCACCTGCGGATCGGTGATCGAGGCCGAGCTGAGCATCGCCCGGCCGCTGGCCGCCACCATCGCCGAGCGGTACGGCTTCTACGCCGATCTGACCCATCTGTCGGTGCACGGCCTGTGCGCGAGTTGCGCCGGCGACCCGGCCGGCCACAGCCCCGGCGATGCCAGCGTCCAGCCCGGTCATGGCCATGACCACCGGCACACCCCGGATCGGGAAGCGAACCGGCCGGACCGGCGCTGACATCCTCATGACCCAGCTCAGCCCGGAGATCGGCAGTCAGATCCATCGCAGCTCGCTGCTGAGCCGCCCCGGCGCCGTCCCGGCCGACGGGCCGGACACCGGCGTGGCCTGGCACTACGGCGATCCGGTGGCCGAGCAGCGCGCCCTGGAGCAGGGCCGGGCCCGGGTGGACCTGTCCCACCGCGGCGTCGTCACCGTGACCGGCCCCGACCGGCTCAGCTGGCTGCACTCGATCACCTCTCAGCAGCTCACTGGGCTGGCGCCGTACACCTCAGCCGAGACCCTCGTGCTGAGCCCGAAGGGTCACATCGAACACGACCTGCATCTGGTGGACGACGGCCGGACCAGCTGGCTCACCGTCGAGCCGGGTACCGCTCCAGCCCTGGCCGGCTGGCTGCGCAGCATGCAGTTCATGCTGCGGGTCGACGTCCAGGATGTGACGCCGCAGTGGGCTGTGATCGGGGAGGCGGTGGACGCTGAATCCGGGCCGGGACAGGCGCTGGCCTGGCGTGATCCCTGGCCACAGATCACCCCGGGGGGCGCCTCCTACAGCGATCCGGATCAGCATCCGGGCTGGGCCTGGCGGGAGCTGATCGTGCCGCGAGCGGATCTTGAGTCGGCTGCGCGGCAGCCGCTGGCCGGGATCTGGGCGATGGAGGCGCTGCGGATCGCGGCCTGGCGACCCCGGCTGGGCTTCGAGACCGATCACCGGACGATTCCGCATGAGGCCGATTGGCTGCGGACCGCCGTCCACCTGAACAAGGGCTGCTATCGCGGGCAGGAGACGATCGCCCGGGTGCACAACCTCGGCCGTCCGCCGCGCCGGCTGGTGATGCTGCACCTGGACGGGTCGGAGCACCGCTGGCCCGCCTCGGGCCACGAGGTGAGCCTGGATGGACGGGGCATCGGCCGGATCACCAGCGTGGCCCGCCATCACGAGCTGGGCCCGGTAGCGCTGGCCATGGTGAAACGGAATGTGCCGGTCGAGGCGACCCTCCTGGTGGACGGCATCGCGGCCGCGCAGGAGCCAATTGTTCTCCCATAGCTAGCGCTTGATTCTGTTTAGCCGCAAATGACGTGGGCAAACGTGAGCCAGGTCACCGTTCTTTCGGCGAGTTCAGCTTGCAGATGCTAGCTATAGCAAGCACAGTGGGAGCATGGCCACGCTGAAGGTGCCGGATCTGAAGGTTCCGGATCTGAAGGTCTCCGAGAAGGTTGGAGACCTCGGAGGCTTCCTGCGGGAGCAGCGCGAGACAGCCCGGTTGTCCCTGCGGCAGCTGGCCTCAGCCGCCGGGGTCAGCAATCCGTATCTGAGCCAGATCGAGCGTGGCCTGCGCAAGCCGTCGGCCGAGGTGCTCCAAGGCATTGCCAAGGGCCTGCAGATCTCGGCCGAAGCGCTGTTCCAGCGGGCGGGCCTGCTCGAACAGGCCGGCGGTGCCGACGTCGAGGCCGCCATTCACGCCGACCCCCGGCTCACTGGCCGTCAGAAACGGGTGCTGCTCGACATCTACGCCACCTTCCGGGCCGAGAACACCCGCCCGGCACCGG
>CAXUFS010000292.1:0-3191 GCA_964250315.1 uncultured Kineosporia sp. | reverse complement strand
GTATCCGGACGTCGAGATCGGCATAGACGCCCATCCGGGCCGCCTCGGTCTCCGTCTGCGCCGCACCGACCGTCCGGGTGCGCTGCGCCCGCGCCTGCGCCAGCAGCTGCGACCGCTCGGCGTCGCTCTTGGTCTTGATCCGCTCGGTCGCTGCCGCCTCGGTGGCCCGCCGCCGGTCGTTGGCGCCGCGCTGGGCAACCAGCTGTTCCTCCCGGATGGCCAGCTCGATCTTGGACTGCAGCTCGTTCTCGCTGATCTCATAGGTGGCCCGATCCGCGTTCTGCTGCACCAGTTCCCGGGCCGGAGTCTGCAGGGCGCGCTCCACGTCGGGCTCGGGCCGCAGGCCGATCACCCGGACATCGGTGACCCCGAGCCCGACCAGGGCGAGGCGTTCGTCGTCCCGCAGGCCGGTCAGGATCCGGCCGCGCAGCTCGCTCAGGCTGAGGGCCATGGCTTGCGGCAGCGTGACCGCGGCGAGCAGACCGGCCACGTACTGCTGGGCCAGTTCGGTGAGCATCTGGCCGATCTGGTCCAGCGGCCGGTTCCGCCACTGCCCGGTCCGGGTGTTCAGGCCGAAATCCAGCCGCCGGGCGGCCAGGTCCGGGTTCTCGATCCGGTAGCCGATGGTGGCCTGCACGGCCAGGTCCTGGAAGTCGGCGGTCCGGGCGTGAAACAGCAGGGCGAGCTCGCGATCGTCGACCGGCAGTTCACTGAGCGCGGCCGAGAGCGGCCGGAACCAGAACGACTGACCAGCTCCGGACTGCCGGATGCGGCCGCGGCGAATGTGCACCAAGTGGTCGGTGGTGGCGCTGTGGGCGTGGCTCATGAAGGGGTACCGCCGGATCTCGGCCATTGTCGTCTCCTTATCGTCGTCCTGACGATTATTGTCGTCATGGCGACGATAGCGACCCGTGCTGTTATCGTCAATCCGACGAGTAAGATCCGGCGAGGACCGGAGGAGCGGCATGCCTGATCATGAACTGCCGGGCTATCGGCCCGGCGACTACCCGCCGATGGCCGTCACGGTGGATGTGGTCGGGCTGACGATCCTGGACGACACGTTGTGCGCGCTGCTGGTCCGTCGCGGGGTGGAGCCGTACGCGGGGGCCCTGGCGCTGCCCGGGGGCTTCGTCCGGCCGGACGAGGATCTGCTGGCCGCCGCCAGGCGCGAGCTGGCCGAGGAGACCGGAGCCCGGCACCCGCATCTGGAGCAGCTGGCCAGTTACGGTGCACCCAGCCGCGACCCCCGGATGCGCGTGGTCAGCGTCGCCCACCTGGCGATGATGCCATCGGCCGGGCCGCCGCAGGCCGGGACCGATGCGGCCCAGGCGCTCTGGACGCCGGTTGGGCCACTGCTCGCCGAGCCCTCCCAGCTCGCCTTCGACCATCAGCAGATCCTGCGGGACGGAGTCGAGCGCGCCCGGGCCAAATTCGAATACACCTCCCTGGCAACGGTTTTCTGCCCAGCCGAATTCACCGTGGCCGAACTGCGCCGGGTCTACGAGATCGTCTGGGGCGTGCAGCTGGATCCGCGCAACTTCCATCGCAAGATCACCGGTACTCCAGGGTTTCTCCGCTCAGCGGCTCGGACCACCGGCCGGGGCGGCGGCCGGCCGGCTGAGCTGTTCGTGGCCGGATCCGCGACCACCCTCAACCCGCCCATGCTGCGCCCCGGATCCTAGGCATTCGCTGGCCAGCTCATTCCCGGTGGGCGGGTGTAGCGTCGGATCATGAGCACGGCGACCGGGAAGCAAGGCGCCGATGCCATCGAGATCAGGGGCCTGATCAAGCTTTTCGGCCACACGGTGGCCCTGGATGGGCTCGATCTCAGGGTGGCCGCCGGGGAGGTGCACGGCTTCCTCGGGCCGAACGGCGCGGGCAAGTCCACCACCCTGCGGATCCTGCTCGGCCTGCTGCGCAGCGACGGCGGTACCGCGACCGTGCTCGGGCTCGACCCGCTGCGGGACGCCGTCTCACTGCACCGGCGGCTGGCCTATGTTCCGGGCGACGTCACCCTGTGGCCGGCCCTGACCGGTGGCGAGGTGATCGATCTGCTCACCCGGCTGCACGGCAACGCTGACGACCGGCGCCGGGATGAGCTGATCGAACGGTTCGAGCTCGATCCGGCCAAGCGGGGCAAGGACTACTCCAAGGGGAACCGGCAGAAGGTCGCGCTGGTGTCGGCCCTGGCGTGCAACGCCGAACTGCTGCTGCTGGACGAGCCGACGTCCGGCCTCGATCCGCTGATGGAGTCGGTGTTCCGGGACTGCATCCAGGAGGAGCGCGAGCGCGGCCGGACGGTGCTGTTGTCCAGCCACATCCTCAGCGAGGTGGAAGCACTGTGTGATCGGGTCAGCATCATCCGGGCCGGGCAGCGGGTCGACACCGGCACGCTGACCCAGTTGCGACACCTGACCCAGACCACCGTAGACGCCGAAACCCGGCTCCACCCAGCCGGTTTGGATGGCCACGGCGGTGTGTCCGGTCTGGACCTCAGCCCGCAGGACGGCAGCTGGCGGGTGCACTGCGCGGTGCAGGCACCGGCACTCGGCGACGTCCTGCAGATCCTGGCTGCGGCCGGGGTCACAGCGGTGACCAGCCGGCCACCCACCCTGGAGGAGTTGTTCCTCCGGCACTACGCCAGCCAGCCGGGTGAGCCGGGTGAGTTGGGCCATGATTCGATCGAAGCTGATCGATGAGTACCGGCCGCTCCCAGATCTCCCCGTTCACGGGCACTTTCAAGCTGGCCCGGCTGGCTCTGCGCCGGGACCGGCTGATGATTCCGCTCTGGACCGCGCTGGTGGCCGGATTCGTGGTGCTCACGGCGGCCGGCTTCGCCAGCCTGTATCCGGACACCGCCTCCCGGATTCCGTTCGCTCGCGGGGTGATGACCAACTCCGGACTGATCGCCCTGGTCGGTGAGCCGTTCGATCTGACCAGCACCGGTGGCCTGACCGCCTGGCGAATAGGCTCGATCGCTGTCGTGCTGGCGGCGGTGATGAGCTTTCTGCTGGCGGTCCGGCACACCCGGGCCGAGGAGGAGGCCGGTCGACTGGAACTGCTTGCGGCGCAGCCCATCGGCGTGCTGGCGTTGCTGTCCGCGGCCGGGCTGACCCAGGCCGACGGGAACCTGCTGAACGCGGTGGCGGTGATCGCAGGACTGCGGGGCGTCGGGGTGCCGCGGGGGGGGG
>CAXUFS010000291.1:0-3212 GCA_964250315.1 uncultured Kineosporia sp. | reverse complement strand
CGGGCCGGGCGGTGACGGGCCCCGCGGGTGGCATGTGGCCCCCCAGCGCGGGCGGGGCGCGGCCGACCAGGGCACAGCTGATCACGAACGCCAGCGCCCGCGGCCCGGCCGCCCAGGCGGGTAGCCGGGCCGCCGGTAGCCGGATCCGGGCCATCCCATGAGCCAGGCCAAGCGTGAGCGGGATCCTCAGCACCAGGTCGAACTTGTGTGTGTTCCGCAACGGCGCGCCGGCGCCGTCCAGGAAGCCCTGCACACTTTGGGCCCACGCTCCAGTCAGCGGACCGGTATGGCCCAGAGTGAGCAGCACCAGGCCACCGATGGCGGCGCCGAGGACGAATCGGGGATGCGGCATGTCGGCCCGGATCAGGCCCAGCAGGCTGACCGCGATCAGCAGCCAGCCGAGCAGGATGCCCACCGGTGAGGACAGCACCGACCAGCCCGCCAGCCAGATCGGTTCCGGCAGCTTGAACCAGGCAACCCACTGAGTGGTGCCCCGGAACGCCGCAGGCAGGGACGCTTTCGAGGTGCTCACCGCCGCACTCTCGATCCAGTCCAGGAACGGCGGGCTGTACCGGCCCAGCAGAATCAGCGGAGCCAGCCACCAGAAGGTGGCCAGCAGGACGGCGGCAGCCCACCAGGCGGCCAGCCTGCGCCTGAGCGGGCTGCGTTGCCGGGTGATCAGCCACCACACCGGCAGCGGCAGGACGGCGCCGGCCGCGACCGCATTGACCCCGCCGCAGAGCGCGATGGCCAGGCCGGAGCGGGCAGCGGCCACCGGCTCACCGCCGGGCCGGGTGCGGATCAGCGGCAGCAGCACCCAGGGCGCCATCGCCATCGGCCACGCTTCGATGCTCACCGGCCCGACCTCAGTGATCATACGGGGGCTGAGGGCGTAGCTGAGTGCGGCGATCACCTGCAGCGCATGGGTTCCGGTGCCGAACGCCCGGCATAGCCGGTACATGCCGTGGAAGGCGACCAGCAGCACGGTGGCCCACCAGGCGCGCTGCACCACCCAGGCCGGAAGGCCGAGCAGGTGGCCCACGGCGTAGAACGGGCCCATCGGCAGGAAGTAGCCGTAGGCCTGGTTCTGCAGCTGGCCGGAGTCACCCAGCGGTTCCCACAGATGCCAGGCCCGGAGCAGGAAGTGCACGGGGTCGATGCTCAGGTCGGCCTTGGTGTCCGGTGCGATCCGCCCCGGCTGCTGGACGAACGCCAGCACCGTGAGGGCGACGCTGACCGTGAACAGATGCAGCCGGTGCCTGGTGCGTTGATCCAGCGGCGGATCAGCGGACGTGGGTGGACCAGGCCGGGCCAGCGCCGGTGCGGCCTGATCGACCGTCGTCATGGACGTCGCCGCAGCACGATCACCATGTTCCAGCTCGCAACCTCACGAAGCCCCGGGAGCCGGGCGATCCAGACCGCCCAATCCGGGTGATAGCGGGGCCGGATGGCCAGGATATCGGCGGCGCCGGCCCGCTGCTGCTGCTTGGCCCAGCGAATCATCCGGCCGGCCGAACAAGCGAAAAGGGATACCCCGTAATCATTCTTGGGCCGTCGTCCGTGCCGGGCCGAGTATCGATCGGCCGCCCGCCGGCCACCCAGGTAATGCCAGGGTGAGGTCTCGTGCCCGCCCCAGGGGCCGAGCCACAGCGTCCACGACAGCCAGACCACGCCTGCCGGGCGGACCACCCGCAGCATCTCGCTGGCCATCACCTCCGGCGCCGCAACGTGCTCGAGCACGTTGCTGGACAGGCACAGGTCGAGGCTGCGATCCGCCAGCGGCAGCTGCAGCCCGGACGCCCGGACGAACCCGTCGGGAGCATCGCCGCGCAGGGTCAGCTCCCCGGCGCTGGGATCGATTCCGGCGTAACGCGCTCCGGCCCCCCGGAATGCGTCCGCGAAATAGCCGGGACCACCACCGACGTCCACGATCGCCGCGCCCGGCAGGCTGGCGTACTGGCCGACCTCGCGAACGGTGTCGGCGGCCAGGGTGGAGTAGAAGTGGTCCGGATCGGTCTGTTCGGACGTGAAGGCCCGTAACAGGGTAACACTGCGCATTAGGCTGCCCTGCGCCGGAACCACTCCTTGCACCGCCGCACCTTATCCCGGAGATCTGGACCAGATGCAGACAAGACCGCTACGGGTGACCGTGCTCAACTGGCGCGACACCACCCACCCGGAGGGCGGCGGCTCGGAGCGGTACATCGAGCGGAGCGGCGCCGATCTGGGCGCCGACGGCTGCCGGGTGGAAGTGCTGTGCTCGCGTCACGCCGGCGTCCCCGGCCGGGTGCGCCGCGACGGCATCCTGTTCCGGCACGCGGGCGGCCGGTTCAGCGTCTACCTCCGCGCCCTGGGCACCCTGCTGGGGCAGCGGCTGACCGGCCGCGGCCCGGACGTGGTGATCGACGTGCACAACGGCATCCCGTTCTTCGCCCGGCTGGTGGCCGGTTGCCCGGTGCTGGTCCTGGTCCATCACGTGCACCGGGAGCAGTGGGAGGTGGTCTTCGGCCCTCGGCTGGCCCGGCTCGGCTGGTTCCTGGAGTCGCAGATCTCCCCCCGGATTCACCGGGGTTGCCAGTACGTCGCGGTCTCGCAGGTGACCCGGCGGGAGCTGGCCCAGCTGGGGGTGGACGAGCAGGCGATCGCCGTGGTGCACAACGGCACCCGCCCACTGGCCGGTCCTTCGGCCCACCGGAGTGCCCGCCCCAGCCTGGTCGTGCTGGGACGGCTGGTCCCGCACAAGCGGGTCGAGCAAGCCATGCAGGTGCTGGCCGCGCTGCGGCCCGAGTTCCCGGGGCTGACCCTGACCGTGATCGGCGACGGCTGGTGGCGGCCGGAGCTGGAGGCGGCCGCCGAACGCCTGGGAGTGACCGGTCAGGTCCGCTTCACCGGGTTCGTCGACGAGCCGGAGAAGGAGGCGCTGCTCTCGCGGTCCTGGTTGCTGCTGGCTCCCTCCGTCAAAGAGGGCTGGGGACTGATGGTGGTCGAGGCCGCCAGCCACGGAGTCCCCGCCGTCGCCTACCGGAATGCGGGCGGCCTGTCGGAATCGATCATCGACGGCCGAACCGGGGTGCTGGTCGAGGACGACCTCGGCGCCTTCACCGATGCGGCCCGGCGGCTGCTGTCCAATGATCTGTACCGGGGCGTGCTCGGTCAGGCGGCCCGCCAGCACGCGGCAGCGTTCAGCTGGCGGACGGCGTCCACCTCAATGC
>CAXUFS010000290.1:0-3213 GCA_964250315.1 uncultured Kineosporia sp. | reverse complement strand
GTCGTGGCCCGCACGCTGCGGACCGCCAGCCAGCCGCTGGACGCCGAGTTGAGGAAGGTGTCCATGGCGGGCTGGCTGCTGTCGATGTCGTTCCAGCGGACGCCGCCGGTGCCGATCAGCACCATCGGACCCGGGACGGCGCTGGACGTCCCGGCGGTGACCCCGGCCGCCCGGGCTTCAACCGCGGCGTGCGCCGGTGCCGCGGTCAGGCCCAGCCCAGCTACGCCGAACACGGCTAGCGCAGCCAGGGTTCGTCTCACGCCGGTCACTGTATTGCCGGGCGCTGAGAGAGGCGGCTGCTCGCCGATAACAGCCTTTCCGTTGTTCCCGGTGCGCCCAGAAGCCTGTAGTGCAGCCGTTTCTCCGTGGTCACCGTTAGGCCGCCGGTTTGGTCAGCCGCGCGGCGTAGCCTTGCCCTGTGAGCGCGCAGCCCATGGAGCAGATCCAGCCGGACGGGTCCGACACGGGTTCCTACGAGGTGATCCACCTCGGCCAGAGCGCCGCGGTTGTAGGACGCGCCGAGGACTGGGCGGCTATCGAGGAGTGGGAAGCCCGCGAACGAGCCGGGACCAACAAAGTCCTATCCGATTGATGAAGCGCGCGTGCTGCTCGGCCTGAGCGAGTGACCCACCGGGTCGACCTGGATGAAGGACCCCTCAACCGCGCCGCGGGCTTCCTTCAAGACGACCGGACTGGATCGAGTGCCGCGCTTGACGTGATCGCAGCTGACTGGAGGGTTCATCAGACTGTCGGCGGGGGCGGACAGAATGGCGGCATGACCAGTGCACCGGCCGTGGCCTCCAGCCGTGCTGGGCTGCGCTGGACTCTGCTCGGGCTGATCCCGCTGATCGCCTCTGCCCTGCCGCTGGCCTGGCACTATCTGGTGTCCACTCCGCAGGAGGTGTGGCAGGTCGATCTACAGGTCTATCGGGAGGGGGCCCGGGCGCTGGCCAGCGGCTTCCCGATCTACGACCTGCGTACCGATCAGCCCCAGTTCCTGCCGTTCACCTATCCGCCGTTCGCGGCGTTCACCGCGCTGCCGCTGCTGCTGGCGCCATTCCATGTGATCGGCTGGCTCTGGACCGGGCTGCAGATGGCCCTGCTGTGGTACACGGTGGGCCTGGCTTTCCGGCCCTTCCTCAGCCGGTTCGGCGAGCGCTTCGGACTGGCTCAGGGGTTGGTGGCGGCGGCCTGCGTGTGGCTGATGCCGGTGTCCGAGGGCGTGCGGTTCGGCCAGGTCAATGCCGTGATCGTGGCGCTCTGCCTGTGGGATCTGACCCGGCCGCAGCCGGACGGCCGCTGGGACGGCGGCAGCGGTATCGGGGTGGCGCTGGCCGCTGCGGTGAAGCTGACCCCAGCCGTGTTCTGGCTGCACTGGGCCTTCGCCCGGCGCTGGCGCGCACTACGGGCCTCGATCGGAGTAGCCGTGCTGGTCACCGTGGCCAGCGCGCTGATCCTGCCGCCGGCTTCGGCTACCTACTGGACTGATGCCCTGTTCGACCCCGGACGGCTGGGCCCCAACGCCGGCACTTCCAACCAGTCGCTGCGGGGCTTCCTGCTCCGGGTCGGCCCAGGCCCGGGTCTGGCCGGGGCAGTGGTGTGGGTGGTCGCCGCACTGGCCGTGCTCGCCGCCGGGCTGGTGCTGGCTCGCCGGTTCGATCGGATCGGGGACGGCGTCGCCGTGGTGGCGGTGATGGGCCTGGTGGCGTTCCTGGTCTCGCCGGTGTCCTGGGTGCACCACCTGCACTGGGCAGTGGTGGTGATCGGGGCTCTGCTCGGCTGCGGCCGCGATCCGCGCCGGGTGGCGGCCGCGCTGATCGCAGCGGCGCTGCTGTGGATGCGGCTGCCCTGGTGGGGGGCCAATCTGGTCGCCGACCCGGACGTGCCGCGGTTCATCGCCCGGGTGGTGCAGAACTCGTTCACCGAGTGGGCGTTGCTGGCGTTGCTGGCTCTCTGGCTGCTGGTCAGCCGGTCACCCGGCTCTGCCGGAGTCCGAGCCAAGGACGAGAAGGACGAGAAGCTGGACAGAATCGACCGGCTCAGCCGGGCACCCGGATGACCACGGCCAGCGGCTCGACGTGGGCCCGCAGGATCTGAGCCTCCCCCGCCGGATCGCCGTCGAACTGGACCGCCAGCGGCCGTTCGGCCCGGATCTCGATCCGGCGGCAGCGCAGGTGCTGCACGGTTGAGTGGTGCTTGCGCGTGATCACCGCCCGGGTCACGGTCAGCCAGCCCAGCAGCGAGCGTGGAGCCACGATCACCACGTCCAGCCAGCCGTCGTCCAGCAGGGCACCGGGCATCAGCTGGATACCGCCCTGCAGGGTTCCGCAGTTGCCGATCACCACCGCCCGGACCCGGCGGTGCTGGGGCGGGTCCTCGTCCACGCTGATCGTCACCGGCGTGCGCAGGCCTCGCAGCCGCCGCAGCCCGGACACGATGTACGCCGCCCAGCCCAGCCGCTGCTTCAGTGCCGGATCGGTGTCGGCCATCACCTCGGCATCGAATCCCAGCCCGGCCATCACCATGAACGGTTCGGCCACCGGGAGTTCCTGGCCGTCCAGGGTCCGGGCGAACTCAGCCCGGCCGATGTCGATCGTCCGGGGGCGGCCGGTCAGGGCGATGTGCAGGGACGACTCCAGCCGATTCGGCGGGATACCCAGGTTCCGGGCCAGCAGATTGCCGGTTCCAGCCGGCAGCAGGCCCATCGGCACCGATGTTCCGGCCAGTACCCCCGCCACTACCCTGGCCGTGCCGTCGCCACCGAAGACCAGAACCTGATCGACCCTCTCAGCCAGCGCTTTCACGGTCTGACTGTGGCCGGGATCCTCGGCGGTGGTCGGCAGCCAGACCGGCTCAGCCCAGCCCAGCTCGCCGGAACCCACCTCGATCTGGCGCCGCCGCGCGTCGCTGTCGTCAACCTTGGTGCCGTGCACAATGACCGCCGCCCGGGGCGGCCCACCATCCCGCCCGGGCGGGATCGAGCCATCGGTCCGAGGCCGGCGCCGGGTCCGGACCAGCACCAGCAGCACCACCACAGTGATCAGCAGAACGACGATCAGGGTCAGAACCTGCGCCTGACCGGCGTTCAGCGACATGGCACGACCTAACCACGGGCCTCGCGCTGGCCAGCGAATCCCCCTGCGTTCCCGCGCGTACGGCTTGCCGCCGATCGCGGCGAACAGAGCGGGGGCGGTCATCTCACCGGCCCCTGTC
>CAXUFS010000289.1:0-3218 GCA_964250315.1 uncultured Kineosporia sp. | reverse complement strand
TGTTGGATCTGCGCCCACGTGGGCTTGAAGGACGTGAAGCGGTCCAGGCGCGTCTTCAACACCGTCGACACGCCGGCTTCCGCGTCGGCCGTGGCGCGCGTGCGGCGCACGGCTTCGGAGACGCTCGCCGGGGGGGGGGCGGGGATCGCGCGTCGGGGGCGGCCCGGGGGTTGGGTGGGGGCCCGGCCCACTCCTTATGTTTGAGCGCATGAGCACCCCGCGGCAGATCGTGCAGGCCGTCGCCGATCGGCTGACCCAGCCGGATCTGGCCAGCATCATCGACCTGGTCGCCTACCCCGAACCGGGCGCCGGCGGCCCCGGGATCGCCATTGTGGTCGCCAATCACGAGGGGTCAGTGCTGCTTCGTCCGAGCCCGGGGCCCGGTGACGCTGAACAGCACACTGTGCTGGCCGGGCACGATCCGGTGGCCAGGACCGATCCGCTCGCCTTCCTGCCCTACCAGCTGGAGCTGGCCGATCCTTCGCCGTCCAGTCGTCTCAACTCCTACCCCGATCCGGCGCGCCGGCTGGCTTCGTTCTTCGCCGATCCCGAGCGCAGCCCTGACCTGGTGATCGTGCACACTCCCCGGCACTATTTCCCCGGCCAGGGCGGCCATCGGGGCGAGCACGGCTCGCTGGACGTGATCCAGTCCCGGGCGCCGTTCGTGCTGTCCGGTGCTGGGGTGACCCGCCGCGGGCTGATCCACGGCAGCGCCCGGACCATCGACATCGGACCGACCCTGCTGCACCTGGCCGGAGTGCCGGCCAGCGCTCAGCTGGATGCCCTCGGCAAACCACTGGACGGCCGCGCCCGCACCGATCTGGTCCAGCCCGGAGCCCGGTTCGTGATCGGATTGCTCTGGGACGGCGCCCACTGCTCGGATCTGCTGCAGCTGGCGCAGGACGGCCAACTGCCGCACGTGGCATCGCTTCTGGAGCAGGGGATGGCTCTGATCGGTGGTGCGGTGGCCGAGTTCCCCAGCGTCACCTTGTGCAATCACACCTGTGCACTGACCGGCTTGGGCCCGGGCCGGCACGGCATTCTCGGCAACGTCTTCTACGACCGGAAACTCGCTCAGACGGTGCTGGCCAACGATGAGAGCACGTGGCACCGCAGTGCGGAATGGCTGCGCCCGCCGGTCCGCACGGTGTTCGAGATCTTGGCCGCCGAGCGCCCCGGCGCCCGGACCGGGTGCGTGAACGAGCCGATCGACCGGGGGGCGAGCTACTCGACCATGCAGCTGATCCGGGAGCGCCGGTCTGAACACCATGAGGCGGGGGGCGCGGACGAGCTGCAGCACCTGCTCCCGGCTGCTGAGCAGAGCCCGTTCCTGACCGATCCGGAGCATCTGGCTGACGGCTACTACCGGTGGTGCACCCGGGTCGACGACGCCGGGCTGGCCCAGATGCTCCAGCTGTGGCCGGACGCCGCCCACGCCCCGGCCCTGACCTGGTGGAACAACTGCATCACCGACGCTGGGCACCATGCTGGTGGCCCCAGATCAGTGATCGCCCGGGCCAGTCTGATCGAGGCCGATCGCAGGCTGGGGGTCCTGCTGGGACACCTGCGCGGGCTGGGTGTGCTGGACGACGTCGCGTTCCTGCTCACTGCCGATCACGGTTTCGAGGCCGCCGACGTCATGATCACCGGCAGCTGGGCCCCCGCGCTGGCCCAGGTGTGCGCCGAGCTTGGCGTGAGCTACCGGGACGAGGGACCGGGTCTGGTCTACCTGGGCGTCTGAGCGGCCCGGCCGTTCAACGGGCCGGAATCCCGGTCTCGATCTCGAAAAGGTTCTCCCGGGCACAATGTTCACATTCCCAGGAAGGGGAGCCGTCGATCACCGACCAGACTCCGTGAACGCGGGCCAATCCAGACGGCGCAGCCATTGCGCATCTCCGGCAGCGGGTGGAGGCCACCGCCTGGGCCGGAATGTGCGCCAGACCGTTGAGCTGAGCGGGACGCAGGCTTTGCCCTGCTGGACTCGGCATGCCTCCAGGCTACGCGGGCCAGATCACGTGCGGGTGAAAATTCACCAGCTCGGGCGAAACCTGCTCGTCATCGCACCGTCGGTTCAGCGGCGCATAGTTGCAGGTCAGAAGCCCAATACTAGCGCGCGGGGCGGGGTTCAGGGCTGGGCTGCGGCAGTGGAGCCGAATCCGGGCAGCCACTGCTCGAGGACTTCCCGCACCGGCACTTCGCCGTCGATCTGGCACATCACGGCGATTCCCCCCAGCCACACCCGATGGATCAGCAGGTACTCCGGGGGAAGGTTCAGCTTCAGGCCCATCGTCCACTCCGGGCGGCGGGGATCGTTGACGTGCTGGAAGAGTTGCCGCAGCCAGGCCCGCTCGAATCGCCAGACCGGGTGCCGGGCGGGCTCCAGGAACGGGGACAGATAAGTCAGCAGAGAGGCGCCGTCAATGCTGATCGATGGCTTGATGAATCCCTCGGCCCGCAGGCCGGCCACCACCTCTTCCCCTTGTCCCTGCAGAGCCAGCGCCAGCAGTTGCCCGATCGCCGGAGGCATGCCGTGCGGAAGCCGTTTCACCGCACCGAAGTCGAGGATGCCGAACCGGCCGTCGGCGGTCAGCCGGTAATTGCCCGGATGCGGGTCCGCGTGCAGCAGCCCGGCCCGGGCCGGGCTGGCCATCAAGAATTCGAGGTAGCGCCGGGCGGCGAGATCACGCTCGGCCCGGCTACCGGACGCGATCAGAGCCGACAGTGGAACACCGTCCACCCATTCGCTGACCAGTACCCGCGGACTGGAGGCGACGATCTGCGGGATCAGGAACACCTCGTCGTCCTGGAAGGCTTTGGCGAACTGGCTCTGGCTGCGCGCCTCCATGCTGTAGTCGAGTTCTTCCACCATCCGCGCCTTGAGTTCGGCCAGGATCGGCTTGATGTCCAGGCCCGGGATCCATCCCGCCGCCACCCGGCCGACCCGGCTGACCTGGTTCAGGTCCGACACCAGGGCTTCGGCGGCGCCCGGATATTGGATCTTGACCGCGACCGGCCGGCCGTCCTTCCAGACGGCCTTGTGCACCTGCCCGATCGACGCCGCGGCCGCTGGCTGGTCGTCGAACTCGAGGAACTTGCGGCGCCAGCGGACCCCGAGTTCCTCGGCCAGTACCCGATGCACCGTGGCACTGGGCAGCGGGGGAGCGGAGTCCTGCAGTTTGGTCAGCGTTGCCCGATAGGGCCCGGCGATCTCCTCCGGC
>CAXUFS010000288.1:0-3225 GCA_964250315.1 uncultured Kineosporia sp. | reverse complement strand
ACGGTCGCCGTCCTCGGCCTGTACCGACAACTGGGCCCAATGAGCCGGCTGCGGCTGAACCCCAGGACGTCGGGCTCGTCCCCGGTCCAGGTGATCGGGCCACCGCCGGCCCCCAGCTGCGGCAGTTCGTGGCGCAGCCGCAGGGCTTCGCGGTAGAACCAGAGCATCGAACCACGGTCGCCGTCCTCGGCCTGTACCGACAACTGGGCCCAATGAGCCGGCTGCGGCAGCCACGGCGCGGCCCCGGTGTCCGGGCCGAAGCCCAGGGACGGGCCAGACGTCGCCCAGGGGAGCGGCACCCGGGAGCCGTCCCGTCCGCGGACGGTGTGCCCCGACCGCTCCCAGGTCGGGTCCTGGCGCAGTTCGTCGGGTAGATCGAGCACCTCCTCCAGGCCGAGTTCTTCGCCCTGATAGAGGTACACGCCGCCCGGCAGGGCCAGTTCGAGCAGGATGGCGGCCCGGGCCCGTCGGGTGCCGAGCACGAGGTCGGACGGCCCTTCGGCGTGCAGGACGTCGGTGGCGGCTGGGCCGGCTGGGCCGGGCTGGTCGCGGCCCAGCCGGGTGACATGGCGGGTGATGTCGTGGTTGGACAGCACCCACATCACCGGTGCGCCCATGGCGTCGTGTGCGGCCAGGGAGGTCTGAGCGAAGGTGCGCAGTGACTTGGCGTTCCAGGGCGAGCGGATGAACTCGAAGTCGAAGGCACTGTGCAGCCGGGTCGGCAGCAGGTACTGAGCCAGCTTGTCAGCCGAGTCGACCCAGGCTTCAGCCACGAAAACCTTGGGCGGATCGTAACTGTCGGCGATCGCGCGCCAGCCTTCGTAGATCTGCTGCACCTCGGGCCGATCCCAGTACGGGTGATTCTCGACGTGGATGTGCTGGAGGATCTGCTCGGCCGGCGGCTGGCCCAGGCTGGGCAGCTCCGCATCCTTGGCCAGTCCGTGCGCCACGTCGATCCGGAAGCCGTCCGCGCCTCGGTCGAACCAGTACTTCAGGATGCTCTCGAACTCGGCCACCACTTCGGGGTTGGCCCAGTTCAGATCGGGCTGGCTGACGTCGAACAGGTGCAGGTACCACTGGCCCGGCTGGCCGTCTGCCTCCATCACCCGGGTCCAGGCGGGGCCGCCGAAGACGGATTGCCAGTCGTTGGGCGGGTCGATCTCGTCCACGCCCCGGCCGTGCCGGAACCAGTACCGGGCCCGCTGCGGGGAACCCGGGGGCGAGGCAAGTGCGGCCTGGAACCAGGTGTGGTCGCTGGAGGTGTGGTTGGGAACGATGTCCAGCAGCACCTTCAGCCCGGCGGCATGGGCCTCGTCGATCAGCGCCTGGGCGCCATCCAGGCTGCCGAAGGCTGGGTCGATGCCCCGGTAGTCGGCGACGTCATAGCCGCCGTCCCGCTGCGGAGACGGATACCAGGGGTTCACCCAGATCGCGTCCACGCCCAGCCCGGCCAGATAGGGCAGCCGGGACCGGATCCCGTTGATGTCGCCCAGGCCGTCGCCGTCGGAGTCGGCGAATGAGCGGATGTACAGCTGATAGGTGACTGCGGATCGCCACCATTCGTTCGATTCCATCCAACTCACCGTACTGGCTCGGCGCCGGTTCAGCGTTCCAGGATCGCCACCACTCCCTGGCCGCCGGCCGCGCAGATCGAGATCAGCCCGCGCCCGGAGCCGCGCTGCGCCAGTAGCTTGGCCAGGGTGGCCACGATCCGGCCGCCGGTGGCGGCGAACGGATGCCCGGCGGCCAGCGACCCGCCGTTGACGTTCAGCTTGGATCGGTCGATCGAGCCCAGCGGGCCGTCCAGGCCGAGCCGTTCCTTGCAGAAGATCGGGTCCTCCCAGGCCTTGAGGGTGGCCAGCACCTGCGCCGCGAACGCCTCGTGGATCTCATAGAAGTCGAAGTCCTGCAGGCTCAGCCCGGCCCGGGTCAGCATCTTCGGCACCGCGTAGGCCGGTGCCATCAGCAGCCCCTCGCCGCCGTGCACGTAGTCCACCGCGGCGGTCTGGGACCACTCGAACCAGGCGAGCACCGGCAGGTTCCGTTCCGCGGCCCAGTCCTGGCTGGCCAGCAGCACCACCGACGCGCCGTCCGACAGTGGCGTGCTGTTGCCCGCCGTCATGGTGGCGGTCTCGCCGCGGCCGAAAACCGTTTTCAGCCGCGCCAGCTGGTCGATGGTCTGGCCCGGCCGCAGGTTCTGGTCGCGCTCCAGGCCGAGATAGGGCGTGATCAGGTCGTCGAAGAAGCCTTGCTCGTAGGCAGTTTCGAGATGCTGATGGCTGGCCAGCGCCAGCTGGTCCTGGTCCTCCCGGGAGATACCCCACTCGGCCGCGGTGAGCGCGGTGTGCTCGCCCATAGAGCGCCCGGTCCGCGGCTCGGAGTTGCGCGGGATCTCCGGTGCCAGCTGGCCAGGCCGCAGGGCGCTCAGCGCCTTCAGCCGGCCCGCGGCGGTCTTCTGCCGGTTGAGGTCGATCAGGACCCGGCGCAGCCCCGGGCTGAGCGCCAGCGGCACGTCCGTGGCGGTGTCGGTACCCCCGGCCACGCCCGCGTCGATCTGGCCGAGCGCGATCTTGTTGGCCACCTGGATCACCGCCTGCAGGCCGGTCCCGCAGGCCTGCTGGATGTCGTAGGCGGGGGTGGCCGGAGCCAGCCGGGACCCCAGCACCACCTCACGGGCCAAGTCCCAGTCCTTGCTGTGCTTCAGCACCGCACCGGCCACGAACTCGCCCAGTTCCAGCCCGGCCAGGCCGAACCGGTTGATCAGGCCGTCCAGCGCGGCCGAGAGCAGGTCCTGGTTGGAGGCGCCTGCGTAGGCCGAATTGGCCCGGGCGAAGGGGATTCGGTTGCCGCCGAGGATGGCCACCCGGCGCGGTGTCTGGCTCACCAACTGTGCTCCTGACTGAGTGCTGGCGAAATGCGGTCCACCGCTACGTTAAGCCCCGTGGACAGGTTCCAGCGGATCGCGTCATCGCCCTTCGGCCAGGCTGTCTTTCCCCGGCTGGGCCTGCCGCAGCCTCCGGTCCTGCGCCGCTACGAATCGGGTCAGCCGCTGCTGAGCGCGCCTGCGGTGATCGGCTCGGCCTCGGACGGCACCTTGCTGGACGCCGTGCAAAGTGTGCTGGCCAGCGCGGGCGCGCAGACGGCGCACGCCGGGGCGGTCGCGGCGAGCCTCACGGGGCCGCCGGAACGGCGGCAGCGGACTGGTGCGCTGATCTTCGACGCCTC
>CAXUFS010000287.1:0-3232 GCA_964250315.1 uncultured Kineosporia sp. | reverse complement strand
GTCCACCACCAGTCCGGCCATCGCCAGCAGGGCAACGGTGAACAGGGCCATGAACAGCGCGACCGAACCCTGGTCCGGCCGGTCGCCGCGAGTGATCCGGGCGCCCACACGAGCCAGCGCGTGGAACCTGCTCCTGCTCATGATCATCCGAAATCCCGGTAGGTCTCCAGCGGGGTGACCGAATTGGCGGTCAGGGTGATCGAGCCCGGCAGGCCGGTCAGCGCCAGCCCGGCCAGGCTGGTCAGGCAGCGGACCTGAACCCCGACCTGGCCGCCCGGCCGGAACGCGCTGGTGTCAACGCTCACCGACGTGCTGCTGCAGGAGACCCCGGCCTGGCTCAGAGTGGAGGTGATCGCGGTCCGCGCCTGGCTCTGCGCCTCTCCCGGCGTGGTGGCCCGCGCGGCGGCCCGGCCACCGGCCGCCGCGGCGTAATCGACCAGCTGACGGCCGTGCGTGATCCGGCCGAAGGCGACCACGGTGAAGAGCATCACGATCACCACTGGGGTCACGATCGCCAGCTCCAATGCCATCAATCCCTCCTCCCGGAGGCGCCTGCCTGCCGATCCAACCCTGTGCGCCGGTGTGCCCCCCGGCGTCACCCCGCAGCTCACAGCCACACCCCGGCTGAAGCTGCGGGCTCGGCCAGCGGGCCGGTGCCGGAAGCCACGAAGCGCTCCACCGGCCCGGACGCCGACTCGGTCACGGCGTAGCTGCCCATCGGGATCACCCGCAGCACGCTGGCCCGGATCGTCACCGTCACCACGGTGGCGCTGCGGCTGACCGCGATGCTGGGGCTGGTGATCAGTTTCGGTGCCACCGCCGAGATGTAGGAGGACGCCGCCGCCCGCCCATCGCTGGCGCTGGCCTGATAGGCCCGGGCCGCTTCCACGCCGTCCCGGGCGGCTGCTTCGACCACGTGCCGGCCGTGCCAGAGCAGCGCGAACTGGACCACGAGCATGCACATCAGCACCAGAGCGGGCAGCGTGATGGCTGCCTCCACGACGCTGTAGCCGTGATCGTCGCCACTTCGCTGCCGCCCGAACCGGCCGGACACCGCTGGGTTCCTGGCTCCGAAGCGATTACTTGATCTTGACGCTGTTGGCGGCCTGGTTCGCCTTGCCCACCAGGATGCCAACCACCACGATCGCACCGGCCGCGAACAGGCCGATCATGATCGCCGTCTGCACGATGTCACCGCGCTCCGGGTTCTGCCGGATCGGCTCCACTCGAGCCTGCAGCCAGTACCAGGCCATCTGGATCTCGAACAACATTGTCAAGGCGTCCTTTCCTTGGATTTCTGCGATGTGCTTTCAGAATCGGGTCAGCGGCTGCTGGAGGCTGAACAGCCGCTCATGGGGTCAGATATTCATCACGGCCACGATCGCTGGATAGGTGATGAAGACGATGAAGCCGAAGCCGATCAGCAGCTGCGCCATCCGCATGGACTGATCGCGCTCGCTCGCTTCGCCCTCGGATTCCGCCAGTTCCCGGCGCCGCATCGTCGCGGCCCTGGCGGTCAGGGTCTCCCGGATCTGGGCGCCGTCCTGGCCGACCAGCTTCACCAGGGCACCCAGATCGCGCAGCTCGGGGACGCCGATCCGCTCGCCCAGCTCGGACAGCGCCTCCCACTGGTCGTGCCCGGCCGCGGTGGCCCGGAACAAGGTGTCCCGCAGCAGGGCCAGCGGCCAGCCGGTGCCCACCCGGGCCGCCGTCGGCAGCGCCTCGGTCGGGGCGGCCGAGCCCGCCATTTCCAGTGCGACCAGGTCCAGGTAGGCACCGAAGGCCCGGCGGAAGTCCCGCCGCCGATCGGCCGCCTCACGCCGGGCTTCGACGTCGGGCAGGAAGAAGAAGAGCAGCCCGCCCGCGATGGCCAGCAGCGCGGGCGTGCCGAAAGGCAGGGACACGTGCAGCACCAGCATCACCCCGACCGAGGCGAGCAGGGTCAGCAGGAAACCGGCCACGAAGGCGATTGCCTTGCGGGCCATCGCCGCCTGATAGGACCGGCCGGTCAGGGCCAGGTCCTGGCGGAGACTCGAATAGTTGATCCCGGTGCGCTGCAGGTAGCTGGCCAGCACCTGTCCCATCCGCAGCTGCAGTCCGGCCGAGCGGCCCTCCAGCGTGTTCACGGCCGCCACGTCAACGTCCCGGCCCGGGTCGGCCCGATTCTGAGCGTCGAAGCGGCCCAGCCGTACCAGCGCAGTCTGACGCCGCGGAGAGAGATGCCAGAGCAGCCCGAACAGCAGCACGCCGATCAGGCCGCCGACCAGGGCCAGGGCGATCATCGGACCACTCCCGGCATCCGCCACTCCGAGCCCGGAGCCGCCGCCCGGACGGGGGTGGGCACGGGCGCGGTGGTGCTGAGCTGGCGGGCCTGCCGGTTGGACAGGCCGGTCAGATAGGCCACCACCTGGACGTCGCCCGCACTGACCCCCTGGCCTGGACGGCTCAGGAACGGCTGGACGGCGTGGCCAGCAGCGAGCTTGCGCATCCAGGCGAACCCCCAGGCGAACATGCCCACCACGACGGCGAGCGCGATCTGACCGGCCGAGGAGTTGTAGGGCGCGAGGTACTTGGGGCTGACCGCCCTCAGGTAGATCGCGAAGCCGATGGTCAGCAGCACCACGATCTGTACGCCGCGGCGCAGCCCGGCCCGTCCGGCCAGCACCGTCCGGCGCATGTCCAGCTCTTCGCGGGCCGCGTTGGCCAAGCCTCCGAGCACCTGGGACAGCCGGTCACCGCGGCGGCGAATGTTCAGGATCAGCGCGGCGATCACCAGGTCGGCACTGGCGTCGTCCAGGTCAGCGGCCAGGCCCTGCAGGGCCAGGTCCAGCGGGGCGCGCACGTTGATCTGGCCGGCCAGCCGGATCAGCGAGGGCCGGATCAGCGGCGGCGCATTCTGGGTGGACGCCGGAATGGCCCGTTCCAGGCTGGCGTGCGCGGCGATGGTGTCCCGCAGCGACTCGGTCCAGATCACCAGGGCCTCGAGCTGGTTGATCTGAACGCGCTCGGCCCGGGTGCCGCCGAACAGCTGCGGCCAGGCCACCACCAGCGCACCCAGGCCCAGCGCGGCCACTGGCCACCGGGTGAACAGAAGGGTCAGCACGCCGGTCAGCACCCCGAGCCCGAACCGGCCACTGGCCGAGGGAGAAGAGGCCAGCTCGCGCAGCCGCTGGGCCCGGCTGGGCGGGCGGGACGGGTTCACCTCGACACCACGCAGGCCGGCGATCAGCAG
>CAXUFS010000286.1:1133-3292 GCA_964250315.1 uncultured Kineosporia sp. | reverse complement strand
ATCGCCGCCCGTGCGCCGGTGCCGACGTTGACCTGCCGCTGGGCGCCGACTCCGCCAGCGTCCAGCAGCGGATCGCCCAGCAGGTCGCGCACGAGGGCGGCCTGGCGGGCATCGGCTCGGCGCAGGGCCAGCGCGATCAGCACGGTGCGCTTGCCCTCGCGCAGATCGTCACCCGCGGGCTTGCCGGTCTCCTCCGGGTCCCCGAACACCCCCAGCACGTCGTCCCGCAGCTGGAAGGCGTGGCCCAGCGCCAACCCGTACCGCGAGTACGTGGACAGCACCGCTTCGCTGGCCCCGGCCAGGGTGCCCCCCAGCAGCAGCGGATGTTCGACCGAGTACTTGGCGCTCTTGTACCGGATCACCAGTTCGGCCCGTTCGGCCGCCCGGGCCGGGTCAGCGGGCGGCGCTGACTGGGTCAGCACATCCCGGTATTGCCCGCTGACCAGCGCGGTCCGCATCCGATTGACCACAGCGCAACCCGCGGCCAGCCGGGCCGGCCCGGCACCGCAGGAGCCCAGCACCTCGTCCGCCCAGGCCAGGCACAGGTCCCCGGCCAGCACCGCGCCGGACAGCCCGAACCGCTCGGCATCACCCTGCCAGCCGGCCTGGCGATGCAGCTGGGCGAACCGGCGGTGCACGGCGGGCATGCCGCGCCGGATGTCCGAGCCGTCCATCAGGTCGTCATGGATCAGCGCCGCAGCATGGAACAGCTCCAGCGCGGCCGCGGCGGCGATCACGCAGCCGGTGTCGTCCGGGCCGCCTGCTCCTCGCCATCCCCAGTAGCAGAAGGCGGGCCGCAGCCGCTTGCCGGTCCGGACCAGCTCGGCAATGGCGCTCACCAGCTCACCGGCGGCGGGATCGACCGCTTGAACCTGGGCGGCATGTAAGGCCAGGAACGACTGAAGGTAGCCGTCAACCCGTGAGCGGAGTTCCTCGGCGTCCACCGGCCGGGTGGGTGAGGTCATCTCGGTCACGTCGTGTCCAATGTCGGTCCAATCGAAGCGAGCCGCGGTCTGAGGAGCCGCGAAGAACACAGCGTATGGCGGTGTTCTTTGCTCAGCACGCGGGCTGAGCGCCCCCCGGCCGGATGCACGAACTGGCGTGAGCTGGGTCACTTTTCCGCTCCCGTAGGCTGGGCTCATGCCTCATCCGCCTTCCCAGCGGGATCAGCGGGATCAGCCCGGCCAGCCGGAACTACAGAACATCCTGGCGGATCTGGTCGAGTCCGGCCGGCCATCGGTCTCGTTCGAGTTCTTCCCACCCAAGGACGACGACGCCGAGGTTGTGCTCTGGCAGGCCATCCGGCGGCTGGAGCAGGTCAATCCCACCTTCGTCTCTGTGACCTACGGAGCGGGGGGAAGCACCCGGGACCGGACCAGCCGGATCACCCGGCAGATCGCCGAGACCACCACCCTGACGCCGATGGCTCATCTGACCTGTGTCGGCGCCACCCGCTCTGAGCTTCGGACCGTGATCGGGCAGTACGCGGCCGGAGGCGTGGCCAACGTGATGGTGATCCGCGGCGATCCGCCCGCCGGGCCGGCCGCCCCCTGGACACCTCATCCGGGCGGCCTGAACTATGCGGTCGAGCTGGTCCGGCTGGTCCGTGAGCTGGGCCGGTTCAGCGTCGGGGTGGGCGCGTTCCCGCAGATTCACCCGGCCAGCCAGGACGCGGGCCAGGATGCCCGGATCCTGGCGGCCAAGGCCGAGGCCGGCGCCAGTTTCGCCATCACCCAGATGTTCTTCGATCCGGACGACTACTTCCAGCTGGTCGAGCGGGTGCAGCGCCTGGGCTGCGCGATTCCGATCATCCCCGGGATCATGCCGATCACCAGTGTGCGCCAGGTGGCCCGGTTCGGTGAGTTGTCCGGGCGGCCGGTGCCGGCCGGCCTGATCGCCCGGTTCGAGCGGCTGGCCGGTGACCCGGCCGCGGTCCGCGCGGCGGGGGTGGAGGAAGCCACCGCGCTGTCGGCTCAGCTGCTTTCCGGCGGGGCGCCGGTCCTGCACTTCTACACACTGAACCGATCCACAGCGACGCTCGAGGTGTTCGGCCAGCTGGGCCTGGCCGCCCTGCGATAGCCCGTCGTTCCAGTACTGGACCGACGTGGACCTCTCCGAGTACCTGGCCATCTGGTCGCGGGGGCAGCCCGCGGCGCACC
>CAXUFS010000286.1:0-1123 GCA_964250315.1 uncultured Kineosporia sp. | reverse complement strand
GCCCGGCCCCGCGTGGCTCCGCTCGGCCTCGCGGCCCTGGGGGGCGGGGCCGCCGGGGAGGCGCCCGGCCGGGTTGGTCGCCTTCTGGTTGCGGCAGATGTACCGGCTGGCCAAACCCCTGGCGCGCTGGGGGATCTCACCTGACCTGGTCAGCGCCGGCGGGGTGGGACTGTGCGGGCTGGCCGCGGCGGCGCTGTGGCTGGAGCCGCCCGGTGCCCAGGTCATCGCGGCGGTGCTGATCGGGTTGGGCGGCCTGTCCGACGGCCTGGACGGCGCCACCGCCGTGCTGCAGCACCGGGATCGGCCGCGGGGTGCGGTGGTGGACGCCGTCTGCGATCGGATCAGTGACCTGCTGCTGGCGCTGACCCTGTGGCTGGCCGGCGCCCCGGCCGGCGTCTGCGTCCTGCTCGGTGTGGTGTTCCTGATGCACGAGTACCTGCGGGCCCTGGCCCGGGCGATGGGGCTGCAAGACGACACCGTGATCACGGTGGCCGAACGCCCGGCCCGGGTGATCGTGACGGCGGCCTTCTTGCTGGCCGGGAGTGTGGCCGGTGACTGGACCAGGCATCTGCTGCCGATCCCCGGCTTCTGGGCCGCCGCTGGCGCCTGGCTCGCCCTGCTGCTCGGCCTGATCGGATTGTCCCAGCTCAGCTGGTGGCTGCGCCGTACCCTGGGCTGACCATGGATGAGGGCCTGGGGCGATCCCCGCGTGTCACTCCCGGCATCAGCCACCGGGAGATCTCCTGGCGTGACGAGCGTCAGCGGGTGCTGCTCGGCATCGGCGCGCTGCCCGCCTGGGTGGACGCCGTGGTCCTGGCCGGACTGTCCGTGTACCTGGTACTGGGACTCTCCTCGGCCGCGCCCAGCCGGAGCGAGGCCGTGCAGATCGGCCTGACCCGCGATGCCGGGGTATTGGTGCGCGATCCGGGGGCACTGCTGCCCGGTGAAGGATCGGCCGCTGAGGACGCGGTCCGGCTGGGCTACGGCTCACTGACCCGGCTGGCCGCCGCCCCAGGCTGGTTTCTGGCGGCCGGCCGGCACCAGCCGCGCCCGCTGGAACTGGCCGGCGTCGATGGTGGGGTGGATCACGGGGCGGCCCAGGTGCCGATCCGGCCGGTCGCCC
>CAXUFS010000285.1:0-3303 GCA_964250315.1 uncultured Kineosporia sp. | reverse complement strand
CCCCGGCCGCTGCACTCCCGCCCCGCGCGACCTGGACGGCGTCCGGGCGCTGCGCCCGGTGCTCCGCCAGGTCTGGGAGATCAACGACCGGGCCACCGCGGCGCAGCTGGTGAACCGGATGCTGCGCGACGCCCAGGCGCTGCCCCAGCTGAGCATCCACGACCAGCTGGACTGGCACATCCATGCCACCGGGCCGGACGCACCCCTGGCCCAGCGGATGGCCGCCGAGGCGGCGATGGCGTTCGTCGACATCATCCGGATGAACGATCTGGACCGATTGCGGGTGTGCGCGGCCAGCGACTGCCGGGCAGTGCTGGTCGACTTCTCCAAGAACAGGTCCAAGCGTTACTGCGACACCGGCAACTGCGCCAACCGGGCTCATGTGGCGGCGTATCGCGCCCGGCGCCGCGCCTCGCGTCCGGGCCCCGGCACCCCCCGTTAGGGCTGGGCGCCGGAGATTCGGCGGATACCGCACAGCTCGCCGGACGGACAGCTAGTGGCCGGACCGGCCCGGTTCGGTAAGGATGGTGCCATGTCACCCGAAGCCGACCCCACTGAATCGGTACCCGCCGAAAGTCTCATTCCGGCGGTCATCCACCGCTTGATCGATGCCACCAACGCAGGCGACTCGGGCCTGTTCATCACCTGTTTCGCCGATGATGGCGTGGTCGACGACCGGGGCCGGAAGTTCGCCGGGCACGATGCGATCGCCAGCTGGGACGAAGCCGAGAACGTGGGCACGAACAACCGGTTCCAGATTGTCGGCGTGCTCACCAATGGGCCGGACGTGACCTTGGAGATGGAGGTCACCGGCGACGGCATCACCGGGCCCAGCCGCGCCGAGTTCGTGCTGGACGGAAATCTGATCCAGCGGATGACGATCCGTAGCTGAAGAGGCCCAGATGATCACACCAGCCGCCCGGTTGCTGCGGCGCGCCGCCCCAGATGCGCGAAGGACATCGCGGATCGGACATTACCTGGCCTGGCTGTCGGATCAGAGGAATCGCCACTTCACCGGCTATGAGGACCTGTGGCGCTGGTCGATCAGCGATATCGACGGCTTCTGGGAGTCGATCTGGGCGTACTTCGATCTGGATTCGCTGCAGTCGGCCAGTGGTGATGGCCCGGCCACAGCTTCGGTCCAAATGCCCGGAGCCCAGTGGTTTCCGGGCCGGACGCTCAATTATGCCGAAGCCGTGCTCCGGATGCCGGGCCGCCAGCCGGACGATGTGGTGCTGATCGCCGAGAGTCAGTCCCGGCCGCCGGTGACCTTCACCGCAGCTGAACTGCGACAGGCCGTGGCCCGGGCTCAGGCCGGACTGCTCGGACTGGGCATCCGCCGCGGGGACCGGGTTTGCGCCTACGCGCCGAACATCCCCGAGACGCTGATCCTGATGCTGGCATGCGCCAGCTTGGGCGCCGTCTTCTCCTCCTGTGCAACGGAATTCGGCGTTTCCAGCGTTGTCGACCGGTTGCGACAGGTCGAGCCCCGGCTGCTGCTGGCGGTGGACGGCTATGTCTACGGCTCCCGGCGAATCGACCGCGCTGATCAGGTTGAGCAGATCCGGGCCGGGGTGCCCAGCATCGAAACCGTGGTCTGGCTGCCCTATCTCGATCCCGCCTTCAGGCCTTCCGGCGGCGAGGACCTGACTTGGGACGGCCTGACCTCAGCGCACCCCGGTGAGCTGGCCTTCGAGCAGACCGGTTTCAGCGAACCGCTCTACATCTTGTACTCCTCCGGCACCACCGGGTTGCCCAAGCCGATAGTGCACGGTCATGGCGGCATCACCCTGGAGCACCTGAAATGCATTGCCCTGCATATGGATCTGGGGCCCGAGGACCGATTCTTCTGGTTCACCACCACCGGCTGGATGATGTGGAACTTCCTGATGTCGGGGCCGGCCACCGGAGCCTCCATCGTGATGTTCGATGGTGATCCGGCCAGTCCCGACCTGAGCGCGCTCTGGGATCTGGTTCAGCGCACCGGAACCACATTCTTCGGCACCAGCGCCACCTTCATCCAGCAGTCGATCAAGAATCAGCTGGAATTGCGGACGCCGCAACGGGCACTGAGCGCGCTGCGCGGTATGGGCTCGACCGGATCCCCGCTGCCGGCCGAGGGCTTCCAGTGGGTCTTCGACCGCCTGGGCTCAGGCATCCAGCTCACCTCGCTGGCCGGCGGCACCGACGTCTGCACCGGGTTCCTGGGCGGCTCACCGCTGCACGACACCTACGCCGGCCAGATCGCCTGCCGTCATCTGGGCTGCCGGGTCGAGGCTTTCGACGCGGATGGGCACTCGGTGATCGGGGAGGTCGGGGAATTGGTCGTGACCGCACCGATGCCGTCGATGCCGGTCGGCTTCTGGGCCGATGGGGATGGGCGCCGGATGCACGAGGCCTACTACAGCCGTTACCCCGGCGTCTGGCGGCACGGCGACTGGCTGATCATCGACGAGGCCGGGCGGTGCACACTGACCGGACGGTCCGACGCCACCCTGAATCGTGGCGGCGTGCGACTGGGCACCGCCGAGTTCTACTCAGTGGTTGAGGCGCTGGACGGCGTCCAGGACAGCCTGGTGATCCACCTGGAGGACCCCAGTGGCGGTGCGGGCCAGTTGATCCTGTTCGTGGTACCGGCCGGCCCGGCATCGGCTACTCAGCTAGAGCCCGCGCTGCGGGACGAGATCCGAGCCTCGTTGCGTTCGCAGCTGTCACCGCGGCACCTGCCTGATCTGATCGTGCCCGTGGCTGAACTCCCCCGCACTCTGTCCGGCAAGAAGGTCGAGGTGCCGATCAAGCGCATCCTTAGCGGCACGCCGGTGGAGCAGGCGGTCGCGGCCGGATCACTGGCCAACCCGGCTGCCCTGGATGTCCTGCTGAGAACGGTGCGGTCGCTGCTGGATGGTCCGCAGGCAGTAGCCGGAGATCGCCGATAGCCTCGCCGGAATGAGCACGCAGCCAGCGCGGATCGTGATCATCGGCGGCGGATTCGCCGGTGTCGAGGCCGCGCGCGGGCTCGCCCGCCGCAGCCGGGGAGCGGCCGAGATCGTGCTGCTCAATTCGACCGACTACTTCCTGTACCTGCCGCTGCTGCCGGAGGTGGCCGGAGGCGTGCTCGATCCGCGCAGGATCGCAGTCTCGCTGTCCCAGATCCTGCCGGGTGTGCAGGTGGTGACCGGGAACGCCACCGGCATCGACATGGGCGCCAAGACGGTGCACTACACCAACCTGGACGGCGACCCTGGGACGCTGCGCTATCACCGGCTGGTGATCGCGGCCGGCAGCGTGAACAAGCTGCTGCCG
>CAXUFS010000284.1:0-3326 GCA_964250315.1 uncultured Kineosporia sp. | reverse complement strand
CGCCTGGTTCGTCGCCGCCTGGTTCGTCGCCGCCTGGTTCGTCGCCGCCTGGTTCCTCACTCGGCGGCCGGGCGGGGCTCGGAGGAAGGGCGCCGTGGTCACCTCCCCACCGCCGCCAGGTCAGATAGCGCTCGGCGACAACGACGGCCAGATCTTCCAGGACAGCCACATCCCGGCGGTCCATCCGCTGATGCCGGCCGTGGCCGAGCAGGCCGAGCACCCCCAGGACCGCACCGGCATGGTCGCGGAGGGTGGTACCGGCATAGCAGCCGACGTCGAGCGCCTGAGTCACCGGCAGACTGGACAGCTCCGGGACCGTACCGACGTCGGTCACCACGAACGAGGCGTCTGGCCGGACGTGGCCGCAGAAGGACTCCCCGGCCGGCTGAGACCCCTCCAGGCTACGATCGCGTCCGAATCCCGCTCGCAGGGCGAAGTCGACCACATGAATTCCGCCGGAGATCGTGCCCAGGACGGCGATGCTCATGTCGAGCTGTTCGCAGGTCAGGCGCAGCACCTGCATCAGCGCCGACTCGGGATCGTCGGCCACTTGCCGCGCAAGCCGCTGAAGTTCCGGGACGAGCGCCATCTCGTGGACGTCGTCCACGCACTGGCCCAGCTTTAGCCAGGGGAGACGGTGCTCAGCCTCCGGATTCCGCATGCGGGCAGTTCGAGCTCGGCTCGCCGGGCGTGTCCCGGCAAATCCGCCCGCACCCGCCCGCACTGGCCGCTTCGAGGCCGGGGTGACGCCTTGGCTGGGACCGCGGGCTCAGTCTGCGGCGCCGGCCGGCTGAGCGGCTGGGCTGACGATGCGAGCCAGGGTGGTGACCCGGATCGTCTCCATCACCTCTTCCAGCAGCATCGGGCGCCCGACGCCGTCGGCCAGCGGCAGCCGCCAGTTCGGGTACTGGCTCTGCTGGGTGCCGGGCTGGTTCATCGCCCGCCGGTCGCCGACCGCGTCGGCCAGCGCCACGCCCAGCAGCTTGGCCGGGGTCCGGGTGAGGAACCGGTGCAGCGCCTCCACCTTGTCCCGCTCGGTCGGCTCGTCCCCGAGCAGGCCCAGGCTGGTCAGCTGCTTGAGCACCGCGGCCTGGTCGGCCTGGTCGGCGGCGATCTCCTCGTCCACCGAGCGGGTGAGCAGGCCCAGCCGTTCCCGCAGGTCGATGTGCTCCCCGGCCAGGTAACCGGCCGTCGGCGGCAGATCATGGGTGGTGACCGAGGCCAGGCACAGCTCGCGCCAGGCCTCCGGGGGTAGCGGCTGGCCCTGGCCGTCCTTCTCGAACCACAGGATCGAGGTGCCGAGCAGGCCGCGTTCGCGCATGTAGTCGCGGGCCGAGGGCTCGACCGTGCCCAGGTCCTCGCCGACGACCACGCAGCCGGTCCGGGCAGCTTCCAGGATCAGGATGCCGATCAGAGCTTCGTGGTCGTAGTGCACGTAGGTGCCGTGCACCGGACTGAACCCCTCCGGCACCCACCACATCCGGAACAGCCCGACGATGTGATCTACCCGCAGGCCACCGGCATGCCGCAGCACGGTGCGCAGCATGTCCCGGAACGGGGCGTAACCGGTGGCCGCCAGCCGGTCCGGCCGCCACGGCGACTGTCCCCAGTCCTGGCCCTGCTGGTTGTACATGTCCGGGGGGGCTCCCCCGTTCACCCCTTGGGCCAGCACATCACGCAGGGCCCAGGCATCCGCGCCGTCCGGGTGCACGCCGACCGCCAGGTCGTGCACGATGCCGACCGACATCCCGCAATCGGCCGCCGTGCGGGCCACCTCAGCCAGCTGCTCATCCAGGCACCACTGCAGCCACTGATAGAACCGCACCCGGTCCGCCAGCTCGTGCCGCAGCTGGGCCACCGCGTCGCCGCGCGGGTCGAGCGCATGTTCCGGCCAGCTCGCGGTCCGGACCCCGTACCGCTCGACCAGGGCGCACCAGGTGGCGAAGTCGGTCAGGCCCTGGCCCTCTCGTTCGCAGAACGCCTCGAACGCGTCCTGCCGGCCCCGGCTGCGCGGATGCCGGAACACCGTTTCCAGCACGCTCAACTTGGCCGCCCACACAGCATCCCGATCCAGCTGGCCGTCCTGGGTGTTCAGCGCCTGCATGGCTTCGGCCTGCCACTCCACGATCGCGCGCTCGGTGGCGGGCAGGTAGGCCACCTCCCGGATGTTCTCCACCCGCAGATAGATCGGGTTGAAGAACCGCCGGGTCACCGGCAGGTACGGGGACGGCTCCATCGGCGGCACCGGTTCGGCCGCGTGCAGCGGGTTGACCAGCACGAAGTCGGCACCCAGCTCCCGCCCGCTCCAGCTGGCCAGCTCGTCCAGGTCACCCAGGTCACCCAGCCCCCACGAGCGGGACGAGCGCACCGAGTACAGCTGGGTCATGAACCCCCAGGCGCGACCATGCCGCAGCGCGACCGGCAGCTCCAGCCGGGCCGGGGTGACCATGAACGGCATGATCGATTCGGTGGCGTCTTCGTCGTCACCGCCGTGCTCCACCCGGACGGTGTGGTAGCCGAGCGAGGTGCCGACCGGGACGGTGAAGTGCAGCCGGACGAGCTTGACGCCGTCCACCTCCATCGTCTCCGGCTTACCTTTGGCCACGACCAGCTGCTGGGAGCCGCCCTCCTCCAGCTGCAGCCACACCCTGGGCAGGGACTCGCCACGGGCCTGCTCAGCCGGAACGCTGACCGGGATCGTCCCGGGCGCCCCCTGCCGGGTCACCAGTACCTCCGGCAGCACCCGCCGCCAGGACCGCAGCCGGGCGTTCTCCAGTTCCCGGGCGACGTCCTGCGCCGTCTGCACCCGGATGTCCAGACCGGCCAGCACAGCGGTGATGGTCCGGGTCAGCACGTCGACCGGCTTGCCCTGCCAGTCCCAGAACTCCGTCGCCACCCCGTAGGACTGGGCCAGCTGCCTCAGCTGATCCGGGGGCAGCGCGTCCGGCTCGAGCCGGTCGGCGGCCTGTTCCTCATCCTCCGGGACGGCATCGGCGCCTGAGACGGCTGCCTGAGGATGGTCTGGCTGATCGGTCACGTCTTCGCTTTCGCAGGATTGGGCTCGCCTAGGGTGGGCGGCTATGACCCCGGCCCCCGGCTATCCAGTGGCAGAACGAGTCGATATTAGCGATGACCTGCATGGCCGCCGAGTCAGCGATCCCTATCGCTGGCTGGAGGACGCCGCCGACCCCCGCACGCTCACCTGGTCGGAGCGGCTGCGCGCCCACGCCCGGGAGTAGCCCGCACGGCCGGACGGGTGGCCGGACTTGTCCGATGGATCCGGTTGCCGTACCCGTCGGCGTCGGCGTCACCCGATCGGGCGACGC
>CAXUFS010000283.1:0-3340 GCA_964250315.1 uncultured Kineosporia sp. | reverse complement strand
GGCCGGAGGCTGGGCCGGGTGCTGTGACCGAGGCCGGACCGGCGCCCGCAGGTGAACTGGGCGAACTGGGCGGAGCGACGCTCAGCCCATTGGGAGCCGTGACCGGCCCCGGTGATGACAGGGCCGCCGGTTCCACCGGCAGCTGACCGGTGGTGAAGTCGTAGCCGCAGTTCTCGCAGAACAGGTCATCACCGGGCACCACTGCGCGGCAGTTCGGGCAGGCTTTGTCGGCAGCGGCCGGGCGGCCGGAGCCGCCGCCGGGTCCGCTCGGACCGCCGGAAGCGGGACCAGGAGCGGCTACCGGGCCAGACGGTGGCGACGCGGACAGGGTCATCGGCAGCCCGCAGACATCGCAGTAGTCGGTGGACTCGGTGACGTGCCCGTCCGGGCAGCGAAGCGTTGAGGTCATCGCTTCACCCGGGTGGTCTTGGTGGATGCGGTGTCCAGATCCATCTCGGCCAGCTTGTCGACCTGGCGCTTCAGCCGGACCGTGCCGGTGGCGGCGTCGTCGATGTCGACGACCTTCTTCAGCTTGGCGGTCGCCTCGTCGTTACCGGTCTCGGCGGCCAGCGCGACCGCCCGGCCGAGCTTGGTGGTGGCGGTGTTCTCGTCGCCAGAAGCCTTGGCGGCCAGGCCTTCCTGGATCACCTCGGCCAGCTCGGCCTGCCCGGTGTAGTGCGCCACCGCGGGATCGATCCGGGTGGTGAGCGCATCGTCGTTCGACCAGCGGGCCTTGACCAGTCCCTGGGACACCACCTCGTCCCGGACCACCAGCTGGACCCGGGCCGCCAGCCGTTCCGATCCGACCGGCTGCGGTGGAACCCGTATCGCCACGTGGTAATCGCGGGACTCATCCCCCCAAGCGCCGGTGGGATACGCACCGGTCAGCGGATTGATGTCGATCCGGCGGCTGGTGAGGTCCTCGACCGTGGGCGAGACCTGCCGCACGAACAGCAACTGCGAACCCTGGGGAGCCCAGACCCGCAAGGTCGCCTCGGCCACCCCGCGTCCCATCGCCTTCTGCACCAGCTCCTCGAAGTCCTGGGCGATCGAGGCTGGCGAGGCGATCAGCCCCACCGTTCCGAGCAGGGCAGTGGAAATCTGCCGCAGCTCGGCCACCTCCCAGTCCGCACCGACCCCGCGGCAGTCGCATTGGAACCGGCCGGTCACCGAGGCGATCGCGGCGTCCAGCTGGGCGGCCTTCTCGCTCTGGTTCTGCCCATCGGTGAGCAGGATCGCGTGCCGCTGCGTGGCCTGCGGCACGGTGTCGAACAGCTGCCCGGCCAGCCGCAACCAGGTTCCGATCGCGGTGCCGCCGTCAGCGTGCATCATCCCGATCGCCTCTTTGGCCGCGGCCCGCGCGCCGGGCTCCATCGCCACCATCGGCACCCGCGCGTTCGGGTACGGGAACGCCCGGCTGGCCACATGCGTGCCGGCGATGATGGCGAACCAGGTCCCGTCCAGGATCGCGTCGACCGCTGCCGCCGCTCCTCGCCGAGCTTCGATGATCTTCTCATCCAGCATCGAGCCCGATGTGTCCACGATGATGATCTCGGCCGCGCCACCGTTCGCCAGGCCGGTCGCGTTGCGGCCCGCCTCACCGGCGCCGGTGCAGGTCACCGAGACGACCGCGTGGACGTCGGTGGCTCCCTCGGAGATGAACTCGTTCTGGAACACCTCGGCGCTGAAGCTCGGCATGGTGTCAGTGCCTACCTTTCCGATGGCCCTGAGGATGGGTCTGGTTCAAGTGAACCAGGAGGTTGACCGGCCGGTTGATCGGTCACTGCGTCGCGGCCCGGGGGGTCCTCCGCAGTCTCGGCCGCTGTTGCCAATCTGGCCAACGCGACCGTGATGTTGTCATGGCCGCCCTGCTGATTGGCCCAGCCGACCAGCTCGGACGCGGTAGCGACGATGTCGCCGTCCGCCCGGGCCGCGGTGGCGCGGACCAGTTCGGACATGTCTGAAGCGCCCGAGCAGTAGTTCCATAACCCGTCCGAGCAGACCAGCAACCAGCCGGGACCGTCCGGGATCGCGGTCGAGCAGCGCGGTTCGAAGCTGGGGGAATCCTGGCCGAGCCAGCGGGTGATCGCGTGCGCCTGTGGCGAGGCCTCGGCCTGTTCCCGCGGTACTCCGAGCCGGATCTGTTCGGTGGCCCACGAGTCGTCGGTGGACAACTGCTGCGCCGGTCCGGCGTCGGGCAGCCAATAGGCCCGGCTGTCACCGATCCATCCGGCCACAATCACTGGCCCATCCACCACGGCCGCGACGAAGGTGCAGGACGGCGGGCTGAGTGGCCTGTCCGCAGGCGACCCGGCCCCTTCGACCGGGGTCAGGTCCGAATCAGCCTGTGCTGCCGTCACTTTCAACACAGCTTCTCCGGCCGCCTGCGCGGCGGCGGTCAGCTGATCGGTCCAGCCGCTGATCCGGCCCGCGATCGATGGACTGCGCGTGGCTGGGCGGATCAGCAGGTCCCGGGCCGCCCGGGCCGCGGCCAGGCTGGCCAGATCTGGATCAGTGGACGACGACACGCCGTCGCAGACCACCAGCGCAGCCAGCTCGCCCTGCGCCGGCGAGGCCGAGATAGCCATCGCATCCTCGTTGCGGGAGTGCTTCAGCCCACGATCGCAGACCGCCGCGACCCAGGGCGCCGGGTGCTCGGTCCAGTGATCGCGCTCCTTCACCGCTGGCGCACCGCAGGTTTCGCAGTATCCGTCGGTCGCGATCCGCCCTCCGCAGGTGGCGCAGGCCGGAGCGGTGACCGGCGGGTTCTTGTCCGGCTGAACCGGCTCGTTCTGCTCCGGCTCCGGCTTCTGCGCCAGAGCTTGCTGTTGCTGATCGGCGGGCAGCGACAGGTCTGCGCTGCAGTTCTCGCAGAACCGATCCCCCGCCAGGTAGGCTTCCCCGCAGACCGGGCAATTCATCGCCAGGTCCACCGGCGGACCCGATTCGCGTTGTCCACCAGCATAATCCGGTCACCATGGTTCTCGGCCATGGTGGCCAGCTCGCGGTAGGCCCGTTCCAATCCATCGCGCAGGTGGGCCGAGTCGCCCGGCACGCCACCGATCAGCAGATCCTGCTGGGGTCCATGCTCGGCGACGTCGTCCAAGGCGGCCTGGAGGACCTGCACCCGCAGGGCGGCCCGATCCTTGGGATCGATCGCGATCGACTCGAGGCGGGGCCGCGCCGCCGGCCGCGCGTCCCCCCCCCGGGCGCGGCCCCCCGCCCCCCCCCGCGGGCCCCGCCCCGCCCGCCGCCGCATGCACGCGCAGCGACAGCGCCGCGGCCAGGTCCCCTGAGAACCGGAAGAAGCCGACGCTCTCGCCGTAGCGCACGTGCGGCG
>CAXUFS010000282.1:0-3387 GCA_964250315.1 uncultured Kineosporia sp. | reverse complement strand
CGACATCGGCGCCGGCCGCGCGCGGCAGGGCGGGCGCCACCCCATCTGCCTGCTCGAGCAGAGCCGACAGCAGGTGCGCGGGTTCCACCTGCGGATGCCCGTCCTTCGCGGCGCGCTGAACGGCGGCAGCCATCGCTTCCTGGCTGCGGGTGGTGAGCTTGGGGTCCATGGACGGATCTTCCTCCGGGGTGCTGTGATGACGCTACTCACAACGCCGCAGAAGTTGAGTGTGTTCCACTCAACTTAGGTTTCGCGCCCGGATCATGTGACCCGGGTGAGCACCAGGTGGGCGCCCTGCGCGGTGACCGCGACCCCAGTGTCTCCGACCGAGACCGAGCTGACCTTGAGGCCGAGCGGCAGCACGGGCAGCCGGTACGACGTCCCGAGCGACGCCGCGACCCGCGCGCGCACCGCCTGGGGCACGTCCAGCGCATCCGGCGGGATGCTCACCACCAACTGGCCGTCCTGAGCCGACAGCATGGCGTTGCCGGTGAACTGCAGTTGCTGCGAGCCGGCGGCGTAGGTGCCAGTCACGGCCACCCGGTCGCTGCCGCCCTTTCCCCGGGCGAACTGCACGCCCAGCGCATCACCCGGCAGCTTGGCCTTGGCTGCCGCGTCCATCGAGGCGTAGCTGACGATGCCGGTCGCGGTCGCGGCGTTCACCGGGACCGCGCTCAGGTTGCCCTTGACCAGTCCGGAGAACGGCACGTGCACGCCGGACAGCCGCAGTTTCACCTGATCCACCCGGGCCCCCTGATCGATGCTGAGATCCTCCAGATCAGCGTCCACTCTGGTGTAGAGACCACCGAAAACCTGGGTCAGGAACGGAAACCCGTGAATGCTCACGCCGGGCCGGGCGGCCAGGTCCGCTGAGGACTGGATCCGGCTGGCCACCTGCCCCTCGGCCAGCTTGCAGGTCAGCCGATCGACCGCGACGGCGAGCGCGGCCACCACGATCAGGATCACAACCAGACGACGCATTGGCGCACCCTACTCAGGCACATCTTGCGCCTCCTCAGCGCAGGCGAGCTGAGCAAGCTGGTGCTCTTGACACGAATGCCACTATTAGTGGCTCGGGTGGGATGATGTTCGATGCCGGGGAGGGCCCCAACCGTGAAAGTCAATCGTGTCCAGCGTGCGCTGGCTGTCGCGGCGATCGCCGTGGCCACTCTGTCGGGATGCTCGTTATTCGGAGGCAAGGACGACACCCCCGACCCGAACAAGCCCGTCCAGCTCGCTGACGACGGCTCGGTGAAGGATTCGCTGGCGACCATGACCCGCCGCTACGGCGGATACGACGTCACCGTCGACGTTCTGCAGCTGAACCGGAGCGACAAGGCGCTGCGAGCCGTCTTCGCCATCACCCCGCGCAGCCACGGAGAGACCAGCACTCTGAGTCCTGGGATCCTGGGCACTGGGGCCAGCGCGGATGGGGTGTACCTGCTGGACGAGAACGGGCTGCGCAAGTACCCGGTGCTGACGACGGCGGACGACAAGTGTGTCTGCTCCAGCAACCTCAGCTCGTTCGCCCTCGATCAGCCCACCCTGCTGTTCGCCGATTTTCCGGTGCCGCCGGACTCGGTGAAGTCGCTCAGCCTGGTGGTGCCCGAACTCGGGCCACTTCCGCCCGCCAAGCTGTCATGAGCCGCCTGACCGGAATCTGCGGTGCGGCTTCGGTGGCGATGCTGGCTCTGGCGTTCAGCGCCGGGCCGGCCAGCGGAGCGGCCTCCCCGTCACCCACCGTCAGCTGGCCGGCCCCAGGGGCCAGGGCCAAGTCGGCTCAGCCGCTCACGATCAGCGGCAGCAGCCTGACCG
Organism: uncultured Kineosporia sp.; assembly: GCA_964250315.1. GTDB lineage: Bacteria > Actinomycetota > Actinomycetes > Actinomycetales > Kineosporiaceae > CAXUFS01. Next base: position 1,572 of record CAXUFS010000282.1, on the reverse strand, counting down.
TGCGCCCGCTGCCGAGCCCACTGGTGCTGATCGACGAGAACGTGGAGAAGGTGGCGGCCCAGAGCTTCACCGTCAACGCGGACGTGCTGTTCGACACCGGCAAGGCGGAGCTGACCTCGGCAGCGGGCCAATCCCTCACGGAGCTGGCCGGCCGGATCACCAAGGAGGACATCACCGGGAAGGCGAATGTGGTCGGCAATACCGACGACGTCGGGACACCGGCCAGCAATCTCACTCTGTCCAAGCAGCGCGCGGCGGCGGTGACCGCCCGGCTGTCCCAGCTGCTGTCCGGCCGGGACATCACCTTGACCGCGGTGGGCAAGGGTGAGACCGATCCGCTGGTACCCAACCGTAACGACGCCAGCCGGGCTCTCAACCGGCGAGTGAGCGTGATCTTCACCGGCACCCAGCGCAAGGTCGACCCGACCGACATCAGCGTGCCCTCCACCCAGCCGGCCCCGGCCGCCGATCCCAGTACGGCGCCGGAGGGTTCACTGATCGGCACCGAACGGACCTTCACCCTGGGAAGTGAGCGGACCAAGTGGGGGGTACGGCTGGACGTCACCGCCGTCCAGCCGATCGGATCGACGATGATCGCCATCGATACCCAAACGTCGGTGCTGAGCGGGCCGCCTGATCAGCTGTTCACCGAAAATGACGCGCTGTTCAGCGGAAGCACCTACAACCCCGAGGCGCACGCGACGGCGATCTACGACCGATCAGCCAATCAGCTGTTGCCGGTAGTGATCGACGGCAAGGGCAAGCGGCTGGAGAGCGACCACGCAAAGACGTTCCTGCACGCCACTCCGGATGAGGTGGCCAGTGACTGGCTGCTGTTCCCGCGGCCGAAAGACATGTCCAGCGGGACGATTCAGCTTTATCTGCCCGGGCTGGGAGTGCTGCCCGTTCCGGTCAAGGCCTGAGCGGTTACGGCCGAGTCACCGGGACGTTCGCCGCAGTACCCAGCGCGGCTAGCGAAACGTCAACTGTGCTGGTGTCTTCGGGTAGTGCGGCCGTCAGGAAAACGTAGCGATAGGCGATGCCAGCCGCCTGCGGATGAGTTGAACTGCCTACGCTCTGGCCGCGCTGGCGCGGATCGGAGACCGGCAGGAACACCTGGCCGGTACGGCGGTCGATCAGGTGGATCGCGCTGAGATCGGGGTTACCCGGGCCAAGGGCGCTGAACGCTGAGGCCGGGTCGGCCGGCCGGTTCGCCCGCAGCAGCAGGGTCACCATGGTCAGGCCGTCGTCCGGCTGCACCGACTCGATCGCGGCCGTGAACTGCGCCGGGTCACCGTTGTTCAGCCGGGCCGGTCCGGCCTTGACCAGCGCTGAAGCGGTGGCGCCAGCCGGCGCCACTGGGGCGGGTGAAGCGGTCCGCGCGACGCCGGTGGTGGTGGGCATGCTCGGCGGCGCGGGTGGGCCCGAGCCGGTCGCTCCAGTCGGGCTGGCCGGGCCGGTCGGGTCCCTCGGCGCGACCGGGTTGGTCGGCCCGGCCGGGCCGGTCGGCGCGGGCAGTGGCAGGGCTGGTCGCAACTCGGACGACGCTCCGCTGGCACCACCAGGTGGTAG
>CAXUFS010000281.1:1276-3433 GCA_964250315.1 uncultured Kineosporia sp. | reverse complement strand
TTGGTGGCCAGACCGGAGATCGACTCGCGGCAGATCGCGCTGCTGGAGGAGGGCCGCACCCTGGCCGGGGCCGTCGAAGGCCAGCACGTGATATCCCCGGGCCAGCGCTGCCGCTCCGGACAGGAAGTACAGCTCCTCGCAGGTCCCGTCGTACCCGCCGAGCAGGATCAGAGTCTTGGCCCGCGAGCCTTCGGCCCGGTCGCTGAGGAAGAGGTAACCCGGCAGGGTGGTCTGCTGATAAGGGATGGCCACCACCTCCGGAGGCCGGGCCATCAGCTGCGCCCCGGCGCGGAAGGCCTCGGTCTGGCGGCTGTTGCTGTCCACCAGGCGCCGGTCGGCCGGCTCGCCCATCAGCAGCACCCCCGCCGTGCGGAAGTAGGTGCTGGCCCGCCAGAAAGCCAGCCGGGCGGTCTCAAGGTGGCCGGCCCGGGCCGCCTCGCTGGCCAGGGCCAGCACAGCCTCGCCGGTCGCGGTCCACTCCCGGTGCCAGCCGTCCAGGTCCGTGCCCTTGATCCGGCGCGCGGTGACCAGGCATTCCCCGGGGTCCGCACCCCCGTAGGGCGTCTCGCCCAGCGCCCGGAGCAGCTCGGCGTCCATCAGCTCGTCCCGCAACACCACTCGCGTCATCTCAACCGCCCTCGGCCAGCCGCGAGATCGTTGGCTTAGGCGCCGCCGGCGGCGGTGAGCTTACCGGCTCGCGGTTAGGGAGCGGTCAGGCAGAACGGATGGCCGTGAGGGTCGGCAAAGACCCGGAACGTCTCCTCGCCACCGTTCAGCCGGGTCGCGCCCAGCTCCAGCGCCCGGGCTTCACCGGCGTCCAGATCGCCGACCATGATGTCGAGATGAGCCTGCTGCGGCGCCGCCGGATCGGGCCAGCGGGGCGGAGTGTAATCAGCGATCTGCTGGAACATCACGCTGTCACCCTGACCGGTGATCAGCGCGCCCTCCGGGCCGTGGTAGCTGACCTCCATCCCCATCAGATCGGCGTAGAAGCGGGCCAGCGCTGAGGCGTCTGGGGTGTCGATGGTCACCGCGAACAGATTCATGGCCGGCCCGGCACCGTCCTGCTTGCACAGGTCGAACGGATGGCCTGCCGGATCGGCCAGCGTGATCCAGCTCTCGCCCTCGGCCAGGCGGGTGGCGCCCAACTCGACCGCCCGCCCGGCCGCGGCCTGATAGTCCTCGATCTGCAGGTCGAGATGGAACTGTTGCGGGCGCTCCTGGCCCGGCCACATCGGCGGGATGTGATCAGGGGCGAGCTGGAACGCGACCTGCTTGCCATCCGCCGTGTCCAGCGTGATCCAGTCCGCCTGCTCGCGGGCGATCTTCCAGCCAGCCAGGTCAGCGTAGAAGGCGGCAGCCTTCTTGATGTCGGGCGCGTCGAACGCGACCATCTCCAGGCGTCCTGTGATTGTCATGCCTTCATCCTGGCTCAGACCACCGACAAGGGGGGACCCAGGCCAATCCCGGGTATCCCGCGAACCTCGATGACCGGACGATCCAGGATCAGGCCCGGCGGCGGGCTCGGAGCACGATGTCCTCGACGTGCTGGGCTCCGCTGCTGCTGGCGGCCACCGTCCGCGGCCGGACCTCGTTCACCTCGATCTGCCAGTCCTCGTCGAGCAGCGCAGCCACGTCAGCCGGGCTGACGAAATCGGCGGGATCGAACCCGTGGGCCCGGGCGTGCTCCGGGTCGATCACGTGATGCACGACCAGCAGCACACCGCCCGGCGCCACCGCCCCGATCAGCGCCCGTTCGGCGGTCCGCGCCGGTGTCCGCAGCAGCGCCGGATACTGGGCCGACACCAGCTCGAACGAGGCCGGCGGCAGACCGGCGTCCTCCAGGCCGGACTGCACCCACTCAACCTGGACCCCGGCGTCGCTGGCATGCTTCAGCGCGCGGCCGAGGGCCACTGAGGAGACGTCCAGAGCAGTCACCGTCCAGCCTCGCCGAGCCAGCCAGACGGCATCGGCGCCTTCGCCGCAACCCACATCCAGCGCCCGTCCCGGCCTCAGATCAGCGACCTCAGCGATCAGGGCACCGTTGGGCTGGCCGCTCCAGATCTGATCGCTGCTGGAGTAGCGCTCATCCCACTCCGGCTGGTCGCGTGGAACTGCCGGTCCGGCCGTGTGGTGATGCCCGGAGTGGGCCGAGGC
>CAXUFS010000281.1:0-1266 GCA_964250315.1 uncultured Kineosporia sp. | reverse complement strand
CCTGATCCCGAGGCGCGGATCGTGGGGCGGGATGGGCCTGGGCCGGCTGGGCCGGAGCCGTGCTGTCGAATGAACGGTCGGTCACCCCTCAAGCTTGCCACCGCGAGAATGGATCCATGACCGATCAGCCTGGCTTCGCCGACCCGTGGAACCCCACCTCGGAGGAGATCCGAGGCTGGGCCTACCGCGGAGCTCTCGAGCCGGTGCAGGACTGGCAGATCATCATCGCCGAACTCGATCATCTGCCGATGCTGCTGGACTGCCTCGATGATCCGGCTTGCCCCAGCCGGCCCTACCTGCTCAGCAGTCTGTACTGCCTGGCCGGGCACCTCGATCGAACGGACCCGCGACTGCTTGAGGGAGTAGCCAGGGCCGAGCGATCCGAGCAGAGATGGCTGACCGTGTGGGCCGGGCGGGTACGCAAGATCATCAGTGACCCGGCCAGTTTCGATCACTCGGATTGGTGCGGCTGGCGCGGTCTGGCCGATCGCCCGGACGGATAACGGCCGGGCGGACGCCGTCGAGGCTCACCGCGGCGGTCACGCGGTCAGGATCACGACCAGATTCCGGGGGCCGTGCACACCCTCGACCCGGTTCAACTCGATGTCGCTGGTCGCCGAGGGACCGCTGATCCAGGTCTGTGGCCGATGCGGATCGAGACCGGCCACCGCCTCTGACACGTCGGCCACGATCTGGTCATCGCGCACGACACAGACGTGCAGGTCCGGGATCAGGGTGAGCACCCGGCGCCCCTGACCCTCGCCGTGATCCAGCACGATGGTGCCGGTGGCAGCGATGGCCACCGTTGCCGTTGTCACCACGCCGTCCAGCTGGTCCAGCTCCGGGGCCGTCTGGCCGGCGTCGGGTACAGCACCGGCAACCGCCCACGGCAGGCCGGGCGGGACGACGATCGCGCGGCCCGCAACGGCTTTCGCGATCTGCGCCTCGACGTCCGCGGATCCGCACCGGATCACGCTGGCGCGATAGTCAGCCACCCGGGCGGCGAACAGGCCTGACAGGTCATCCGGCGCGGCCGCATCCCGGTACCCGCGTGATGGTTCCGCCCCATCCGGAGGCCGCCCGGCCAAGGCCGCGCGGACACGAGACAGGATCGCGTCCCGGGCGTTCATTCCCGCTCCTCCCGGCCGCCGGTCCGCCGCCACCAGGCCCGGAACGACTCGGGCGGCGGAACGGGCAGGTCGCGGGCGCCGGTCCAGGCGTCTCCCCGCCCCAGCCGCCATCGGATCGCCCCCCGGCCTCCAGGCA
>CAXUFS010000280.1:0-3490 GCA_964250315.1 uncultured Kineosporia sp. | reverse complement strand
GCCCAGGTGACCTGCCAGCCGGTGCGGCCACGATCCTCCACCGGCCGGTCGGCGGCCAAGACCAGCGCCGGATCAAGTTGGCCCTGACGGCGCAGCACGTGCCAGCGGCTCTGGGCGTCAGCGATCCGGCGCGGTTGCGCGCCCGGCTGTTCGATCATCAGCTCGGCCAGGCCGGGCAGGGCCAGCAGCAACGGGTCGCCCAGCTCGGCCAGCAGCCTGACCACCAGCTGCCTTGCGGCGTCGTCCCGCAGCGGCAACACCACGGCGGTGTCGTACCCGGCGGGCGGCGGGATCGGATCGCCGAACGGGAGCCGGAGGATCGGCACGTGGCCGTCCCGGCGGTCCAGCTCGGCGCCGAGTTCGCCTGATTGGACCGCCAGTTCGCTCACCAGCCGCCGGGTCTGATCAGCCGAGAAGCGCACGCCACCGGTGCGGCTGCGGACGGCGGGACAGTCGGTCACCGCCAGAACGGCCGAGAACCCGACTCCGAACCGGCCGACGGTGTCGCCGTCGCGCTTGGCCGATGCGCGCAGCGAGGCCAGGGCCGACACTCCGGCCTGGTCCAGCGGTGCGCCGGTATTGGCGGCGATCAGGGTTCCATGCGGACCATCGCCGGTCAGCTGGAGGAGCAGGCGCCCAGGGACACCGGAGCGCTGGGCGGCGTCGGCCGCGTTCTGCGCCAGCTCGACCAGCACCCGGTCGCGGTAGCCGCCCAGAACCAGGTCCTCTTCTGAGTTCGCGTCCTCGCGGAAGCGGGAGACCGAGCCGGCCCAGACCGCCAGCACCCGGCGACGGGCTTCGCCGGTGTCGAAGCCGGGACCTTCGCTGGGCATGGGTCAGCGCCGGTCAGGACGCCGGCTGCTGGTTCCCGTCCGGATCCGGGCCCGGCTGCGACCCGGCGGCCTCCGGCGATTCGGCCGCGGCAACCTCGGCCACCACGTCCGGCGCGGTCGGCTCCTCAGTGATCGATTCGGCCACTTCCTCGGCCACTTCCTCGGCGGCTTCCTCGGCCACCAGGCCGGCCACAAGCTCATCAGCCAGCAGTTGACCGGCCAGGACCGGCTCGGCGTCCGCGATCGGCTCGGCGTCAGCGACCGCCTCGGCGACCGGCTGATCCTCTTCGGCGGCCACCTCGGCCAGTGGCTCGGGTCCCGGCTCGGATTCCAGGACCAGGACGTCGAACATGGTGTCGTCCACGATCGGCGCGGGAATCGGTTCCGGCTCGGCCGGAGCCAGATCGGTCTCGCTGTGCGCACCGCAACCGTGGTCCAGGCTGACCACCGACGCGTCCGACGGCGACCAGGCGTTGGCGCAGACCCCGAAGCTCTGCCGCAGGGAGCCACTCAGCGGCACGAAGTAGCCACAGGTCGAGCACTGGGCCGGCGCCTGCAGCGCGACATCGCTGGCCGGCCCCGATTCGCCGGTGTACCAGCGCTGAGCCGCCTCGTCGCGGCCCTCGGGTCCCAGCACCCGCACCCGGCCCAGACCCAGCTCCCAGAACTCCAGCTGATCGGCGTCATCGTCATCCGTGATCGTGAAAGCGGGCACCAGCAGCGGATCGTCGGCCCGGTAGGGCAGTTCGTCACCGGCGCCGAGGTCGCCTGGAGCCAGGCGGTCCGACCACGGCACCCAGACCGGGGCGAGCACCGAATCATCGCCGGGCAACAGGACACTGTCGCAGACGGTGATCTCGGCCGAACCAGGCACATGGGCCAGCGAAACCGCCCACTGCCAGCCCCGATAGCCACGGGCCAGGCTCTCGAACGTGTGCAGCACCAGCCCTGGGCCCTCACCCCGCACCCCCAGGTGTCGCCCGACCGTACCGGGCAGGGCGACGTCCTCGGCGGCCGCGCGGGCCAGCTCCACTTCAGCCGCAGCGGCCTCGTCGACGTCCTGGGTCAGACCCGAAGCAGTCTGATCGGCGGGGGACGGCGCGCCTGGGTCAGCGACGGGGTCGTTGCTGGGCGCGATTGAAGGAGCCACGCGGCCAATCCTCCCCCATCTGCGCAGCCCTTCGAGCCACCCGCCCCCGCGCGGCGGCGGGGCGCTCACGCCTCGAGATCGTCAGCGACGGCACGCAGCACGGTAGCCACCTTGGTGGCCGCCGACTTGTCCGGGTACCGCCCCCGGCGTAGCCCGTTGGAGACGCCGTCCAGCAACTTGATCACATCTTCGATGATCACGGTCATGTCCTCGGGCGGCTTACGGGTGGCCCGGGACACCGACGGCAGCGGGTCAACCACCCGGACCGACAGCGCCTGCAGACCCCGGCGACCCTCGGCCACGCCGAACTCGATTTTCGCCCCCGGCTTCAGGGTGGTGGTGCCGGACGGCAGCGCAGAGGCATGGACGAACACCTCGCCCCCGTCGTCGTTGGAGGCGAAGCCGAACCCTCGCTCGGCGTCGAACCACTTGACCTTGCCAGTCGGCACTTCAGTTCCCCTGTCACATGACCGGCTCCGCGCCGGTTCGCGCGGCAATTCGGTTCAGTCTGATCTTTCTCTCGCACAGGTTAGCTGTCGCCGCCGGTGACGCGAACGCCTATTACGCGCGGTCACCACGGGCCAGCGGTCAGCTCGGATCCCGGTCACTGGTTTCGCCGGCGTCCCGGACCGCGTCGTCGCGCGGGGCGGCCGCCGGCTACCGCGAACCGGAACCATCAGACCCGGAAGTGGCCGGACGTTCATCCTGGCCAGTCAGCGAGTCGAACAGGACGCGGTAGTGCACGAATGCCTGGCGCAGATCCTCGGTGCCGGTCTGGCCCGTGCGGCGGTGCCGTTCATGCGCCTGATGCGCCTCGCGGTACTCCTGCACCACATCCGGATGGTCGGTTGCGACCAGTTCGGCCTGGGTGCCGAAATCGTCCACGGGATAGCCCCGGGTCCGCAGCACATCGTCCACCAGCGTCTGCGCCCCGTCCACGGCAGCGGCCGGCTCGTCGACGAATCGAGCCTGGACCGCCTGCCACTGCTCGCGGTACGCCGCCCGCTGGACGTCGTTCAGATCGCGGATCTCGAGCGCATCGCGCTGGCGTGCGACCTGGCTGAGATGCCGTTCGGCCTGGTGCAACTGGCGCCGGCGCTGGTCGCGGATGAAGAAATAGGCCACCGCCGCCAGGACCAGCAGCACGATCACCACGACGACAATCGTTGTCGTCATCTGTCCTCCTCAGCCGAGCCCGCCGGACTCGCTCAGCAGGCTGCGCCGCATCATCGTTCTCCGTTGTGCGCAAATCGCCCGTTGACCCGTCGCCAGCGAGTGGGTGACCCGGCCGGCCCTTACGGTTGAGAGGTGCCAGCCCGCCCACCTCGCAGTTCAGCGCGCCCGGCACCGCGCAGCCTGGCTGACGAACTCCGCGGCTGGTCGGATCCAGAGCTGGCCGAACTGCTGACGCAGCGGCCCGACCTGGCCACCCCAGCCCCTGCGGATCTGGGCGTGCTGGCCGTCAGCGCCGCCAGCCGGCTGAGCGTGCAACGCGCGGTGGATGGCC
>CAXUFS010000279.1:0-3510 GCA_964250315.1 uncultured Kineosporia sp. | reverse complement strand
ACGGGGGTGGCGGGAGGACGACCGAGCGGTCCAGCTGCGAGCGGGCCGGCAGGAGCGGAGCCGGCCAATGGACCGCCTCCGGCACGGCATCCAGGCCCTCCGGCTGCATCGGCACCAGGCCGGTGTCCGGCCCGGTCCGGCTGACTGCCCGGGCAGCCCGGACCAGAGGGACGGCCAGCACCGGGATCTGCGCGTACAGCACCGATACCCACGCCAGGCACAGACCGGTCAGGCCGTGGGAGATCGCGCCAGCGATCGCGCCCCCCAGTTCGGCGGCGGTGAAGGCGGCCAGCACGGCGGTGGCCTGACCGGTGCGTCCCTGGACCCGGCGCAGCGCGACGAAGTGATCCTTGATCACGAACGGCAGCCCGGCCAGCACCAGCAGCCGGAGGATCACGGCGCCCTGCGCGGCGTACACCGATCCGAACAGATGCAGGATCGCTGGAGCGACCGGGAACAGTGCCACATTGGCCAGCAGGCTGACCCCGAGCCCGAACGGAATGGTGAGACTCATCCGCTCGACCACATGCCGCTGATTCCCCTCAGCGGCGGCGAAGAGCGCGACCGACACCGCGTAGGGCAACGCGAAGACGAATCCGGTGATCTGCAGGGCACCGGTGAAGATGCCGTTGTCCCGCGGGGAGAGCGCCACCGTCACCACCACCGGCAGCAGCAGGAGCGGGATCATCAGGGTGATGTTCAGGGCATGATGCCCCAGCGCCGCCCGGACCAGCCCGCGCATCACCGAAAGATCGACTCGCCGCCCGGGCTGACCCTCGGCGTCCCGGGAACGGCTGCGCCATGCGACCAGCGGCAGTGAGACCAGGCTGCCGATCGTCCAGGCCGTGAAGACGATCATGCCGCCGTGCCCCCCGGCAGCGGAAAGACCCGCCAGCGCAGCTAGTTTGACCGCGCTGGCCAGAACGTTGCGTTCGAGTTGCAGAGTGCCGTTGCCGACCGTGAGCACGGCCTGATCGAGCACAATGGTCACCGCCATCAGGGCAGTGCCGGCCGCGAACAGCAGAGCGTGCGCCGGGTCGCCGGCGATGGAACGCAGGTTCGCCGCGTGGAGGAGGTGGATGGCGGCCACCGGCACCAGCAAGCAGATGATCATGGTTACGACGGCGGCCAGCAGAAGAGCGGTCTGCACCAGGACCCGGCGCTGGCCCGGCGCAGTCAATGGCAGCCGGGCGATCAGCAGGGTACCGAGCCCGGCCGTGCCAGCCGTTCCCAGCAGGGTCATCAGCGATACCGCGACGCCTGCCACCCCGACCGCTTCCACGGTGAACTGCCGCGCCGCCAGCCCCCAGAAGGCCAGGCCGAGGATGCTGGTGGCGGCCTGCGTCCCGACCAGGGACGTACTGATGCCGATCAATCGCCGGAGGTCCGAGGGACGCTTGGTGTCCGGCTCGTCCAGGACCGCGGTCATCCGCGCTCCCCCATGCTGCTCCAACCCTCGTGATGCCCCGCCGCTGGCCGTCGATACTTTCTGTCAGATGCTATGCCAGATGCGTAATCAGCGGGGCCGGATCGCGCAATGCCCCGGCCGGTCACCAGCGAGGCATCCCGAGGGTTGGACCGGGCGGCGGCGAGAGCGTCCGCGAAAGGCCGTGAAAGGCCGTGAAAGGCCGTGAAAGGATTTCACCGTGGACGTGGACGGCATCTCGGCCCTGCTCACCCCCGATGGCTGGGCCCTGCTGGAGTCGCTGCCCGAATACGACGAGTCCGCGACGATGGCGCTGGCCGAGCGGCTGCGGGCCGGGGGTACGGAGTCATCACTGGTCTCGGCCGCGCTGACCCAGTCCCGGCTGCGCGCGGCGGCCCGGGCCAAGTTCGGGCCGTTCGCGATGAGCATGTTGTTCACTGCGCCCGGGCTGGAGCAGGCCACCCGGCTGCCGGTGGCCGCCCGGCACGCCCAGCGGTTCGTCAGCGCGGGGATCGGGCGGGTCGCCGATCTCGGCTGCGGGATCGGCTCGGACTCGATGGCACTGGCCACCCTGGACCGCGAGGTGATGGCGGTCGCGCGGGATGAGGTCACCGCCGCAGTGGCCACCGTGAACCTGCGGCACTGGCCGGAGGCGGTGGTCCGCCACACCGACGCGATGACCGTCTCCCTGACCGGTTTCGGCGGGGCCTGGCTGGATCCGTCCCGGCGCACCTCGACCGGAACGCGCCTGCTCGACCCCCGGGCCGGTTCACCGCCGTTCTCCTTCGTCCGCGAGCTGGCGGGCGGGATGGCGGGGGTGGGAATGAAGACCGCGCCGGGCATCCCGCACTCCCTGGTGCCGGACGACGCCGAGGCTCAGTGGGTATCGGTGGACGGCGACGTGGTCGAGGCCGCGCTGTGGTTCGGCCGGTTGCGCCGGCCCGGCATCGGCCGCAGCGCGCTGGTGCTGGACGGCTCCGGTGGTGGCGCCGAGGTGACCGACGAGGATCTGGTGGACGCCGTCCCCGGTCCGGTCGGTGCTTTTCTCTACGAGCCGGACGGGGCGGTGATCCGGGCCGGGCTGGTGGCTCAGGTGGCTGTTGCCGTCCAGGGCCGGTTACTGGACCGGAGCATCGCCTACCTGACGTCGGACCGGCGGGCGGCCACGCCACTGGCTCGCTGCTACGCGGTCGAGGACGTGTTCCCGTTCCAGCTGAAGGCTCTGCGGACCTGGCTGCGCGATCGCGGAGTCGGCCGGTTGACGATCAAGAAGCGCGGAACGGCGGTGGAGCCGCAGGCGCTGCGCAAGCAGTTACGGCTATCCGGTGATCATGAGGGCACCATCGTGCTGACCCGGGTGGCTGGCCGCCAGTCCGTGCTCGTCGTCCGCCCGCTGACCTGACCAGCGCACTGGTCCATGATCGGCGGGTCGATCAGGTGCTGGCCCGGATGATCTCCCGCTGCAGGGCCAGCGGATCGGCCACGGTCAAGGTGGCGTTCGGGTTCTTCGGTCCGTAGCCGGCCGGCGCCGTGGCCGCCAGCGGCTCGGTGAAGCTGACCTGCAGCCCGGAGCGGGTGGTGGTGCCGTAGGTCACGCCGTGATCGGACAGCGAGTAACGCACGCCGAAGACCCGGTACCAGCGGTAAGGCCCGGTCACCTGCGTATCGGCGATGTTGGCCAGCGGCGTGCTGAACGACCATGGCCCGAATTTGGCCGTCAGCTCACCGTCAGCGACATCCACATACGACGTCCCGGGCAGGATCCCGAGCGGGGCCAGCGAGGCGGCCATCGGGTATTCGAACGCGAATTCGAAGCGCATGCACCAAGTCTTGCCTGCCCTGCGCCATGCTGACACCCGAAACGCCCGCCGTCTCCGGAGGAAACCATGACCAACCACATCTACCGGATCACCGAGATCGTCGGCACTTCGCCAGAGGGCACGGACGACGCGATCCGCAACGCCATCGCCCGGGCCGCGCAGACCCTGACCGGCCTGGACTGGTTCGAAGTGGTGGAGACCCGCGGCCATCTGGAGAACGGCAGCATCGACGGCGGGTTCCTCGCCGACCCGGCGTGGGCCGCC
>CAXUFS010000278.1:0-3568 GCA_964250315.1 uncultured Kineosporia sp. | reverse complement strand
CGCCCGCGCCGGCGGCCCGCGGCCGTCCCCCCCCCCGCCCCCCCCCCCCCCCGGGGGGCCGCCCCCCCCCCCCCCCCCCCCCCCCCGCAACTCCTCTTCGCGCTGCGACATCCCCTCGCGGACGGCGTCGGCCAGGTCGCGCAGTCCGGCCTGCAGGCCGGCCGCGGTTCGGCCCAGACCAGCAGGGGTGTATGCCTCCACCGCCCGGGTCAGTTTCCGCACCAGGAAGATGCCCGCAGCAGCGCCCAGGCAGGCCCAGAACAGTCGGCGCACGGATGACCGCCCTCTCTACGATTTCCGGCTGGACCGGCGGCCGGACCTCCGGCCGGACAGTGCGTTTCGCACGCCGTAACTGAACGCGGCCACCTTGACCACCGGGGAACCCAGTGTCGCCGCGAACAGCGACGTCAGTGCGGAGACGTTGGTGGAGACCGACGCCACGTTGTCGGTGATGGTGTCGACTTTGCCCAGCTGCTGATTGGTCGAGCTGACGGTGGTGGTCACTTCGGCCAGCAACGGCAGCGCACCGTCGGAGAGCCCGCGCACGGTGTGCCGGGTTTCCTCCAGCACCTGGCCCAGCTTGATCAGTGGATAGGCCAGAGCACCGACGAGCAGGACGAAGGCCACGGCCGCGATCAGAGCCGCGATGCTACCGCCGGACATGTGACCCCTCTCAGTTCCTCTGGCCGATCGGACGTGTTTCGAGTCCGGATGCCGTGACCTTATCGCGGCTGAGGCTCGCCTCCACCGCGCAGGACCGACCGCAGCCGGGCCAGCCGCTCGGCCATTCCCTTCTCCCCGCCGCGGTCGGTGGGCGCGTAGTAATCACGCCCGGTGATGTCGTCCGGGGCGTACTGCTGCTGGACGACGCCGCGCGGGTCGTCGTGGGCGTAGCGATAGCCCTGCGCATGGCCCAGCCGCCGAGCTCCGGGATAGTGCCCGTCGCGGAGGCTGGCCGGCACCGGGCCACCCCGTCCCGCCCGGACGTCGGCCACGGCGGCATTCAGGGCCAGGTACGAGGCATTGGACTTGGGCGCCATCGCCAGGTGGACGACGGCCTGGGCCAGGTTGATCCGGGCCTCCGGCATCCCGATCAGCTGTACTGCCTGGGCAGCGGCCACGGCGGTCTGCAGTGCCGAAGGGTCGGCCATCGCGATCTCCTCACTGGCCGCGATCACCAGCCTGCGGGCGATGAACCGGGCGTCCTCACCGGCTTCCAGCATCCGGGCCAGGTAGTGCAGGGCGGCGTCGACGTCCGAGCCGCGGATCGACTTGATTAGCGCGCTGGTGACGTCGTAATGCTGGTCGGCGGCGCGGTCGTAGCGCACCGCGGCCCGGTCCAGGGCTCGCTCGGCATCCTCCAGCTCGATCACGACCGGGCCGGCGAGACTGTCCGCTTCCTGCGCCCGGGCCAGCGCACTGCCCGCTGCCGCCTCCAGGGTGGTCAGCCCGCGGCGGGCATCGCCGTCCGCCAGCCGGACCAGATGCCCGATCGCGTCGTCGCTGATCTCTACCGATGAGTCCAGGCCGCGCGGATCCTGCACCGCCCGGCGCAGCAGGCCCTCGATGGCGGGCCCGTCCAGCGGCCGCAGGGTCAGCAGCAGCGAGCGGGACAGCAGCGGTGAGATCACCGAGAACGACGGGTTCTCCGTGGTGGCGGCGATCAGCACCACCCAGCGGTTCTCCACTCCGGGCAGCAGGGCGTCCTGCTGAGCCTTGGTGAACCGATGGATCTCGTCCAGGAACAGCACGGTGCCCAGGTCCTGGCGCTCCCGCGCGATCCGGGCCTCGTCCATCACCCGGCGCACGTCCTTCACCCCCGCGGTCACGGCCGACAGCTCGACGAACCGGCGCCCGCCCGTACTGGCCACGACGTGCGCGATCGTGGTCTTGCCCGACCCGGGCGGTCCCCAGAGGATGGCCGAGGCCGGCCCGGCCAGTCCGTCCGCCCCCTCGGCCAGCCGGCGCAGCGGCGTCCCCGACCCGACCAGATGCTCCTGGCCCACCAGCTGCTCCAGCGACCGGGGCCGCATCCGGGCCGCCAGCGGCAACGACGCCAGGCCGGACGGGCCCGGTTCCCGCACCGGGGCGCTAGCAGGCGGGGCCGGGTCAGGCATGGAGAACAACTCAGCCATGCGACACCATGACCACCATCGGAAGGACTCGCTCCATGCTCGGCTCCGCAGGTCGCGTGATCAGCCGCCACCCGCGGGTGGTGATCGTGCTGTGGCTGATCGGTATCGTGGCCGCCGGCCTGGCGGCCTTCGGCGGAGTGTTCGGGCAACCCCTGTTCGACCGGCTGACCAGCGGTCCGGTCAGCGTACCGGGCCAGACCCTGGACGGGGTGAAGCTGCTGCAACGGCTGCCGCCGGCCGGCGGCGACTCGGTCACCCTGCTGCTGGACCGGGTGGACGCCGGCTCGGCCCAGCTGAGGAGCGCCTTCGGCCAGGCCCGGGCCGAGCTGCGGGCCCGGCCGGACGTGCAGAACGTGCAGGATGCGTTGGCCGCCCGGGGCGCCCCCTACGACGCCCGGTCACTGCCGTTCCTGGCCATCGACCAGCGCGCTGTGGTGATGGTGGTCACGCTGAAGCCCGGGCTGCCATCCGAAGCCGATTCCCTCGCCGAGGTGACCCGCAGGCTGCAGCAGGTACCGGACCAGGTGCCAGGGTCGCGGGCCTACATCGGTGGCCAAACGCAGATCCTGCACCAGGCGGTCCAGCAGGTGGAGCAGGACCTGCGCACCGGCGAAGGGATCGCCCTGCCGGTCAGCCTGGCCATGATGATCGTCATCTTCGGCGGGTTCCTGGCCGCCGCGTTGCCGATCGTGGGTGCGATCGGTGCCATCGCCGGAGCCATGGCGATCGTGCTCGGCTTCTCCTACTTCCTGGTGCTGGACGTCAGCACGGTCAACGTGATCACCGTGATGGGCCTGGGTCTCAGCATCGACTACGGGCTGCTGCTGGTCAGCCGGTTCCGGGAGGAGCTGGGCCTGCGCGCCGGCGGGCCGGGTGCCGGGCCGGACGCCCGGCTGAACGTCCAGCAGCGGGAGGACGCGCTGAGCGCGACCATGAGCTCGGCCGGGCGGACCATTCTGTTCAGTGGCATGACGGTGGCAATCAGCCTGGCTGGGCTGCTGCTGTTCCGGGCCAATTTCCTGCAGGCGCTCGGTGCCGCCGGGGTGAGCGTGGTGGCGGTGGCCCTGCTGACCGCGCTGACCCTGATCCCAGCGTTGCTGTCGCTGGCCGGAAACCGGATCTCCCGGCCGGGCCTGATCGCGCGGGTGCCGGGGCTGCGCCGGATCGTGACCGCGCTGCGCGACGTGGCCCGCGAGCAGGGCGCGTTCTCCCGGCTGGCCCAGCTGGTACAGCGTGTCCCGGTGCTGGTGGTGTGGATCGTGCTGGCGGCGCTGGCAGTGATGTCACTGCCGGTGCTGCGGATGGAGCTGGTCTCCTCCGGGTCGGCAGTGCTGCCGCGGCACAACGAGCAGCGCCAGCTGTTCGACAATCTCACCAGCCGGTTCCCGGGGGGGGGGGCGGCCCCGCGGCGGGGGGGGGGGGGGGCCGGCGGG
>CAXUFS010000277.1:0-3576 GCA_964250315.1 uncultured Kineosporia sp. | reverse complement strand
CTCGCCACCGGCACTGGTGGAGATCAGGCCCACCCCGTAGACGCGCTCCGCGAACAACTGCGGCGCCACCGCCGCCAGCGACATCACCGTCATGCCACCCATCGAGTGGCCGAGCAGGACCAGGGGGCCCTCCGGGGCCACCTCGTCGATCACCGCAGCTAGGTCGGCGCCGGCCTGATCGATGGTTGAGGAACCCTCCGGGCCGGTGCCGGATCGGCCGTGTCCGCGCTGATCCCAGAGCACCAGCCGGTACCGGCCGCGCAACGCCAATCGCTGATAGTGCCAGGAGTCCAAGGTCAGCGCGTAACCATGGCTCATCACCACGGTCAACGCCGGGTCGCCGGCGCCCGCCTGCTGTGCCTGGCCGTCCTCCTGGAAGGCGGCGATCTCATCCACCTCCACATGCAGGGGGACGCCGTCATCGCGGCGCCCCACCCGCGCCCCCCCGCGCCGCGCCCCCCGGGGCGGGCCGCCCCGGCCGTCGTCCACAGGGGCGTCCTGAAGGTCCGGGCTGGGCCGGATCCGCCGGGCCACCGCCGCTCGCTCAGCGGCCAGGCCGAGCACGGTGCCGACCCCGGCGGCGGCCAGGCCGATGCCCAGCCCGATCAGGCCCTTGCTGGCGCGCTCAGCCATTGGCGGCCACCGTTTCCGGGTGCCGCTGGTTGAGATGGATCCTGGGTACCCGGGCGCCGATCCGGGCGACGATCTCGTAGCTGATCGTGCCGGCGATGTCGGCCCAGTCCTGGGCGGTGGGGCGGACCGATCGGCCGTCCCGCCCGCCGGTCTCGTCCCGGTCAGGAGAGCCGAAGATCACCGCAACATCGCCCTCCTGTACATCAGCCGGATCCTCGTCCGGATGATCGCGGCCGAGGTCGACCACGATCTGGTCCATGCAGACCCGCCCGGCCACCCGGTGCCGGGCCCCGCCGAGCTCGATCGGCCCGAGATTGCCGGCGTGGCGGGGGATCCCGTCCGCGTAACCGATCGGGAGCAGGGCCAGGACGGTGGCCTCGGGAGTGACGTAGGCGTGCCCGTAGGAGACTCCCTCCCCGGCTGGGGTGGCCTTCACGTTGGCCACCCGGGCGACCAGGGTCATCGCCGGGCGCAGGCCGAGTTCGCCGGCCGACGACAGCTGCGGCACCGGGGACAGCCCGTAGATCGCCAGTCCCGGACGGACCAGATCGAAGTGGCTGTCGGGATTGGTCAGGGTGGCGGCGGAATTGGCCAGATGGGTGACCTGGAAACGGGCTCCTAGTCGCTGCGCCTGGGCAATGGCCTGGCGCAGCGCCTCGGTCTGGGCCACCACGGTGGGATGCTGGGGGGCGTCGGCCCAGGCGTAGTGCGAGAACGCGCCGACCAGCTCGACCAGCCCCTGGTCCTGATACCTGAGCGCCGCGCCGACCAGGCCGGTCCAGTCGGCCGGGGCGATGCCATTACGGTTCAAGCCGGTGTCAGCTTTCAGCTGGATCCGGGCCTGCCTGTGCAGTTCCCTTGCCGCAGAAGCGATCTCATCCAGGGCACGGCGGGTACTGATGCCCAGGTCGATACCTTGCTGGATCGCCTGCCGGTAGGTATCACCGGGAACGGTCAGCCAGGCCAGGATCGGGGCGCCGATACCAGCCGCCCGCAGGGCCAGTCCTTCGGACAGCTGGGCCACTCCCAGCCAGCTGGCTCCCCCGTCCAGCGCCGCCCAGGCACAGGGGATCAACCCGTGCCCGTAGGCGTCGGCCTTGACCACCGCCATCACCTGGGCCGGCGCCGCGCGCTGAGCCAGCACCCGCACGTTGTGCCGGATCGCCTCCAGGTCGATCAGCGCAGCAGCCGGCATCCCGGCGGGCAGCGGCGGCGCGGAGGTCACAGCCCATAGGTTTTCACGCCCTGGCCCGGCTATCGCGCTGGGGCACGAACTGGATTGGGCTGACACCATCAGCGGATGACCGATCTGGTGATCACCGGCGCGCGGGTCTGGGCCGGATTCGAGCAGCCCGGCGAAGCGCCCGCCCGGCTGGCCGTACGGATCCGCGGGGACCGGATCCTGGCCATCGGCACGGACGACGAGATGCTCGCGTTCGCGGGCCGGGTGGAGCGGCTGGATCTGCCCGGCAGGCTGGTGGTGCCCGGCTTCCAGGACGCGCATGTCCATCCCATGTTCGCCGGGCGGTTCCTGATCAACCTGGCTCTGCACGAGCTGACCGGGATGGACGACTACCGGACCGCCATCGCGCAGTACGCCGCGGACCATCCCGAACGCACCTGGATCTACGGTAGCGGCTGGGAAGCAACGGCTTTCGAGTCGGCCAGCCCGCACCGGCGGGACCTCGACCGGGTGGTGAGCGATCGCCCGGTGTTCCTGTTCAACGCCAGTGTGCACGAGGCCTGGGTGAACTCGGCCGCCCTGACGCTGGCCGGGCTGACCCGCGACACCCCCGATCCGCCGGACGGGCGTTACGGCCGGGACCCGGACGGCGAGCTGACCGGTCATCTGATCGAGGGCGCCGCCTACCGGTTCGAGAACGACCACCTGCCGGCGCCCGGCCCGGCGGAGCGGATGCACGCGATCCGGGTCGCTCAGGCGCACCTGCACTCGGTTGGGATCACCGGGTGGCAGGACGCCTGGGTGACCTCGCCGACGCTGGCCGCCTACCAGCGGCTGGCTGCGGACGGCGCGCTGACCGGCCGGGTGCGCGCGGCGCTGTGGTGGGAACGCGATCGTGGGCTGGATCAGATCGGCGATTTCATCGCCCAGCGATCAGGGGTGTCGCAGCCAGGCCTTTCGGCGTCAACGGTGAAGATCATGGTGGACGGCGTGATGGAGAACCACACCGCGGCCCTGCTGGCCCCTTACCAGCTGTCCTGCTCAGGCCCGGGAGATGGGCCGCCCAGCGGCCTGCTCTACGTCGGCGCGGATCTGCTGCGCGAGGCGGTGACCGAACTGGACCGGCTGGACTTCCAGGTGCACATGCACACCATCGGTGACCGGGCGGTCCGGGTGGGGCTGGATGCGGTGCAGGCCGCCCGGGCCGCCAACGGCGAGCGGGGCAACCGGCATCATCTGGCCCACATCCAGCTGATCGACCCGGCCGATGTGCCCCGGTTCGGCCTACTCGGCGTCACCGCCAACTGCCAGGCGTTCTGGGCTCAGTCCGAACCAGCCATGGACGACCTGACCATTCCGTTCCTGGGCGACCAGCGAGCTGGGCTGCAGTACCCGTTCGCTTCGCTGGCGGCGGCCGGGGCGACGCTGGCGATGGGCTCGGACTGGCCGGTGTCCACCCCGGATCCGCTGGCCCAGATCGAGGTGGCGGTCCGCCGGGTCGATCCGGCCCGGCGATCAATGCCGCCGTTCCTGCCCTTGGAGCGGCTCGGGCTGGCCGCGGCGATGCGGGCCTTCACCGCCGGGTCCGCCTACGTGAATCATGACCCGGACGGCGGGATGCTGGCGCCTGGGCGGCGAGCCGACCTGACCGTGCTGGATCGTGATCCGTTCGCCGGAGCAGCTGCCGCGCAACGCTTCTCGGCCACTGTCGCCGACGCCCGGGTGCTCCACACCATCGCCTCCGGCCAGCTGGTCTACTC
>CAXUFS010000276.1:0-3611 GCA_964250315.1 uncultured Kineosporia sp. | reverse complement strand
GGTGACCAGCGCCGATCCCGAAGCCACCTACAAGTCGCTGGAGAAGTACGGCGTCGACCTGACCCAGGCCGCCCGGGACGGCCGGCTCGACCCGGTGATCGGCCGGGACGCCGAGATCCGCCGGGTCATACATGTCCTGAGCCGCCGCAGCAAGAATAACCCGGTACTGATCGGCGAGCCCGGAGTTGGCAAGACCGCCGTGGTCGAGGGCTTGGCTCAGCGCATCGTGGCGGGCGACGTCCCCGAATCCCTGCGCGGCAAGCGGCTGATCAGCCTGGACCTGGGCGCGATGGTGGCCGGGGCGAAGTATCGCGGTGAGTTCGAGGAGCGGCTGAAGGCCGTGCTGGGCGAAATCCGGTCCAGCGAGGGTCAGATCATCACCTTCATCGACGAACTGCACACCGTCGTCGGGGCCGGCGCCACCGGGGACAGCTCGATGGACGCCAGCAACATGCTGAAGCCGATGCTGGCCCGGGGCGAGCTGCGCCTGGTCGGGGCCACCACCCTGGACGAGTACCGGGAGCGGATCGAGAAGGACGCCGCCCTGGAGCGCCGCTTCCAGCAGGTCTTCGTCGGCGAGCCCAGTGTCGAGGACACCATCGGCATCCTGCGCGGGCTGAAGGAGCGCTACGAGGCGCACCACAAGGTCGCCATCGCCGACTCGGCGCTGGTGGCCGCGGCCAGCCTGAGCCACCGGTACATCACCGGCCGCCAGCTGCCCGACAAGGCGATCGACCTCGTCGATGAGGCGGCCAGCCGGCTCCGGATGGAGATCGACTCCTCGCCCGAGGAGATCGACGCGCTCCGCCGTCAGGTCGACCGTTTGAAGATGGAGGAGATGGCGCTGGCGCACGAAAGTGACCCGGCCAGTCTCGATCGGCTGGAACGGCTGCGCGCCGACCTGGCCGACCGCTCCGAGCAGCTGTCCGCCCTGACCGCGCGCTGGGAGCAGGAGAAGGCCGGGCTGAACCTGGTCGGAGATCTGAAGGAGCGGATCGACTCGCTGCGCGGACAGGCCGAGCGACTGCAGCGCGAGGGTGACCTGGCCGGCGCCTCCCGGATCCTCTACGGCGAACTACCCACCCTGGAAAAGGATCTGGTTCAGGCCCAGGACGCCGAGGCCGCCGACAGCGGGGGCGCCCTCGAGCCGATGGTGAAGGAGGAGGTCGGGCCGGACGACATCGCCGACGTGGTGGCGGCCTGGACCGGCATCCCAGCCGGCCGGCTGCTGGAAGGAGAGTCAGCCAAGCTGCTGCGGATGGA
The DNA here is from genome assembly GCA_964250315.1 of uncultured Kineosporia sp. Taxonomy (GTDB): domain Bacteria; phylum Actinomycetota; class Actinomycetes; order Actinomycetales; family Kineosporiaceae; genus CAXUFS01. The sequence goes on along the minus strand of CAXUFS010000276.1, from coordinate 2,348 downwards.
GGATGTGCTCGGAGCCCGGCTGATCGGCCAGAAAGCGGCTGTGCGAGCGGTCTCTGATGCCGTCCGCCGATCCCGGGCCGGCATCAGTGACCCGGACCGGCCGACCGGATCGTTCCTGTTCCTCGGCCCGACCGGGGTCGGAAAGACCGAGCTGGCCAAGGCTCTGGCCGATTTCCTGTTCGATGACGAGCGGGCCATGGTCCGGATCGACATGAGTGAGTACGGCGAGAAGCACAGCGCGGCAAGGCTGATCGGCGCTCCTCCCGGCTACGTCGGCTATGAGGAGGGCGGCCAGCTGACCGAGGCGGTCCGGCGGCGCCCCTACAGCGTGGTGCTGTTCGACGAGGTGGAGAAGGCGCATCCGGAGGTGTTCGACGTCCTGCTCCAGGTGCTGGACGACGGGCGGCTGACCGACGGGCAGGGCCGGACGGTGGACTTTCGCTCGACCATCCTGGTGATGACCTCGAACCTCGGCTCGCACTACCTGGTCGACCCGACCATGAGCGAGCAGGCCAAGCAGGATGCCGTGATGAGCACCGTGCGCAGCGCGTTCAAGCCGGAGTTCCTGAACCGGCTGGACGACGTGGTGATCTTCGAGTCGCTCACGGTCGAGGAACTGAGCCGGATCGTCGACCTGCAGGTGAACGCGCTGGCCCGCCGGCTGGCCGACCGGCGGCTGAGCCTGTTGGTCAGTCCGGCCGCTCGGGAGTGGCTGGCGCTGACCGGGTACGACCCGGCCTACGGCGCCCGGCCGCTGCGGCGGCTGGTGCAGCGAGAGATCGGCGACCGGCTGGCCAAGGCGCTGCTGGCGGGTGAGATCCGGGACGGGGACACCGTCGAGGTGGACGGTGTGCTGTCGCCCGAAGGCGTGACCACCGGCCTGATGGTCAGCCGGTCCGCTTCGATGCCGGAGAGCGGCCCGGCCGCGGACGTCGCGCTCGCGCACTGATTCACCGGCGAACAGCTCAATGCGGGCTGGTCCAGAGCACCCGGTGATCACTGTCCCGCCGGATCATCAGGTAGCCTTTGCCATTCACGATCATGGTGGCGCTGGTCCCGGCCGGTGGAGCGGCCCAAACCTGGCGCCCGTAGCTGTCGTAGGAGCGCAGCGCCCCGGTGCTGCTCATCGCCGTCCAGGCGCCCGCTCGCCCGTTGCACCAGACCGCCCGGCCCGCCTCGGTGACGGTGGCCGGGAACAGGCAGAGCCAGCCATCGGAGCTGCGATGGGTCAGGAAGTACGAACGGTTCGTGCTGTACAGCCGGTCTCTTCGCAGCAGGTTCTGCCCCGGCCCGAGCCGGTCACCGCTGGTCACGCCGGCGGGCAGGATCACCGGCTGGAGCGAGAACAGCAGGTCGTGCGGGTAGCGCTGGTTCACCCCGGTGATCCGGTCAGGCGTGGCGGCTGAGCCGATCGCGGCCGACACCTGCGCCGGCGTGGCGGTCGGGTGCCCCTGCAGGAACAGGGCGGCCGCGCCGGTCACCTGCGGAGCGGCCATCGAGGTGCCGTCCAGGGTGTTGATCCGGTAGTTGCCGTGCGCATCCTTGGGCCAGTCCGAGGTGATCTCCTGTCCCGGTGCGTACAGGTCCAGGCATCGGCCGTAGTTGGAGAACGACGCGGCCCGGTCGGTTCTCGTGGATGCGCCGACCGTGATCGCGGCCGGGGCCGAGGCTGGGGAGACGTTGCAGGCATCGGTCCCGTGCGGATCGCCATTACCCGCCGCGGCCACCACGGTCACGCCCGAATCGATCAGTGCCTGCACGGCGGCGTTCAGGGTCACATCGAACTCGGTGTCCTCGGTCTGCAGGCTCAGATTGGCGACCGAGGGCCCGGAGTGGTTCAGCCGGATCCAGTCCAGTCCGGCCAGGACGGTGGCCTGATCGCCGGTGCCTTCACAGTCCAGCACCCGGACCGGAACCAGGGTCACCCGCTTCGCCACGCCGAAGTAGCCGCCGCCGAGGATGCCGGCCACGTGCGTGCCGTGCCCGTTGCAGTCCACTCCGCCGGTGCCGCTGGATCCGACGAAGTCGGCGCCAGCCGCGACCCGGCCGCTGAAGTCCGGATGCCCGGCGTCGATCCCGCTGTCCACCACGTACGCGGTCACCCCGTTGCCGGTGGCGTTGTAGAAGTACCCCTTGTTCAGCGGCAGCTTGCGCTGGTCGATCCGGTCCAGCCCCCAGTTGGCGGGTTCCGGCTGGGTCGCCCCGGCCATCTCGTATCGCCGGTTGGGCTGTACGTACTTCACCGCCGGATCTCGCCGGACCCGTTCCAGCTCCGGGCCGGTCAGAGCGGCCGAATAGCCTTGCAGGACACCGCGGAACATGTGCCCGACCCGCCCTCCGGCCCGGGC
>CAXUFS010000275.1:3267-3623 GCA_964250315.1 uncultured Kineosporia sp. | reverse complement strand
GGGCTGCTCTCCGCCGACATCGAGGACCCGGCGGCGGCCGCCCGCGTCCGGGAGCAGCTGGCCCGGGGCCCGCAGTCCTTCGCCCGGCCCGAGCTGGCGCGGTCGCACGCGACCGCGTTGCTGGCCGCGGCTACGTTGGTCTCGTGACCACGGCGCGCCAGGCGACCCTCCCGGGACGGCTGGCGCGACTGGGTTTCACCGATCCGGATCGCAGCGTGGCGCTGCTGGATGATCCGGCGCTGGCCGGGCTGGCGCTGATCGGACCGGCCGGGCTGCCCGGGCCGGCCGGGGCGCCGCGCGGGCGGGGGGGGGGGGCGGGGCGGGGGGGGGCCCCGGGGGCGGGGGGGGGGGGGGGG
>CAXUFS010000275.1:0-3257 GCA_964250315.1 uncultured Kineosporia sp. | reverse complement strand
TCTGCTGACGGCGCAGGGGGAGACCCCGGATCCGGATCTGGCTCTGCGCGGGCTGGTCCGGATGCGCGCCGCACTGATCGAGCTGAAGGACGAGGACGCTTGCGCTGAGCTGGATTCCGTGCTCAGTGAGGAAGGACGGGTGCGCGCCCGGCTGCTGTCGGTGCTGGGCACCTCGGCCGCGCTGGGTGACCACCTGACCCGGCATCCGGAACTGTGGACCGTGCTGAGCGAGCAGTCCCGGCCTTCTCCGGAATGGCTGCGGGAATGCCTGTTGCTGGCCGTCGGTGCCGATCCCGCTGTCGCGCAGCCCGTTTCAGATCCAGCCCTGATCAGTCTGGGCCGGTCGGGGCTGGACGCGCTGCGGATCGCCTACTACGCCCGGCTGCTCTCACTGGCGGGTCGCGACCTGACCGCTCCAGATCCGATGACGGTGGTGCCCGCGATCGCGGCGGAACTGGCCGACCTGGCCTCAGCCGCGCTGGAGGCGGCGCTGGCGCTGGCCCGGGCCGGCCTGCCGGCCGGTGCCGCACCCTGCCGGTTCACGGTGATCGGAATGGGCAAGTGCGGTGGCCGGGAACTCAACTACGTCAGCGACGTGGACGTGATCTACGTGGCCGAGCCGGTGGGGGACGCCGACGAGGGGCCGGCTCTGATCACCGCCAGCAAGCTCGCGGCCGGGCTGGCCCGCGCCTGCTCCGCAATCACCGCCGAGGGCACGCTCTGGCCGGTGGACGCCAATCTGCGGCCGGAGGGCAAGCAGGGCCCGCTGGTCCGGACCCTGGCCAGTCATCAGGCCTACTACCAGCGGTGGGCGCAGACCTGGGAGTTCCAGGCGCTGCTCAAGGCCCGGCCGGTGGCCGGGGACCGAGAGCTGGGGGAGCAGTATCTGGAAATGATCGGCCCGCTGGTCTGGTCGGCGTCGCAGCGGGACAACTTCGTCGACGACGTGCAGGCGATGCGGCGGCGGGTGGAGCAGAACGTGCGCGCTCGAGATGCGCCGCGCCAGCTGAAGCTGGGGGCTGGGGGCCTGCGGGACGTCGAGTTCTCCGTCCAGTTGCTGCAACTCGTGCACGGGCGGGCGGACACCCGGCTGCGGACGCCGAACACCTGGGCCGGTCTGGAGGCGCTCAGCACCTTCGGCTATGTGGGGCGCGGAGATGCGGCCGAGCTCGACCGGGCCTACCGGATGCTCCGCGCGCTGGAGCACCGGATCCAGCTGCACCGGCTGCGGCGCACGCACCTGGTCCCGGACACCATCGCCGATCTGCGCCGGCTGGGACGGGCTTTCGGGTTCCGGGCTGACCCGGCTGATCAGCTGACCGCGCTCTGGCGGCGAAATGCCCTGGTGGTGCGCCGATTACACGAGAAGCTGTTCTACCGGCCGCTGTTGACCGCCGTGGCCCAGCTGACCACGGACGAGGTGCGGCTGACCCCCGGCTCGGCGATCGCCCGGCTCGGTGCGCTGGGCTACCGCGATCCGGCCGGGGCCCTGCGCCACCTGACCGCGCTGGCCGGCGGGGTGAGCCGGCGGGCAGCCATCCAGCGGCAGCTGTTACCGGTGATGCTGGGCTGGTTCGCCGATGGGGCTGATCCGGACGCCGGGTTGCTGGCCTTCCGGCAGCTCTCGGAAAAGCTGGGCTCGACGCACTGGTATCTGAAAATCCTCCGGGACAGCGGTTTTGCGGCCGAGCGACTGGCCCATGTGCTGTCCTCCAGCCAGCTGGCCGCCGACCTGCTGCAACTCAGCCCGGAGGCGGTGGCACTGCTCGAGGGCGACGAGGCGCTGACCTTGCGCTTGCTGCCGGAGATGCGGGCGGCGGTGCGGCAGGCATCCACCCGGTACGCCGGCGATCCGGCCGGAGCGGTCTGGGCCGCGCGAGCGATCAGGCGGCGCGAGATCGTGCGCACCGCAGTGGCCGATATCGCCCGGCTGGCCGGCCTGGACGCGATCGGGCGTTCGCTGAGTGACGCCGCGATCGCTGCCCTGGACGGCGCTTTGACGGCAACCAGCGCCGCCGTGGCCCAGCAGTACCAGGGCACCCTGCCGACCCGGCTGAGCATCGTGGCAATGGGCCGCCTGGGCGGTGGCGAGCTGAACTACCACAGTGACGCCGACGTGCTGTTCGTGCATGATCCGCGGCCCGGGGCTGATCCGGGCGTAGCGCAGCAGGCGGCCCTGGCGGTGGTCAGCGACCTGCGGCGGCTGCTGTCGCAGACCGGGGCCGAACCGCCGCTGCCGGTGGATGCGAATCTGCGGCCGGAGGGGCGGCAGGGACCGCTGGTCCGTTCACTGGAGTCCTATGCCCACTACTACCAGCGCTGGTCGGCGCCCTGGGAGGCGCAGGCGCTGACCCGGGCCCGGCCGGTGGCTGGCGATCAGGCGCTCGGGACGGCCTTCGTGCAGCTGATAGACCCGCTGCGCTGGCCGGCTGGTGGCCTGAGTGAGGACGCAGTGCGAGAACTGCGCCGGATCAAAGCGCGGGTCGAGGCCGAGCGGCTGCCAAGGGGAGCAGATCCGAACCGGCACGTGAAGCTCGGACGGGGCGGCCTGGCGGATGTGGAGTGGACCGTCCAGCTGCTGCAGCTGAAGCACGGGTTCGACGTGCCGGCGCTGCAGGTGCCGGGCACCCTGGATGCCCTTTCGGCCGCCCGGCAGGCCGGCCTGATGAGCGCGGACGACGCGGAGATCCTCACCGAGGCATGGTGTTTCGCCAGCCGGCTGCGGAACGCGATCATGCTCTGGCGGGGCCGGGCGTCTGACCTGCCGCCGACCAACCACCGCGACCTGGACGGGGTGGCCCGGCTGGCCGGCTATCCGCCCGCCTCGGCGTCCCTGATGGACGAGGACTATCAACGGGCCACCCGCCGGGCCCGCGGCGTGGTCGAGCGGGTCTTCTACGGGTGAAGGGCCGTCCCCGGCCGGCGGGTGCGGACTGGCTGGCGCTCGCCCTGCTCGCCGCGGGGCTACTGGCCGTGTTCACCGGCGTGTTGCCTTCGGCTGAGGCCCGGTCCGTCGTTGGCCGGCTGCTGCCGCTGCTGGCCTTCTTGGCCACGGTGATCGTGCTGGCCGAACTGGTCCACTCGGCGGAGGTGTTCGACGTCGCTGCGGCCTGGCTGGCCCGCCGGGCCCGGGGCCGGCCGGCCCTGCTGTTCGCCCTGTGCGTGGCGCTGGCGTCGATGACCACCGTCGTGCTGAACCTGGACACCACCGCGGTGTTGCTCACTCCGGTGCTGCTGGCGCTGGCCAGGCAGGTTCA
>CAXUFS010000274.1:0-3673 GCA_964250315.1 uncultured Kineosporia sp. | reverse complement strand
GCCGGGCGTTCCGGCCGGCAGCGAGGCGCTCTCCAGGCCGCCGTCCCGGATCGCGGCCACCCGGCCGGCGGCGTCGTCCCGCCAGCGAGCGACATCGAGGCGAGCCAGTTCGGCGATGGCCTCGTTCAGCGCCACCCGCAGTTCCCGGTCGGCCTCGGCCACGCTGCCCAGATCAGTCACCCGGCGGCGGCCCACCGCTTGGGCGTGCCAGGTCACCATCGCGCCTGGCTCCCAGACCGACCCGAACTCGACGACCTGGGGCACCAGCCCGATCGCCGGCCCGTGCGCGGGCATCACCAGCACCGCTTCACCGGCTTCGGCGGCAGCCGCATTGAACTCGGCCGGACCGGGCAGCCCGAGCACATCGCCGGGTGCTGGCAGCACCACCGGCAGCGCCGGGACGCCGTGCCTGAGCAGGGCGCCCAGCAGTTCCAGCAGTCCGGTCTTGGGCGCCAGCCCGAGCACGGCGGCTACTTCCATCTCGGCCTGAACCTCGTGCTCCTCGTCGTCCCCCGTCACCGCCCGCACCGCCTGGGCAGGTTCGGCCACCGACGTGACCACGGCGGTTCCCCACGCCGCCAGCCGGGCCGACCGGGGCAACAACAGCACGGCTCCAGCGTACGGGTGGTGCTGGCCGAAACCCTCGCCGCTCGGCGACTAATGTCTGGACCCATGGATGCGCCCATGGATGACGTCATCGACATGTCCGCGGTGACCATCATCCGGGACGGAAATGCCCTGCTGGACGACGTGACCTGGCGGGTACGCGAGGGTGAGCGCTGGGTCGTGCTCGGAGCCAACGGGGCGGGCAAGACGACTCTGCTCCAGGTCGCCGCCGCGCGGATGCATCCATCCACCGGCCAGGCCACTGTGCTGGGCGAAACCCTGGGCCGCACCGACGTATTCGGGCTCCGGCCCCGGATCGGGTTGTCCAGCGCCGCGCTGGCCGATCAGTTGCCGCCTGGAGAGCGGGTCCGGGACGTGGTGGTGACGGCGGCCTATGCCGTGGCCGGGCGGTGGAACGAGTACTACGACAACCTGGACCTGGGCCGATCCCAGGACCTGCTCGGGGCTTTCGGGATCGCCCATCTGGCCGAGCGCACCTTCGGCACCCTCAGTGAGGGTGAGCGCAAGCGCGTCCAGCTGGCCCGATCGATGATGACCGACCCGGAGCTGGTGCTGCTGGACGAGCCGGCCGCCGGACTCGATCTGGGCAGCCGGGAGATCCTGGTCCGTGACCTGGCTGAACTGGCCAGCGACCCGAACTCTCCGGTGCTGGTGCTCGTTACCCATCACGTGGAGGAGATACCACCCGGATTCAGCCACGCCCTGTTGCTGCGCAGCGGCCGAGTGGTCGCCGCTGGGGAAGTAGCGGAGACTCTGAACGACGACAACCTGAGCGCCACGTTCGGGGTGCCGCTGGTGGTGCACCACGCGGCGCAGCGCTGGTACGCCACGCTGCGTCAGGAGGGCTGACAACAGCACATGACAGGCAGGAAGCCTTGAACTGGCCCGACGACACACAGTGGCTCTGGTGGCTGGCTGTTGCGCTGGCCGCCGGGGTGGTCGAGGTCGCCACCGTCGACTTCTTCTTCCTGATGGTCGTCGGCGGGTCACTGATCGCCTCCATTTCGGCCGCGGTGGGTCTGCCGTTCGCGCTTCAGGTGCTGATCTTCGCGGCTGCCACGCTGGCTCTGCTGCTCACCGTCCGGCCGCCGTTGAAGCGCTGGGCCCGCAGCACGCCCCATGAGCTGATGGGCGCCAGGGCCCTGGTCGGGCAGCGGGCCCACGTGCTCGAGCCGGTGTCCGAGCGCAGTGGCCTGGTCAAGCTCGGGGGCGAGGTCTGGACGGCGCGAACCGCGGCCGGAGGCCGGATCCTGGAAGTGGGCAGCACGGTTTACGTCGTCGAGATCGTTGGGGCCACCGCGATGGTGACCACAGCCCCGCAGGCGGGGGGACCGCCACCATTGGAAGGAAGGCCGTAAGTGGACAATCTCTCGGCTGGGGGCATCGTTGCTCTCGTCGTCCTGGCGCTGGTCGTGATCTTCGTGCTCACCACCATCGCCAAGGCGATCCGGATCGTGCCGCAAGCAACTGCCGTGATCGTGGAGCGGCTGGGACGGTATTCGCAGACGCTGGACGCGGGCCTGCACTTCCTGATCCCGTTCATCGACCGGCCCCGGGCCGTGGTCGACCTGCGCGAGCAGGTGGTGTCGTTCCCGCCGCAGCCGGTGATCACCTCCGACAACCTGGTGGTCAGCATCGACACGGTGATCTACTTCCAGCCGACCGATCCCAAGTCGGCTGTGTACGAGATCGCCAACTACATCCAGGGCATCGAACAGCTCACCGTCACCACCCTGCGGAACGTGATCGGCTCGCTCGACCTGGAGCAGACCCTGACCAGCCGTGACCAGATCAATGCCCAGTTGCGCGGCGTGCTCGATGAGGCCACCGGTCGCTGGGGTATCCGGGTGAACCGGGTCGAGCTCAAGGCCATCGATCCGCCGCACAGTGTGCAGGACTCGATGGAGCAACAGATGCGGGCTGAAAGGTCGCGCCGGGCGGCAATTCTCACCGCTGAAGGGGTCAAGCAGTCCCAGATCCTGACCGCCGAGGGCGACAAGCAGTCGGCGGTGCTGCGGGCCGAGGGCCAGGCCCAGTCGGCCATCCTGAAGGCGCAGGGCGAGTCGCGGGCGATCCTGCAGGTGTTCGACGCCATCCACCGGGGCAACCCGGATTCGAAACTGCTGGCCTACCAGTACCTGCAGACGCTGCCGCAGATCGCGAACAGCGCATCCAGCAAGCTCTGGATCGTGCCCAGCGAACTGACCAAGGCACTGGAAAGCATCACCCAGGCATTGGGCGGCGCGAACGACGGCAGTGCGGCCAAGGTGCTCGGCGATCTCGGCTTCAAGGACACCGATCTGGGCGAACTGGCCCTGGAGGACCCGGTGGACGCCGTCCGCCGGGCTCAGGAGGAGGCGGCCGGAGCGGTGGCCGATGCCGAAGGCGCCCGCCGCAGTGCTCAGGGGACCACCCCAGCGATCGGTGCGAAGGCGGGCGATCGGGCTGGCGGCCAGCCGGAGGCGGCTTCGGGGCTGACGGAAGACACGATGCCGATCGAGCCGGCCAACTGGGGCTCACCGGCCGGCGGAGATCAGCCGGGCTGATCAGGACTGGGCGGCGACGATGGCCCGCTGTGCCGACAGCACCAGGTCCACGTACCACTGCGCATGGTTGTAACCGAGCAGCGCACGCTGGACCCCTTGCGGGGTACCGGTTCCAGCGCCCAGCCCGCACAGGTAGCGGGCAGCGGTGAAGATCGAGTCCTGAGGGTCCCAGGGATCCTTGACGCCGTCCTGGTCGCCGTCGACCGCGTAGGCGGTGAAGGTTGCGGGCAGGAACTGCATGGGGCCGATGGCGCCAGCTGAGGAAGGACCGGTGTCGCGGCCGTGCCCGCTCTCGATCTGGCCGACGGCGGCCAGCAGGGTCCAGGACATCCCGGTGCAGGTTTCAGCGGCAGCCCGATAGCTGGCCAGATAGGCCGGCGGGATCGCCATCGCCGTCACCGATCCGGCCGCCTGGCTCTGCGCCAGCCGGGCGGCCGCCTTCGCCGCCGCGATCCGCCGGGCGGCGTCCAGGGCCACAGTGCCCCGCCGGGCCTGGGCGC
>CAXUFS010000273.1:0-3682 GCA_964250315.1 uncultured Kineosporia sp. | reverse complement strand
GCCCCCGGTTCACCCGGCGCCCGGGCCTTCGTCCTGATCCTGACCACGGCGATCGGGGCGGGAGCGCGGGCGGTGACCGCCGAGACCGATCAGAACCAGGCCATGGCCCTGGCCGATGAGGTGATCGCGTTGATCGAGCGGCTGGCGCGTCCCTGACCCCAGCCGGGGCGCGCGGCGGTCACGCGGCCACTACCGTGCTGGACATGAGCCAGGCCAGCCTCAGCCAGCAGTCCGGGAACCAGACCAGCCAGACCAGCCGGCTGCGGGAGCGGGTGCCGGCGCTGATGCCGCAGCTACGAGCCGATCTTGAGTCGCTGGTCCGGATTCCCAGCGTCTCCGCTCCGGCCTTCGATCAGGCACCGGTTCGGGCCAGCGCCGAACGGGTGGCCAGCCTGCTGCGGGACGCCGGCTTGCCCGACGTCCAGATCCTCACCGCCGCAGGCAGCGCCCCAGCCGTGGTGGCGCGACACCCGGCTCCCAAGGGGGCGCCGACGGTGCTGCTCTACGCCCACCACGACGTGCAGCCCCCGGGGGCGGAGGCCGGCTGGATCACGCCGGCCTTCGAGCCATCGGAACGTGATGGCCGGCTCTACGGCCGGGGAGCGGCCGACGACAAGGCCGGGGTGATGACCCACGTCGGCGCCCTGCGCGCGCTCGGCGGCGACCTCGGCGTGGGGGTCACCGTGTTCATCGAGGGCGAGGAGGAGATCGGCTCGCCGTTCTTCGGCGCCTTCCTGCACGAGTATCGCGAGCTGCTGCGGGCCGACGTGATCGTCGTGGCCGACTCGGACAACTGGAAGGCCGACGTTCCCGCCCTGACCACCACCCTGCGCGGACTGGTCGACGGCACGATCACGGTGCGGACCCTGGACCATGCGGTGCACTCGGGCATGTACGGCGGCGCGGTGCCCGACGCGATGCTGGCGACGGTGCGGCTGCTGGACTCGCTGTGGGACGACGACGGCTCGGTCGCGATCCCTGGCCTGATCAGCCGGTCCGACGCCGCGGTGGAGTACCCAGAACCTGACCTCCGGGCGGACTCCGGTGTGCTGGATGGTGTTTCGCTGATCGGGGGTGGAAGTCTGGCTTCCCGGCTCTGGACCCAGCCCGCGCTGGCCATCATCGGGATCGATGCTCCGTCGGTCGATCAGGCATCGAACACACTGGCCGCGTCGGTCCGGGTGAAGTTCTCGCTCCGGATCGCACCCGGGCAGCAGCCGGAGGCGGCGTTCGATGCGTTCGCCGCTGCGGTCGCCGAGCGGGTCCCGTTCGGCGCGCAGGTGACTGTGGACGCCAACGAGTTCGGCCAGGCCTTCGCCGCCGACACGGCTGGGGAAGTGTATGCCAAGGCCCGGCAGGCCTTGGCCGAAGCCTGGGGCGCCGAGCCGGTGGACATGGGCATTGGCGGGTCAATCCCGTTCATCGCCGACCTGGTGTCGGTCTATCCGGAGGCCACCGTACTGGTGACGGGGATCGAGGACCCGGACAGCCGGGCGCACGGCGAGAACGAGTCGTTGCACCTGGCCGTCTTCGAGCGCGCTTGCCTGGCCGAGGCATTGTTCCTGGCCGCGCTTGGCTGAGAATCGCCGTTGCCGCCGCCCTGCGGCAGTTTCAGGCCGGTAGAGCCAGCATCTGGTCCAGGGCGACGCGGGCCCAATGCGCCACGTCCGGATCCACCACGATCCGGTTCACCACCTGCCCGGCGGCCAGCGACTCCAGCGCCCAGACCAGATGGGGCAGGTCGATCCGGTTCATGGTCGAGCAGAAGCACACCGTCCGGTCCAGAAACGCGATCTGCTGCTCCGGATGCTGACGGGCCAGCCGGCGGACCAGGTTCAGCTCGGTGCCGATCGCCCAGGCGGTCCCCGCGGGAGCAGCCTCCACCGCCTGAATGATCGCTTCAGTCGAGCCGATCACATCGGCGGCCGTGACCACCTCGTGCTTGCACTCCGGGTGCACCATCACCTTGATCCCCGGCACCTGCTCCCGGGCGTCGAGCACGTTCTGGGCACTGAACCGGCCGTGCACGGAGCAGTGCCCGCGCCAGAGGATCATCCGGGCGTCCTGGAGCTGCTGCCTGCTCAGCCCGCCCCTCGGCTGGTGCGGGTTGTAGACCACGCAATCGTCCAGCGACAGGCCCAGCCGCAGCACGGCCGTGTTCCGGCCCAGGTGCTGATCGGGCAGGAACAGCACCTTGCCCAGTCCTGGCGGGCGCTGGTCGAAGGCCCAGTTCAGCGCGGTCCTGGCGTTGGACGACGTGCACACCGTGCCACCATGGCGCCCGGTGAACCCCTTGATCGCGGCCGAGGAGTTCATGTACGTCACTGGGACGACGTCCCCGGCGATGCCGGCCTCCTCCAGCGTGTCCCAGGCATCCTCGACCTGCGATATCGCCGCCATGTCGGCCATCGAGCAGCCCGCGGCCAGGTCCGGTAGCACCACCTGCTGATGAGTGGCGGTGAGGATGTCGGCGCTCTCGGCCATGAAGTGCACGCCGCAGAACACGATGAACTGCGCGCCCGGCCGGTTGGCGGCGTCCCGGGCCAGCTTGAACGAGTCGCCGGTGACGTCAGCGAACTCGATCACCTCGTCCCGCTGGTAGTGGTGGCCCAGCACGAAGGCCCGGTCGCCCAGGGCCTCGCGGGCGGCGCGGGCCCGTTCGACCAGATCCGGGCTGGACGGCGCGGGCAGATCGCCGGGGCACTCGACCCCGCGTTCGCTGAGCAGGTCCGGCTGCGCCGCAGGGCGCTGGCCCAGCAGCAGCAGGGCGGGGGAGGAGGCAGGCTCGGTGAAACTCACGTCGCCGATTTTCTCATGTGCTGGAACGGCCGGGCGGGCGGCACAATGCAGCACTGTGCGCGTCGTCATCGCTCCGGACTGCTTCACCGGCACCTTGAGCGCCCCGCAGGCCGCGGAGGCGATCGCGGCCGGTTGGCGGCGGCATGCGGACGACGACGAGCTCGATCTGTCCCCGATGTCCGACGGCGGCCCGGGCTTCATCGATGCGCTGCAGGCTGCGCTGGGCGGGGACCTGATTCCGGTCAGCGTTCCGGGGCCGCTGGGCGAGCCGGCTCTGGCCGCGATCCTGCTGCACCAGGAGACCGCCTACGTCGAGTCGGCGCAGGCCTGCGGGCTGTCCCTGATCCCGGCCGATCGGCGTGACCCGGGCCGGGCCACCAGCCTTGGCCTGGGCCATCTGCTGCAAGCTGCTCTGACCGCCGGCGCCAGCCGGATCGTGGTCGGGCTGGGCGGTTCCGGCACCAACGATGCCGGTGCCGGAATGCTGGCGGGCCTGGCCCAGGCCCAGGGTTCGCCCGAGACCGGCGAGCTGATGGCCCGGCTGGCGCACGGCGGTGATCGGCTGAAGGGCATCACCGCTGATCAACTCGCGGGCCTGGCGCCGGTCCGGGAAGCGTTCGCCGGGGTCGAGCTGGTCGCGGCCAGCGATGTGGATGTGCCGCTGCTGGGTTTCCGGGGAGCCAGTGCGATGTTCGCCGAGCAGAAGGGCGCCAGCCCGCCTCAGGCCCAGGCGCTCGATCTGGCTCTGAGCGACTTCGCCCGGGCGCTGATCGACGCCCCCGGAGTCAGCGGTGACCGGCCCGGGCAGAAGCTGGTGGCCCAGCCAGGAGCCGGCGCGGCCGGCGGCCTGGGCTTCGGCCTGTTCTGGCTCGGTGCCCGGCGG
>CAXUFS010000272.1:0-3696 GCA_964250315.1 uncultured Kineosporia sp. | reverse complement strand
GGCCATCCAGGCGCCGGACGCGACGCTCTCGACGGTCTCACCCAGCGCTCCCACCCGGGCGGCGGATTCCGTTGCGCCGTAGCCGATGCCGCCCGATGCGCGGGCGCCGTCCTGCCACCACACGGACCACACCGGCAGCCCGACCCGATCCAGCGCGGTGATCGGGAATTCGATCAGGCCCGGGTGCAGCAGGGCGGCGAATCGGCCGGCTGCCTGCTCGGCCGGCATCCTGGCATCGGGGTCAGGCGTCACCGGGGGAGACTATTGCCCGGGCTGGCGGTGGCGAACCGAGGACCCGATCCACCGCGATCCGCAGCACCACCCGGGCCGGATTCTCCCGCGGCGGGCGGTAGCGCAACGCGTAACGATGCTCGGCGTCCCGGACCGCGGCCTGATCGGCGACCACCTGGACCAGGCCCTCGAGGGTGAGCCAGTGGCGGCTCTCGAGCTGGCACAGCGCAGCCCGGGCGCCCGGCTGGGCAGCGTTGCGCGCCTTCACGCTGCGGCCGCTGGTGATCACCCGGGCGATGCCGGTGGCCGGGTCGAAGGTGAACCCCACCGCGACCACGTGTGGTGAGCCGTCGGGCCGCAGCGTGGTCAGTGTGGCCAGATGCCGGTCACGCAGGAATTCCAGGGCACCATCAGGGAGCCGGGCCGGGTCGTACGACACCGGCTCACCCTGTCACGATGAGGGAATGAGCAGTGGCGCGGGCTCGACGACGAGCTCATACGCGGACCTCTACCGCAGCAGCATCCAGGCCCCGCAGGAGTTCTGGGCCGAGGTGGCGCGGGACATCCGCTGGATCAAGCCGCCCCAGCAGGTGCTGGACGACAGCAGGCCGCCGTTCTACCGCTGGTTCTCCGGAGGCATGCTCAACACCTGCTTCAACGCGCTGGACCGGCACGTGATCGAGGGCCGGGCCGATCAGGCCGCACTGATCTACGACTCCCCGGTCACCGGGACCGAGCGCAGCTACAGCTACGCCGAACTGCTCGACCTGGTTGCCCGCGCGGCCGGGATCCTGCGCGATCTGGGCGTGACCCAGGGCGACCGGGTGCTGATCTACCTGCCGATGATTCCCGAAGCCGTGATCTCGATGCTGGCCTGCGCCCGGATCGGGGCGGTGCACTCGGTCGTGTTCGGCGGGTTCGCCGCGGCCGAACTGGCCGCCCGGATCGACGATGCGCAACCCCAGGTCATCGTCAGCGCCTCCTGCGGGATCGAGCCCGGCCGGATCATCGAGTACAAGCCCTTGCTGGACAAGGCGATTCAGCTTGCCACCCACACGCCGGACCACTGCCTGATCGTGCAGCGGCCCCAGCTCATCGCACCGATGGGGGAACGAGACCTGGACTGGGCCACTCTGATGACTCCGGGCACGGTTCAGCCCGCCGGGTGCGAGCCGGTCGCGGCCACGCAGCCGCTGTACATCCTCTACACCTCCGGCACCACCGGACGGCCCAAGGGCATCGTGCGGGACAACGGCGGACACGCGGTGGCGCTGCGCTGGAGCCTGCCGGGCATCTTCGGCGTCGGCGCGGGCGAGGTGTTCTGGGCCGCCAGCGACGTCGGCTGGGTGGTCGGGCATTCCTACATCGTCTACGCGCCGCTGCTGGCCGGGGCCACCACGATCCTCTACGAGGGCAAGCCGGTCGGGACGCCGGACGCGGGCGCGTTCTGGCGGGTGATCGCCGAGCACCGGGTGAACGCTCTGTTCACCGCTCCGACCGCGATCCGGGCGATCCGCAAGGAGGACCCGGACGGCGCCCTTATCGCTGGCCATGACCTGAGCAGCCTGCGGACCCTGTTCCTGGCCGGCGAACGGCTCGACCCGGCCACCTACGAGTGGGCCAGCCAGCGGCTGGGTATCCCGGTGATCGACAACTGGTGGCAGACCGAGACCGGCTGGCCGATCTGCGCCAACCCGCAGGGCTGGGCCGGCGATCTGCCGGTCAAGCCGGGGTCGGCCACCGTGCCGATGCCCGGCTACGACGTCCAGGTGCTGGGCCCGGACGGCCAGCCGGTGCCAGCCGGAACCGAGGGCGCGATCTGCCTGCGGCTGCCGCTGCCCCCCGGCACCCTGCCCACCGTCTGGCAGAACGACGAGCGCTTCATCGCCTCGTACCTGTCCGCCCACAAGGGCTACTACCTGTCCGGGGACGGCGGATATCGCGACGGCGACGGCTACGTCTTCGTGATGGGCCGCACCGACGACGTGATCAACGTGGCCGGGCACCGGCTGTCCACCGGCTCGATGGAGGCGGTGATCGGCCAGCACCCGGCGGTGGCCGAATGCGCGGTGGTCGGCGTCCGGGACGACCTGAAGGGTCAGGTGCCCCGGGCGTTCGTGGTGCTCAAGGCCGGGGCCGCCGAAGCTGAGAACCTGCGGGCCGAGCTGGTGGCGGCGGTGCGCGAGCAGATCGGAGCGGTGGCGTCGCTGCGCCAGGTGGACGTGGTCCCGGCCCTGCCCAAGACCCGTTCGGGCAAGATCCTGCGCCGGACCATGCGCGAGATCGCCGACGGTGGCGACCCGCCGGTGCCCGGAACCATCGAGGATGCCTCTGTGCTGGGGGTCCTGGCGCCTATTCTTCGGCGGGTGGAGGACGACTCGTGACCGGCACCGAGATTCACGTGGCCGATCAGGATTCGGCGCCCGCCACCGGGTTCGCCCGATGGTCGACCGGTGCGGTCCCGCTGGCGCCTTACCTGCCGCCGGCCGGGATGGAGCCGATCCGGACCTGGGCCAATCTGATCACGGTGATCCGCACCGTCGCCGCTCTGATCCTGGGTTTCATCGGGGCGGTGCAGGGTTCGCTGCCGCTGCTGGTGATCGGCTACCTGGTGTACTGGGTCGGAGACAGCGCCGACGGCAATGTGGCCCGGTTCCTGAAGCAGGAGACCCGGCAGGGTGCGGTCTTCGACATCGTCTGCGACCGGGCCAACACCTGCGTGCTGGCGATCGGATACATGGCCTACGACCCGAGCCGGGCCCTGCCGCTGGCGGTCTACCTGCTGCAGTTCATGGTCGTGGACATGGTGCTGACCCTGTGTTTCCTGTTCTGGCCCCTGGTCAGCCCGAACTACTTCGGCCGGGTGGATCGGCCGATCTTCCTGTTGAACTGGTCCAAGACCGCCAAGACGGCCAACACCACCGTCGTGGTCACCCTGACCGCCTTCGGCTTGATCATCCCGGCCACCGTGATCGCCTCCCTGGTGCTCCTGATCAAGATCTGGTCACTGCGCCGGGTGCTGGGCATCCTCACCGGCCGGACGGTGCCGATCGCGTGAGCCCGCGATGAATGGTGTGCTGTTCGGGCATCTGCTGCTGATCGGGGGCTCGTTCGGCTTCGGGGTGGCCTCGGCGCTGATTCCGATCATCAATGCCGAGGCCTACGTGCTGGCCGTCTGCGCCACCGCGGCGCCCTGGCCGGCCTCGCTGGCGATGGTGGCGCTGGTAGCCGGAACCCTGGGCGGCAAGCTGGTGCTGTTCCTCGGAGCCCGGCACCGGGACAGGCTGGGACGCCTGCTGCATCGGCACGGGACGGCGATGGACGCCGCCGAGCGGGGAGTCGCCGCCGAGATCACCCGCGAAGAGGCGGCCCTGCAGCAGGCGCAGACCCGGGCCGGGGCCGGCACCGCGCCGGCCGTCACGCCGCCGCACCGCCGCTGGCGATGGCTGCCTCCAGCCCCGCGCG
>CAXUFS010000271.1:0-3709 GCA_964250315.1 uncultured Kineosporia sp. | reverse complement strand
GCCTCGGGCTGATAACCGTTGACCGCTATCTGGTCGAGGGTTTCCGGCTCCGGCTCCGGCTCGGCGAAGTCGATCTCGCCGAGATCGGATTCTCGCAGCGAGATCAACCCGTTCAGATCGGCGCCGTCCAGCTCCGGCATCGCCAGCGCGATGGCTGAGTCGTCCTGGCCTGGTCCTGTATGGGCGTCGGAAGCGAACTCGACCAGCCGGGCGACCGAGCCGTTGTCATCGCTGGCCCGGGGCACGAACAACGCTTCGGGCAGGTCGATCAGCACCGCGGTGCCTCCGGCCCGCCCAGAGGTCAGGATCACCCCAGCCCCCAGCCGCTCGGCCAGCCGGGCGACCACGAAGAATCCCAGCCGCTGCGAGCCGAGAGCATCTGCGGCAGGCGGATTTTCGATCTTGTGGTTGTACTCGTCGAGTTCGTCGCCGGGAATGCCAAGGCCCTGGTCGGCCACAGTGACCCGTACCCCTTCGATAGTCACGGTCGCGGTCACCGCGACTGGGCTGGCCGGGTCGGAGAAGTTGGTGGCGTTCTCGAGCAGTTCGGCCAGCAGATGCGCGACCGGCAGGGCCAGGTGCGGATAGATCCGCGGATCGGCCTCCAGAGTCAGCGAAACCCGCTCGTAGTGCTCGATCTCGCTGGTCGCGGTCCGGATCACGTCGGACAGCAACATCGGTTCGCGGAGCCGCCGGCCGGATTCGATGCCCGCCAAGACCAGCAGCGACTCGGCATTGCGGCGCATCCTGGTGGCCAGGTGATCGAGCCTGAACAGATCGTCGAGTGAATCCGGATTGGCTTCGTTGCGTTCGAGCTGATCGATGAAGGACAGCTGACGAGCTAGCAGCACCTGGTTGCGGCGGGCGACGTTGACGAACATGTCGCTGACCGCGGTCCGCAGCCGAGCCTGCTCCCGGGCCACCTGGATCGCGACCTGGTTGACATCCGCGAAAGCAGCGGCCAGGCGGCCCACTTCGCTGCGTGGGCCGCGGATCGGAACTTCGGGCAGGTCGACCTGGGCATCCGGGCCCTCATGCATCCGCTCGACCAGACGAGGCAGCTGGTCTCGGATCTCGGTCGCAGCCGTGGTCAGCCGGCGCATCGGCTGAGAGATCCGCCGGGCCATCAGCATGCCGCTCAGGAGCACGATCAGGACCACGACCAGAGCTCCGCCGCCGGTCACTTCGGCCCGCAGCCGGGCCGCCGCCAGCTGGCGCTTGCTCTGCGCGACCCCATCACTGGCCACGGAATTCAGGGCCTGGGTCAGGGCACTGATCCGGGCCTGAGTGACCACCAGCCATTCCGGTGCTGGCAGCACCAGTGGATTGGTGCCAGCGGTCAGCATTCCGGCTCGCAGCGTTTCCACATCGTCGTGCCCCGGCGTCCGCTGCGCCAAAGCGCTGTTCAGAGCGGTCTTCTCGTTGACCGGGGCCGAGCGCAGGAAGCTGGCAAACAGATCACGCTGGATCGCCTGCTGAGCAGCCAGGTCGCGTTGCTGGGCCAGGGTCGCGCGGCCCCTGCGGGCCACCCAAAGACCAGTCAGCTGTTCCTGACTCTGCGCCTCGATGGCGGCACCGAGGATGCCGAAGCGGGCGAACTCTGCCGCTGTGTCACGGTCCTTGAGCCGGGCGGCGATCTGCGCGGGCAGGCTCACGTCCGCGTCGATGATCTGGGTGTATGCACTGGCCGCGGCATCGACACCGACGCCGTGCTGGTCCACCGAGCGGCGCAGCGTGTCCAGCTGGGCGTGTCCGGCCGATGACGAGACCAGCAGCTCGCGATAGGCCGCGGGTAGTCCGGAACCCTGGATACCGGACCGGATCCGGAAGATCCGCACGTCGTTGGCCGAGCGCACCGGCTTCAACTGGCTGGCCGCACCCGCATCACCGGCCAGGGCGCTGACCGTGAGCTGGCGCTCGTTGCCCAGCCCGCGAACCAGTTCGCTGACCGAGGACGCACTGCCCGACAGGTCCAGCGACACCTGGGCCTCATCCATGTCCTGAACGGCTTGGTAGGTGATCTGGCCGCCGAGCGCCACCAGTACCAGCAACGGCAGGGCGAGGACCGCGAGGATCTGCCACCTGATACCGAGATTGCGCAGCATCTGGACCCTTCACTCGCCGGCAACGACACAGAGACGGATGACACGGACAACGGCGTCTGGAGCCTCGGGCGCGCGCCACGGCCGCACTGCTGATGGATCTGTCGGCGCCCTCGCGCGCGGAATTCACGCCGGTGCCCGTTCTGCTCCCTTGAGCCCCGCGGTCTTCACCCGCCCGGGCCACCCACCGGCCCGGCGCCGGCCGCCAGGTGGGTGACGGGCGGCGTCCGGCCCAGCGCCGTGACCACTGACCAGCGGGCCATGGCCTGCGTGGCCGGCCCATAGGTTGCTGGGCATGAAGGCCATGACGATCAGCACGTTCGGTGGCCCGCAGGTACTGCGATGGGCCGAGGTGCCGGACCCGGCCTGCGGCCCGGGGGATGTGGTGATCGAGGTCGCGGCCACCGCGGTGAACCGGGCCGATCTGCTCCAGCGGCAGGGCTTCTACCCACCTCCGCCGGGCGCCCCGGACTGGCCGGGGCTGGAATGCAGCGGCGTGATCAGCGCGGTAGGTGCCGAGGTCGATCAGTGGGCCACAGGGGAGGAGGTGTGCGCTCTGCTCTCGGGCGGCGGATACGCCGAGCGGGTCGCGGTGCCTGCCGGTCAGGTGTTTCCCCGACCAGGCCCGGTGGACCTGGTGGACGCCGCAGCCCTGCCCGAGGTGACCAGCACTGTGTGGAGCAACGTGTTCATGGCCGCCGGGCTGCGGCCGGATGAGCTGCTGCTGGTGCACGGCGGGTCGAGCGGGGTCGGCACCATGGCCATCCAACTCGGCTCTCAGCTCGGCGCTCAGGTCGCGGTCACGGCCGGCTCGGCCGAGAAGCTGCGGCGCTGACATCATGATCAACTACCGGGAAGCGGATTTCGCCGAACAGCTCAGGTCGCAGATCGCCCGGCCCGGAGCGGACGTCGTCCTGGACAACATGGGGGCCAGTTATCTGAACCGCAACCTGCAGGTGCTGGCTCCGGGCGGCCGGCTGGTGGTGATCGGGATGCAGGGCGGCAGCAAGGCCGAACTCGACCTTGGGCTGCTGATGAGCAAACGGGCCGCGATCATCGCGGCGACATTGCGGGCGCGCCCGGAGCCGGAGAAGGCGGCGATCGTGAGCAGTACCACCGAGTACGTCTGGCCGCTGCTGAATGCGGGCTCGGTCAAGCCGGTGATCGCGGCCCGGCTGCCACTGGCTGAAGCGGGGGACGCCCATCGGCTGGTCGAAGGTTCCGGACACGTCGGCAAGGTCCTGCTGACCTTGTAAGAGCTGAGCCGCAGATCAGCCCAAAGGTTGACCGGCGGACCGTCCACTCGACTGGAATATCCCCTGATTTCACACCCGGGGCCCGATTCGGCCGCCGAGCGGATGCCGGCTGATGCAGGATGCAGTTCCGGTCGATGACCGGGGCTGTCTCCGGGCTGGGCCGCCGCACCCAGCTGTGCACCCGGTCAACGCACCGCCGATCCCTCGGTACGTGGGCCGGGGCGACCCGCGCCCGGACGGAACGCCATCCGGCGAGAGCGTTCCGCGCAGCGGTCCCCTGCCGGCCGTGGCAGGGGGCCGCCGGCCGGCATCGGCCCGTAAGACGTTCGCTCCGCCGGGCCCCGGCGAGAA
>CAXUFS010000270.1:0-3711 GCA_964250315.1 uncultured Kineosporia sp. | reverse complement strand
CGCCAGCACCACCGCGGTGTTGCTCACTCCGGTGCTGCTGGCGCTGGCCAGGCAGGTTCAGCTTCCGGTGCTGCCGTTCGCGTTCACCGCGGTCTGGCTGGCCAACACCGCCAGCCTGCTGCTGCCCAGCTCCAATCTGACCAATGTGCTGGCCGCGGGACGCATTTCGCAGCCCCCGCTGAGGTTCGCACTGACCATGGCCGGGCCGGCTCTGGCTGCGATCGCGGTTACGGCCGGGCTGCTCTGGCTCTGCTTCTGGCGCCCAGCCCTGGCAACCATGGCCGGTAATCGTTACCCGGTGCCGGTCCAGCACCGGCCGGGCGACCCGCAGCTGGCGCTGGTGGCGGCGCTGGGCTGCGTCCTGTTCACCGGCATGGTGCTGGCCGGCCTGCCGCTGGCCGTGGCCTCTGGCGCCGCCGCCGCCGTGCTGACCGCCATTTTCGCCGTCCGGCGCCCGGAGGACCTGCAGCTGAATCTCCTGCCGTGGCGCCTGTTGGTGCTCGTGCCGGGCGTCTTGCTGGTGGTACAGGCGGCCAGCCAGCACGGGCTGGGTTCCATGGTGGCGAGCGTGGCCGGTTCACCCGGCTCGGACTGGTTCACCGTTCGCCTGGCCGCCACCGGAGCGGTCCTGTCCAATCTGGTCAACAATCTGCCGGCCTACCTGGCTGGGGAAGCAGTCCTGCCCCCGACCGCCCATCAGCCAGGCCTTTTCGGTCTTTTGATCGGGGTCAACGCCGGGCCGGTGGTGACGCCGTGGGCGTCCCTGGCCACCCTGATCTGGCTCGAACGCTGCCGGGCGTCTGGGGTCGCGGTGCCGGTGGCGCGTTTCATGCTGACCGGGCTGCTGCTCGCCGCCCTCGCCGTCAGCGGCTGCGTGGCCGTGCTGATCCTCGGCTCGTCCTGAGCCAGGAATGGGGCGGCCTCAGAACCGCGGGAGGCACTCCTCGTCCTGGCAGTGGAAGACCGGCGTGCCGTCCCGGTAGACGGTGCGTGCAGGCAGTGCTGCGCCGTTGCCGCCGGACTTGTAGTCGTGCGTGATCACCCAATAGAAGGTTCCGAGCCGGGGATCGGGCGCCGGGACCTGACGCGCCTCGGTCAGGCCTCCGGGCAGCGCGATCTCCACCCGCGACACCGGTCCTGCGACCAGGCCGCTCAGCACGGTCAGCTGGCCCTCCCAGCTCCTGGCCGGGTCGTCGCCGGTCCGCCACTCTGACATCTGGTAAGCCGTCGGCAGGAACGTCATCCAATGGCTGGCAGAAGGCTGGCTGCAGTTCGCCGTTGTCTGGTTGCGCTCGCCGTAACAGATCGCTCCTCTCTGGACGATCCAGGCCAGCAACCGCTCGCCGCCGGATCGGGTGCCGAGCGCGATCTCGTGGCCCACCGGCTTCTGGTTCTGCCGGAACGAGGGCCAGCGGGCGTAACCGGCGGCCAGGCCGTGCTGGGCCAGGTCCTCGGCCCGGGTCCGGTCGCCGGTAGGCAGATCACCTGCGTGCAGCAGGCGCCGCGACACCGCAGTGACGAAGTCGTCGAACTCCCGTTCGTACTCCACTCTCACGGGCCGTCACCTGTCACTCGTCGGGCACCACTACGCTTGACCGGGTCACGATGATCAGGATGATCGGTGGTCAGCAGGCGTTCATCGGAATAGACGCCGCTGCCGCCGCTGGCGTTCTACCAGTGCGTGACCGAGCTCGCATCGCGCCCGGCGATCGCAACGCTGAGACTGTCGGTGGCACCGGCTATCAAGAGATCGTCCCAAAGTCACCAAGATCGATGAACTGGAGCACCGACCATGCGCGGTTTGCGCGGCAACCCGTGGGCCATTCTGATCACCTTGTCCTTCGGGTTCTTCATGACCCTGCTCGATCTCACGATCGTGAACATCGCGATCCCCAGCATGATCGAATCGTTGCAGGCGTCGCTGGACGAAGTGCTCTGGGTGGTCAACGCCTACGTCCTGGTCCTGGCGGTGCTCCTGATCACGGCGGGACGGCTGGGTGACCTGCGCGGCCAGCGCACCATGTTCGCGGCCGGGGTCGCCGTCTTCACCGTGGCCAGCCTGGCCTGTGGGCTGGCCCCCAATCCCGGCTGGCTGATCGCTTTCCGCGCGGTTCAGGGGCTGGGCGCGGCGCTGCTGATGCCACAGACGATGGCCCTCATCATCGCGACCTTCCCCGCCCAGAAGCGCGGCACGGCGCTGGGTGTATGGGGCGCGGTGGCGGGCCTGGCCACGGTGGCCGGTCCGACTCTGGGCGGCCTCCTGGTCACCGTGGCCGACTGGCGCTGGATCTTCTTCGTGAACCTGCCGATCGGTGTCGCGGTGCTGGTGATGACGTTCGCCTTCATCCCGGACACCCGGATGGCTCGCCAGCACCGGCTCGATTTCCTTGGTGTCGGCCTGGCCACGGCTGGGCTGCTCTGCCTGACTTTCGCTCTGATCGAGGGTCAGCGGTTCTCCTGGAACGCAGGGATCTGGGCGCTGCTGGTCGCCTCGGCCGTGATCTTCGGAATCTTCGGGCTGCAGCAGCGCCGGATGCAGGGCAGCGAGCCCCTGATTCCCTTCCAGCTGTTCAGGGACCGGAACTTCACCGTGCTGAACGGGGTCGGCGCCCTGATCTCCGTCGGCATCCTGGGCTTCTTCCTGCCGCTGACCATCTACCTCCAGTCAGTGCTGGGGTACTCCGCGCTCAAGGCCGGGCTGGTCTTGGCCCCGATGTCCATCGTGTCCATGGTCATCGCGCCGGTTGCGGGCGGACTGACGGACAAGGTCGGCGGCAAGTACATCCTGATGCCGGGCCTGCTGCTGTTCAGCATCGGGGGAGCCTGGCTGGTGTTCTCCGCGAACGCGAATTCGAACTGGCCGTCATTCCTGCCAGCCATCCTGATCATGGGGGTGGGGTTCGGATGCATGTTCGCGCCGCTGGCCACCGAAGCCATGCGCGGGATCGATCCCCGGATGGCTGGAGCGGCGTCCGGGGTGAACAACACAACTCGGCAGCTGGGTTCGGTGATCGGCTCCGCCGCTGTCGGGGCCCTGCTGCAGAACCGCCTGGTTGCCTCCTTCACCGATGAGGCGGCCCAGCAGGCCGCTCATCTGCCGCCGCAGTTCCGCGCGGCATTCGTGTCTGGCTTCCAGAAGGCGGCCAAGTCAGGCCTGGACGTCAGCGGCCAGTCGCAGACCGCGCCGCACGGGGTGCCGGCCCAGGTCGCGGGCCAGCTGCGGCACCTGGGAGAAGTGGTCTACCGGAACGGGTTCGTGGACGCCATGCACCCCACGTTCGTTCTCCCGATCGTGGCCATGCTGCTGGCCGCTGGGCTGGTGACGCTGGTCAATCGCACTGGGCACAAGGTACCGGGCCCGGCGGCATCCGGCGTGTCCGGCTCGTTCGCTACCCCCGCCGGTGCTTCTGCCCGCGGGCAGGCAGCAGCCTCAGCCGGCTCTGGCGATGAGGTGCCGGCCGGCGAGCGCACTTAGCCGTCCCAGGCGCGTTCGGCCATGATCACCAGCTCAGCCCGCGAACGGTGGGATTCCGAGCGCCAAATCGCGGGCTGAACGGCCGATCTTGAGAAACGATCTTCGCGAACGTGATCGAGTCGCAGCAGACCGGCCAAACGGCGGCAGGGGTCTCCCCGCGGGAAGACCCCTGCCGTCAGTAGCCGCTCAGGCCGCCCGACCCGCCGGAGCCGATCAGACGTCGCAGTAGAGCTCGC
>CAXUFS010000269.1:0-3768 GCA_964250315.1 uncultured Kineosporia sp. | reverse complement strand
GCCCCGGCCGCAGTGAGCGCGAATTCGGCCGCCTCACGGTGACGGGCCGAACCGGTCAGCGCGGCGAACGACAACAGCGCACCGGCGGCGGCCGACGTCCCCGATGGAGTGGCGTTGTCGGCCGGATCGGCCGGTCGGCGCACGGCGGCCAGAGCGGGGTCAGGCTGAGACGCCGGGGTGTCGTGCACGCCGGCGTCGTCCACGAACTCATTCAGCACCACGTCGAGCAGCTGGCCAGCCGAGGTCAGCCAGCGCGCCTGGCCGGTGACCGAGTGCAGAGCGAGCAGGCCCTCGGCAATGTCGCCGTAGTCCTCCAGCACCCCAACGGGCCTGCCCACCACCCCGTCCCGGCTGACCCGGCGCAATCCGCCGTCAACCCAGTGCAGGCGCAGCAGCAGGTCCGCGATCCGCTGTGCCGCCTCGACCAGGTCCGGCCGGTCGAGCAGAGCGCCGGTCTCGGCCAGTGCGGCGATGGCCAGGCCGTTCCAGGCCCCCACCACTTTGTCGTCCCGGCCCGGCTGGGGCCGTTGGTCGCGAGCGGCCAGCAGCTGGTGCCTGATGGGCTGCCAGCGCTCCGGGCCGCCCGGCTCGGCCCAGATGTCGCGAGCCAGCTGGAGGGTGGAGGTGCCGTGCTCGAACGTGCCTGGCTGCGTGACCCGCAGCAGCTGCGCCGCCCAGCCGCCGTCATCCGCCCCCAGCACCTCGTTCAGCTGGGCCGGGGTCCAGACATAGGTCGCCCCCTCCACGCCTGCGGTGTCGGCGTCCAGGCTGGAGGCCAGGCCACCTTCGGCGGTGCCCAGTTCGCGCAGCATCCAGTCACAGGTCTCCAGCGCGATCCGTGCCCCGGCCGGCCGGCCGGTCAGCCGCCACCAGTGCAGGTAGACCCGGGCCAGCTGAGCGTTGTCGTAGAGCATCTTCTCGAAGTGCGGCACCACCCAGTCGGCGTCCACGCTGTAGCGGGCGAAACCACCGGCCAGCTGGTCATACATCCCGCCGTGAGCCATCGCGGCCAGTGTGCGAGACGCCATTTCCGCTGCCGGATAAGCGGTTTGGGATCCGGTAGCGGCGTGCCGGAGCAGGAACTCGCAGACCATGGACGGCGGGAACTTCGGCGCATGACCGAAGCCGCCGCGGGTGGCGTCCTGAGCGGCCGACAGGGCGCCCACCGCTGCGGCCAGCTGCGGGGCATCCGGCGGGACGATGCCGCTGGGCAGCGCGGTCTGCGCCAGCGCGGCGCTGATCCGCTGTCCCGCGTCCAGCACGTCGGCCCTCCGCTGCGTCCAGGTCTGAGTGATCGCGGCCAGCAGTTGCCGGAACGAGGGCAGGCCGTGCCGGGGTTGCGGCGGGAAGTAGGTGCCGGCGTAGAAGGGCTGACCGTCGGGGGTGAGGAACACCGTCATCGGCCAGCCGCCCTGGCCGGTCAGGGCCTGGGTGGCGGCCATGTAGACGGCGTCGACGTCCGGCCGCTCTTCGCGGTCCACCTTGATGCTGACGAAGCCGTCGTTCATCTGCGCCGCCGTGGCGGCATCCTCGAACGACTCGTGAGCCATCACGTGACACCAGTGGCAGGCCGCGTAGCCGACCGAGAGCAGGATCGGGCGATCGCGGTCCCTGGCCTCGGCGAAGGCGTCGTTCCCCCATTCCCGCCAGTCCACCGGATTGTCCTTGTGCTGCAACAGATACGGACTGGTTGCCTGAGCCAATCGATTGTCGCCGGTCATCCATCCAGACTGTCACGACCTGGGACCCGCCGCGTCCCGGGTCAGCCCAGCCGCAGTTCGAGAACGCCGACATCCACGGCGCCGCGCGAGGTGGTCCGCGGGCGGCGATCGATCTGGGTGAAACCCAGCCTGGTCCAGAACGCCGCGGCGCGCTGGTTGCCGTCGTCCACCGCGAGCAGGATCCGCCGATGGCCAGCCCGCCGGTACCAGTCGATCAGCGCCAGCGCGGCCTCGCGTCCGAAACCGTGATCCCGGGCGTCATCGCGCAGTTCCAGCAGACCGATCCAGGGCGCGTGATCGCCCGGATGATCGTCCAGGGTCTCGGCCCAGCCGATCACGGCGCCCTGCTCGGCCCCCGCCGCTGACCCCGCTTCGCCTGCGGATCGTCAGCGGATGCCGGAGGCCATCGAGCCGGGCCGCCACGATGTCATGGGCGACCATGCTCGCGGTCAGGGAATCCGGCTGGCCCGGCTCGGCCTCGTGCGCGTAGAGGAACCAGGGGTTCGACCGGGCCACCGCCAGCAGGCCCGGCAGATCCTGCTCGTCCGCCTCGCTCAGGGTCAGCCGGGGGGTGGTCAGCGGACCCAGGCGGTCCTTGATCGGCTCGTTCACCGGCCCATCATCGCCCTTCTCCGGGGTGCGCCGGACTGTCACAGCTGTGTGCGAGGGTGGGTTTTATGGGTGCTGTGGCCGATTCCACGGCTGGCCGGTGGACGCAGGAACAGGTGCTGGCGCTGGCGCCCGATCCCGCCGCGGCCAGTGCCGGGCGCAGGCGCGGCGTCCCCGGCCCATGGACGGCGGCGCGCGCCAGTTCATCGCCGCTGGCGCTCTGGGGATCCTGCGCGGGCTCAGGACGAACCCCGTATCAGACCATGGTCGATCTGAGCGGCCCGGCGTACCGCTGCTCATGCCCCAGCCGGAAGTTCCCGTGCAAGCATGCGCTCGGATTGATGCTGCTCTGGGCCGGCGGCCTGATTCCGGACGCCGATGCTCCGGCGGAAGCGGTCACGGCCTGGCTGGCGGCCCGGGCCGGCCAAGCTCAGGGCGGCGAGAAGGCCCTGATCGCAGCGGATTCCAGCGATTCGGTGGCCGACCCGGCCGCAGCCGCCCGGCGGGCCGAGCAGCGGGCCGCCCGGGTGAGCGCCGGAGTGAGCGAGCTCAGTCAATGGTTGCGGGACCAGGCCCGGACCGGGCTGGCCGGTTTCGATCGGGCCGGTTACGGGGCCTGCGACGCACTGGCCGCCCGGCTGGTGGACGCGCAAGCCCCCGGCCTGGCCAACTGGGTGCGGAGCCTGCCCGGAGTGGCGGCCTCAGGCGAGGGCTGGCCGGGCCGGCTGCTCACCGAGCTGGCTCTGCTGCACCTGCTGGTCAGCGCCCACGACCGGCTCGGCGATCTGCCCGGTGACCTGGCCGCCACGGTGCGATCTCGGGCCGGATATCCGGTCCGGGTCCGGGACGTGCTGCAGACACCGCCGATCCGCGATCAGTGGAATGTGCTGTCCCTGGACGACGACCCGCAGGATCGGCTGACCGTGCGCCGGATCCAGCTGCATGGAGCCAGCACGGGCCGCAACGCGGTGGTGCTGTCTTTCTCCGCGGCCGGCCAGCCGCTGGACTCCTCGCTAGTCCCCGGCACCAGCATCGACGCCGACCTGCACTTCTATCCGGCCGCGGTGCCGGTGCGGGCCCTGGTCGGAGCCCGCCACGCCCAGCCCGGCCCGCTACTGCACATCACCGGAGTGACCGTGTCCCAGGCGGTGGCCGCCTGGGCGCAGGCGCTGGCGGCCGATCCCTGGCTGATCGAGTTGCCGATCGTGCTGCGCGATGTGGTCCCCGTGCCACCGATTCAGCCCGGCAGCGGCGTCACCGGTGAAAACCCCGGCTATGAGCACCCAGGAGGCGGGAGCCAGCCCGGGTGGTTGGCGCGCGACGCCGGCCGCGATTCCCAGGCGCCCGCCCGGGGACTGCCGATCCAGTCGAGCCAGCGGCTCTGGACCCTGCTCGCCGTGGCCGGAGGCCGGCCGGTGACGCTGGCGGCCGGCTACAC
>CAXUFS010000268.1:1647-3774 GCA_964250315.1 uncultured Kineosporia sp. | reverse complement strand
CGATCAGTACCGCCTGGTGCCGGGCGCAGACAGCGGCCAGCTCAGCCAGCGGTGCGGCGTCTCCGAGCACGCTGTACACCGACTCGGCCAGCACCACCGCGTACGGTTCGGGCCGGGTGGCCAGCACTGCCTCGACTGCCCCGACATCGTTGTGCGCCGCGACCGCCACCCGGGCCCGGGACAGCCGGCTGGCGTCGATCAGTGAGGCGTGGACGTGGGCGTCGGACACCACCAGATCCCCGCGGCCGGCCAGCGCGCCGACGGCTCCGAGGTTGGCCAGGTAGCCGGTGGAGAACACCAGAGCCGAGGGCTGGCCACAGAATTCGGCCAGCGCCTGCTCCAGTTGCTGGTGCAGGGCCAGCGTTCCGGTGACCAGCCGGGAAGCCCGTGCTCCCGCACCCCAGTCCCGCACCGCGCCCGCCGCGGCCTCCAGCACCCGTGGATCCGCGGCCAGGCCGAGATAGTCGTTGCCGGCCAGGTCCAGCACCGGCTGGCCCAGTTCCCGGACAATCAGCGAACGGGTGGTACCGGCCTGCTCCCGTTGCTTGGCGGCCGTGGCCAGCCGGTCCAGGAAGGGGTCACCCACCGGCGTGCTCCACCGCGGCCGCGATCGCCCCGGTGATGAGCGATAGCTCTTCCGGGGTGCACAGATACGGAGGCATGGTGTAGATCAGCCGCCCGAACGGGCGGAGCCACACTCCGGCTTTCAGCGCGGCCGAGGTGGCCCCGGCGACGTCCACCGGATGGTGCAGTTCCGCCACCCCGACCGCACCGATGACCCGCACGCCGGCCACCGCCGGATGCGCTGCCAGCGGCGAAAGTCCTTCCCGGAGGCTGTGTTCGATCTGCTTGACCTGTGACGACCAGGCTCCGGTGGCCAGCAGGCCGAGGTTGGCGGCGGCCACCGCACAGGCCAGCGGGTTGGCCATGAAGGTGGGGCCATGCATCAGTGCGCCGGATTCGCTGGCATCGATCCCGCTGGCGACCTCACCGGTACACAGCACCGCCGCCAGGGTCAGGTACCCGCCGGTGAGCGCCTTGCCCAGCAGCAGCAGATCGGGCTCGACGCCGGCGTGCTGATGCGCGAAAAGCCTTCCGGTACGGCCAAATCCGGTGGCGATCTCGTCCAGCACCAGCGGCACCCGGTACCGATCGGCCACGGCCCGCAGAATGTTCAGGCAGAACGGCGAATAGACGAACATGCCGCCGGCGCCCTGCAGCACGGGTTCCACGATCACCCCGGCCAGTTCCTCCGCGTGCCGCTCCGCCAGATCGAAGACCTGCTCACCCCAGGCGATCAACTCCTCATCATCAGCAGGCCGGGCGAACCCGCCTGGCGGGCGTGGTGCGAACAGCTGCGGCGGCAGTACGCCGGTGAACATGGTGTGCATCCCGTTCACCGGATCGCAGACGCTCATCGGGGTCAGAGTGTCGCCGTAATAACCCCCGCGCACGGTCAGCATCCGGGTCCGGCCCGGCTGGTGTCGTCCCCGCTGATACTGCAGGCACATCTTCATGGCGACCTCGACCGCCAC
The DNA here is from genome assembly GCA_964250315.1 of uncultured Kineosporia sp. GTDB lineage: Bacteria > Actinomycetota > Actinomycetes > Actinomycetales > Kineosporiaceae > CAXUFS01. The sequence goes on along the minus strand of CAXUFS010000268.1, from coordinate 2,239 downwards.
CGATCCGGAATCGCAGAAGAAGACCCGCTGCAGGCCGGCCGGAGTGATGTCGAGCAGGCGCCGCCCCAGTCCGATGGCCGCCTCGTGGGTCAGGCCGCCGAACATCACATGGCTCATCCGGCTGGCCTGCTCGGCCAGCGCGGCATCCAGGACCGGATGCCGGTACCCGTGCTGGGCCGCCCACCACGAGGACATCCCGTCGATCACGTCGCCGTGACCGCGGATGCTCAGGCGCACCCCCTGCGCCGACTCCACCAGCCGGGCCGCAGATCCGGACGGCGCATACGGGTGCCAGAGGTGGGCGGCATCGAACGCCACCGGATCAGCCGGATCAGCCGGATCAGCCGGATCAGCCGGATCAGCCAGCGAGGCGGTCATGACCGCAACTCGCCGTGGGCTGAGCAGCGCGCTGACCAGCCAGCCGGAACCACCTGGACCACCATCCGGCGCCGGCACTGCGGACAGTAGCGCGGCGGCTCCAGGACCAGAGCAGCCTGGCAGCTCTCGTGCCCCCCGTCGCTCTCGGGGCCGCCGCAGTGCGAGCAGTAGCTCATCGAATCTCAGATCGCCTTCAGATCGCCTTCAGATCGCC
>CAXUFS010000268.1:0-1547 GCA_964250315.1 uncultured Kineosporia sp. | reverse complement strand
TGCGAGCAGTAGCTCATCGAATCTCAGATCGCCTTCAGATCGCCTTCAGATCGCCGAGGACAACGCCTTGACCGGCATCTTCAGATCCGCCAGCAGCCGCAGGTCCCGCTGCGCCGGACGTCCCAGTGTGGTCAGGTAGTTACCCACGATGACCGCGTTGATCCCGCCCAGCAGCCCGTCCCGGGTGCCCAGGTCGCCGAGGGTGATCTCCCGCCCGCCGGCGAACCGCAACACGGTCCGGGGCAGCGCCAGCCGGAAGGCCGCGATCGCCCGCAGTGCGTCGCCCGGTTCCATCACCGGCAGGTCTGCGAACGGGGTGCCAGGACGAGGGTTGAAGAAATTCAGGGGCACCTCGTCCGGCCCGATCTGGGCCAGCTGACCGGCGAACTCGGCTCGCTGCTCGACAGTCTCGCCCATGCCCACGATCCCGCCGCAGCAGACCTCCATACCGGCCGCCCGGACCATGGTCAAGGTGTCGAACCGTTCCTGCCAGGTGTGGGTGCTGACCACGGCTGGGAAGTAGGAGGCGGCGGTCTCCAGGTTGTGGTTGTACCGATGCACGCCGATCGCGGCCAGCTCGTCGACCTGGGCCTGGGTCAGCATCCCGACCGAGCACGCCACGTTGATTCCGGATGCCTCCCGGATAAGGGGCACCGCCTCCCGTAGCTGCGCCATCAGCCGGTGATCGGGGCCGCGTACGGCGGCGACGATGCAGAATTCGGTCGCGCCGGTGGCGGCCGTCTGCTTGGCCGCGTCGATCAGTTCCGGGATGTTCAGCCAGGCCGCCCGGACCGGCGAGCTGAACTGGCCCGACTGAGAACAGAAGTGGCAGTCCTCCGGGCAGCCGCCCGTCTTGACCGAGACGATGCCCTCGACCTCGACCTCTGGCCCGCACCAGCGCATCCGCACCTCGTGAGCCAGGGCCAGCGCCTCCGGCACGAGCTCCCCCGGTAATCGGAGCACTTCCAGCGCCTGCTCGCCCGACAGGCCCCGTCCCTGCTCCAGCACCTGGTGACGGGCTATCTCCAGGATGCCGATCTGGCCGGTATCCGTCCGTTCAGCCATAGTGCCCTCCGGCGTGGTCGTGAGCTGCGGGTCTGGGGCGCCTTCAGAATCGATCAGCACCATAACCGGCGGCGCCGGAGCTGACGGCTACGGTGCTGTGATGCTCGACACCGGACCGGAGCCACCCGGCGGCCCTGCGGCCGATGGGATCGGCCCGGGCCGGTCCGCCCGGGCGCTGATGCGGGCGGCCAAGCGCCTGGGCAAGCGGGCTCATCGCCTGGCCGATCAGGAGTCCCGGGCCGAAGCGGATGTGCGCCGGGCCTACGCGGTGATGCACGAGCGGGCCGTGCAGCGCCAGCTGGCCGAGTTGCCGTTGTCGTCGATCCGGGAGAGTGCTGGGGGCCGGCTCCGGCTGGACGGGCTGGAGGAGGCCGGCTATCGGTCGGTGCAGTCCCTGCGCACCCTGACCCGGGAGCAACTGGACGCCGTCCCCGGTATCGGCGCGGCGACGGCGAGCCGGGCGCAGGCCGCCGTCCGCGAGC
>CAXUFS010000267.1:0-3782 GCA_964250315.1 uncultured Kineosporia sp. | reverse complement strand
GTTCCGGTGGTACCGGCCCAGTCGCCCAATCGCTAGCCCCATGGGAGGCTGACGGCCGTGCCTTCGACGCCACGGCCGCCGACCGCGACGTATCGGCTCCAGATCAACCACGAGTTCGGCTTCGATCAGGCGGCGCAGGTCTGCTCGTACCTGGCCGAACTGGGAATCTCGCACGTGTACCTGTCGCCCATCCTGCAGGCCGTGCCCGGGTCGATGCACGGCTACGACGTCATCGACCACTCGGCGCTGTCCCAGGACGCGGGTGGCCGCGCTGCGTTCGAGCGGCTGGCCAGCGCCGCGCAGGCGGCCGGGCTGAAGCTGATCACGGATCTGGTGCCCAATCACATGGCCGTGCCGGTGCCTGAGCGGCTCAATGCTCCGCTCTGGTCAGTGCTGCGGGAAGGCCCGGATTCGCCGTTCGCCAACTGGTTCGACATCGATTGGTCGCCGGGCAAACTGCTGATGCCGGTCCTGGGTAACTCGATCGGGCAGGTGCTGGCTGACGGTGAGCTGTCGCTGGAACAGACCGGAGACGAACCGGTGCTGCGCTACTACGAGCACGAGTTTCCCCTCCGGGCAGGCACTTCCGGCCTGCCCCTGGAGGAACTGCTGGCCGCCCAGCACTATCGGCTGGCCTGGTGGCGCACCGGCGCCCAGGAATTGAACTACCGGCGGTTCTTCGACGTCACCACCCTGGCCGGGATCCGGGTCGAGGACGCTGAGGTGTTCCGGGCCAGCCACGCGCTGATCGCCGGTCTGTTCCGTGAGGGCCTGCTCGACGGGCTGCGGATCGACCACCCGGACGGGCTGGCCGATCCCGGCGGCTATCTGGACTGGCTCACCGAGATCACCGGCGGGCGCTGGGTGGTGGTGGAGAAGATCCTGGAGGGCGAGGAGACCTTGCCCGCCAACTGGGCCTGCGCAGGCACCACCGGCTACGACGCGCTGAATGTGATCGGCGGGCTGTTCGTCGACCCGGCCGCCCGGCTGCCACTGACCCAGCTGGTGATGCCCCGGGCGACGACCGGCGAGCGGATCGAGCAGTACCTGGATGAGGACATCTGGGCGGCCAAGACCGATGTCATGGAGCAGGTGCTGGTGGCCGAGATCAACCGGCTGACCGGACTTCTGGTCCGCATCCGGGACGCCGATCTGACGCTGCGGGACCAGACCGCCGACGTGCTGCGATCAGCCCTGATCAGCCTGCTGCGGGAGATGGACCGCTACCGCGCCTACGCCGTGCCGGGTGAGACGGTGCCACCCGAGACCGCTGGCGTGATCGCGGTGGTGGCCCAGCGGGCCCGGTCCTCCAGCGGTGATCCGCAGCAGATCGCCGCCATCGACGCGGTCACCGGGCTGATCCTGGACACCACCTCGGGGGATGGGCTGCGGGACGAGTTCGTCGTCCGGTTCCAGCAGACCTGCGGGCCGGTGATGGCCAAGGGCATCGAGGACACTCTGTTCTACCGCTGGCTGCCGCTGCTGGCCCTGAACGAGGTGGGAGCGGATCCGCACCGGTTCGGCTACTCCCCCAGCGAGTTCCACGCCTTCGCGAGCAGGATCCAGCGGGATTGGCCCGCTACCATGACCACGCTGTCCACCCACGACACCAAGCGGTCGGAGGATGCCCGGGCCCGGTTGTACGCGCTGACCGAGGTGCCGGACGAGTGGGCCGCGGCAACGTCGCGATGGCAGGAGGCGGCCCAGCAGGCCGGCTGTGCGAAGCTGCCGTTCGGTGCCGCGCACCTGGTCTGGCAGACCCTGATCGCGGTGTGGGGCGACGGGCCGCCCGAATCGCAACGGGTGCTGGACTATCTGGTCAAGGCGCTGCGCGAGGCCAAGCAGCTGACCAGCTGGACCGTGCCGGACGAGAAGTTCGAATCGCTGGCCGCCCAGCTGGCCCAGTTCGCGATGGGTGACCCGGCCACGGCGGAGTCGATCGGCGCCTTCGTCCAGCGACTGGCGGCGTCGGACCGGGCCACCGTGCTGGGGCAGAAGCTGATCCAGCTGACCATGCCGGGCGTCCCGGATGTCTACCAGGGCTGCGAATTGGTGAATCGCAGCCTGGTCGACCCGGACAACCGCCGTCCGGTCGACTACCCGGCCCAGGCGAAGCTGCTGAAAAAGGTTGCCGCACAGGCGGGAACGTCCAGCCTGGACGCCGAGAAGCTGCTGGTCGCCAGCCGGGCGCTGAACCTGCGCCGGGATCACCCCGAGTGGTTCGGGCCGGAGTCCGGCTACACGGCGATGACGGGGTCCAGCGACCATGCGGTGGCTTTTGGCCGGGGCCGGGCGGGCGACGAGCCCGCCGTGATGGCCATCGTCACCCGGCTGGCGCTGCGGCTGGCCGAAGAGGGTGGCTGGGGCCGGCACACCATCGGGCTGCCCAGCGGCAGCTGGACCGACGTCCTCACCGGCCAGGCGATCAAGGGCGGCCCGGCCGAACTGGCGGATGTGCTGACCGGCCTGCCGGTAGCTCTGCTGGTCCGGACCTGAACCACCCAGCCCTGGCAGAGGCCCAGCCAGCAGCACAGCCAGCAGTGGGCCGATCAGGCAGCGGTCAGCAGCCGGTAGGGATCAGGCAGTCCGGAGTCAGCCGTTTTCACCGTGTTCGGCGGCGGCCAGCCGGGCCTGTTCGGCCCTCACGTCGAACGGGGCCGGCGGATACTGCGGATCCACCTGGCGCAGGGCCTGCAGCAGCAGTTGCTGAACCGCCCAGCGGGCATACCACTTGTGATCGGCTGGCACGACGAACCAGGGCGCGTCGCCCGTGGAGGTCTTGCTGATCGCCGCCTGGTAGGCCTCCTGGTACTGAGGCCAGAAGCCGTGCTCCTCCAGATCGTGCGGGTTGTACTTCCAGTACTTGTCCGGCCTCTCCAGCCGCACGGCCAGCCTTTTCAGCTGTTCCTCCGCGGAGATGTGCAGCATCACCTTGACCATGGTCAGCCCATGCGTCACCAAGGATCGCTCGAAGCGGTTGATGGTGGCGTACCGGCGCGACCACACCGGCCGGGGAACCAGGTTGTGGACCCGCACGATCAGCACGTCCTCGTAATGCGAGCGGTCGAAGACACCGAGCATTCCCGCCTCCGGCAACGCTTTTCGTACCCGCCAGAGGAAGTCGTGCGACAGTTCCGCCTTGGTCGGAGCCTTGAACGCGTGGTGAGCGACGCCCTGAGGGTCGGCGGCACCGACCACATGCCGCATGATCCCGCCCTTGCCCGAGGTGTCCATGCCCTGGAGCACCAGCAGGATCCGGCGGTTGTCGATCCCGCCCCGAGTGGACGCGAAAAGCCGCTCCTGCAGCGCGGACAGCTCGCCAGCGCCGGCGCCCAGGGCCCGCTCGCCGTCCGACTTGCCGCCGTCGAAGCCAGGAGTGGAATCCGGTTTGACGTCGGCCAGGCTGAACCCCTCGTAGGCCCGCAACAACGAGGCGACGTCGGCCTGCTGAGCCCGCTTCGACGCTTTCGGCATCTTCGGCGTCTTGGTCATCAGCCGATAGTGCCACCCACGTTGACACCTGCGCACCGACCTGACAGGAAGAACTCATGCCTGCTGCCCTGATCACTGGAGCCACCGCTGGGATCGGCGCCGCCTTCGCCCGCCACCTGGCTGCCGGCGGTTACGACCTGATCCTGGTCGCCCGCCGCACCGATCGGCTGAACGCGCTGGCCGCCGAGCTAACCCAGGCCCATGGCCACCGGGTCGAGGTGATCACCGCTGACCTGAGCGACCCCGCCGCCCCCCCCCCCGGGGCGCCGCGGCGGGCGGGCGCGCGGGCC
>CAXUFS010000266.1:0-3783 GCA_964250315.1 uncultured Kineosporia sp. | reverse complement strand
GTCCACATCTGGGTCTTCGTCCAGAACTGTTGGCTGGGCCGGGATCCGGAGCCTGATCGGCGGAAGAGCCGTTGCCGTTCCCGTTGCCTTTCCCGTTGCCGGGCCCGTTGCCGGACGCAAAGGTTTCAGTCGTAACGCCGGATCGATGCCAGGACCGGCCTGATCGGTGCTCAAGGACCGCTCGCTGAGGGGCCGCTCGCTCAGCCGGTCAGCGCTCAGCCGGTCAGCGCTCAGCCGGTCAGCGCTCAGCCGGATGCCACCGGCCAAGAATCCGGCGAAACCGGCCAGATCGAGCCCTGCGGAGGCCAGCAGGTGCAGAGGCACCATCGCCAGTGACGACCGGCGGCGGGCCAGGTGCGGGAGCATGGTGATGGTGTGACCGGTGATTGCGGCCGCCACCAGCAGCAGTGCCAGCGCCCAGGCGGCTACCCAGATCGCGCTCACCAGGTAAGCCAGGACCACCAGCACGGCGGGGCCGGCCAGTACCCGGGCCGCCTGGCATCCCGCCGAATATGGCCTTCGGCGCCGGGGCCGGCCGGAACCGGGCGGATGCCGCCGGAGCTCTCCCTGGCGCCGGGCGTCCCGGCCATCACGGCCATCACGGCCATCACGGCCATCACGGCCATCACGGCCATTACGGCCGTGCGCGAACGCCTCGCTGAACAGCTGGCGCGGCGACGCCGGCGGATCCAGCCAGACCCGGGCGGTGCGCTGAAACGTGCTCTGCCATCCGGCGGCCGTCACCAGCTCCGTCAGTCGCTGACTGAGACCTGTTGCGGCACAGTTCTTCTCCGAGAACGCAGATTCCATTTCGAGCAACACTTCGCGCCGGAACACTACCGTCCCCCGGTAGCGAGCCAGAACGCTGCCGTCCATCGATGACTGAGCCGGCCCTTGCCGATAGGCGTTCAGGTCCGCGTCGATGTCGGCCAGCCGGTGCGTCCAACGGGTGATCCGAGCGGCGCTGTGCCGTACCGTGACGGCACCGATCCGCGGACCGAACGCAGCGATCACCTGGTGGCTCAGATCGGCGGCCCAGACCGTATCCGGATCGGTGACGGCGATGAACCGGCCACCGGCCGCTCGCCACCCCGACCGCAGATCGGTTCCGGCGCTCCCCCGGCGCCTGATCACCGTGACCGGCAGGTCCTCCAGTACCCGATGGCAGCCGTGGGCATCGGCTCCGATCACCACGACGATGTCCTGGACGCCGGCATCGATCCATGACTGCAGGGCGCGGGCGAACACAGCTGGCTCGACCTGACCGGGCGGGCTGACCAGAGTGACCACACTCAGCCGCGAATCAAGTTGCTGGACACTGCCTTTGGATAACTGAGCCGTTGAGCCGGAGGCCGGCGAGTAGCCCAGCGAGCCGATCACGGTGATGAAGTGCCAGGTCAGCCGGAGGATCAGGACCAGCAGTAGTGGCAGCCAGGCCATCCAGCCACCGGGCAGGCCGGTGATCAGGACCGGCCGTTCGACGTCCCGGCCCCGACCACGTCCCGGACATCCGGCCCATCGGAGCTGTCCTGAGCATCATCTGGATCACGGGTGAGCAGGTGTTCGGTCCCCGGCCGGCTGCTCGGCGGCAGGTGCCCGGCCGGGCGGTCACGATCCGGCTCGACGAACTCAGCCAGCGCCGCGACCAGCAGGGGCACCGGTGAGCCGGTCGCCGTGGCGGTGTGCAGAAGGGCTTGGCCCAGAGCGGCTTGGCACCTGCTGGTCCGGCCATCTCGCCCACGATGACCGCCCAGCGCCTGGGCCACGTCGCCGGCGTCGATCTCAAGTTCGTCAGCCAGACGCGAGATGTCTCGCCAGAAGGCGGCATTGACCGTTTGCTGAAGGGCATGGGCCAACCCGATCAACTCGGCGGCAGTCGCCGACCCGACCAGATGGCGCCGGGAGTAGAAGGGCGCGAACTCACGTGCGGTCCGCTGCGCCACCCTGTGGTCAACCGCTCCGATCACGGTCAGCACGGCCAGATCGTCGCCGTCACCGGCTTGGTCGCCCGCCCGCAGGCCGGGTAGGTAGACCAGGTCGAAGCCCTCTCCGGCGCGCCGCCCGCTGGCCCGCTCCAGCAGGTGGCGGATCATCCCGTCGGTGGTCCCGGGCGGGACGGCTGAGCGGATCACAATGATGTGCCGGGCCTGGGCGCCGGTCAGGGCCCGTCCGATCACCCGGATGCCGTCCCGCAGAGTGCTCAGGTCGAACCGCGACCCAGACCCGATGGCCGTTTCGGTGTGCCGGCCAGTGCTCTCACTGACTCGCAGCGTCGGCAGAGTGACCACGACAAATGATTCCGGCTCGCCTCGCAACGTCAGTCCGGCCTGGGTGTCCAGGCCCTGGCCAGCCAGTTCGGCCCGCCGGCCGGGATCACTGTCGACGAACGTGACCCGGTGAGCCGCCGCCCGGGCGGCCCGGCCAGTGGCCAGCCCGCTGGCTCCGGCTCCGATGACGAACACCCGGGACATGGGCGCCTCCTTGCCCTCGGTCAATAACGCTGAAAGTAACCATCCAACTGCTCTGCGTGACAAGCAGCTCTCAGTAAAGCCTTTCGCGGCGTTCTGCATGCCCAAGCCGGGCAAGATGGGCTGAACGGACGGCGCTCGGCTCAGCTGCGCCGCCGAGGCGGTTCAGGCGCGGGACGGAAGATTGATCAGAACAAGGCGTTGGCCAGCGCCAGCCGGGCCTTGGCCACCCGGGGATCCGCGGTCCCGACCACGTCGAACAGTTCGATCAGGTGCTTGCGAACCTGCTCTCGCTCGGGCCCGGCGGTACGGCGAACCGTGTCGATCAGGCGGGTGAAGGCGTCGTCCACCAGACCGGCCAGGAGGTCCAGGTCGGCGACCAGGATCTGAGCCCCGGCGTCGGCGGGTGCGGCCGCTGCGGCGGCGCGGGCAGTGGCCGGATCGGCCGCGCTGACCCGCTGCATGAGCCGCACCTGGGCCAGGCCCAGCCGGGCATCATCGTCGGCCGGGCTCTCCTTCAGGGCCTGTTCGTAGGCCGCCGCGGCGGCGGCCCGGGCGTCGCGGTCGAGCGCGTCATAGGCCGCCTGATGTAGCGGCGGCAGCGGCGCCGCCTCCGGTTCCAGGTCTGGCTCCTCGGCGGCCGCACCGCCGTCCGGCAGCGTGCCGCTGACCCCGTTGGCCGCCGCCACCCGGAGCAGCTCGGTGATCACCTGCCGGACCTGAGGTTCCGGCTGCGCACCCTGGAACAGGGGCAGCGGCTGCCCCTTCACCACCGCGAACACACTGGGAATGCTCTGCACCTGGAACGCCGCGGCCAGTTGCTGGTTCTGATCGACGTCGATGGTGGCCAGCAGGAAGCGGCCGCCGAACTCGGTGGCCAGGGACTCCAGCACCGGGGACAGCTGGCGGCACGGACCGCACCAGGTGGCCCAGAAGTCGAGCACCACCGGCACGGTCTGCGACAGCTCGATCACATCGGCACCGAAGCTGGCGTCGGTCACAGCCTTGACGAACGGGCTCGTGCCGCTATGCGGATCCGTGCCGTCGGCACCGGTGGTAGTGCCGTTCGATGTAGCGCCATTGCCTCCCCCCGGGGTCCCGCTGGCCAGCGCACCCAGGTCGACGGCGCCCCGCAGGTCGAGCCCCCGGCTGCGCGGCGGCGTCGGGGGGCCCCCCGCGCGCCCGCGGGGCCGCCGCGGGGAAGGAGGGGTCAGCCATGGGCCTCCGCCCCCCGAAAAAAGGCGGCGCGGCGCCGACCGGCCGAGGCAAGCCGACCCGCGCCGAACTGCGGCTGGCGGCCCCCCCGGAGCGCGCG
>CAXUFS010000265.1:0-3784 GCA_964250315.1 uncultured Kineosporia sp. | reverse complement strand
GCCGGTCGCCGGGCCGCCGACATCCAGGCCGGGCCCGCCGTGAAGCAGAAGGCCCCGGCCTGCCGGCAGCCTGCCCTGACTGTGCCGGCTCCCGGCCAGGCCGCCCAGGTCCCGCGGTGGAGCGACTATCGCAGCGCGGCCAAGGATCAGAGCTTCGACGCCGTCCCCGGCCTGCTCGGCGACACCCTGGCCGAGGCCGGAACCACCGCCATCGCGGTCGGCCCGGGAGCGGCGATCGCACTGGCCCGATCGAACGGAACCGTCGAGCACGCCTACGCCGGGATCGACCCGGCCGACAAGGACGCCGACCCGCAGAGGCTGGCGGACGACGTCCAGGCCGCGCTGGCCCAGCACCCCCAGCTGCTCGTGGTCGACATCGGATACCTGCGCGACCCCCGCCTGCTGACCAAGGACGAGCCCAAGCCGACCGGCGCCTTCGCCCAGTCCCGGGCCGATCAGGTAGCGGCCCTGAACACCCGGCTCCAGCTGGTGATGGGTCAGCTTCCGCGAGCTGCGACCGCCGTGTTCGCCAGCCTGGCTGACTCCGGCCGCAAGTCCCAGCTCCAGCTGCTGGGCGCGGCCGGGCCGGGCGTGGTGAAGGGGCACGCGGCTTTCACCGCCTCACTGCTGGGCAGCGAGTCCACCCGGCAGAACGGCCTGGCCCAGACCACCGACCTGCTCCCCACCCTGCTGGGCGGGCTGGGCATCACCACGCCGGACACCGCCGTCGGCTCGCCGCTGATCCCGGTGGCTCGCGACGGCTCGGCGGCGGACCGGCTGCAGAAACTGGACGACCTCGACCAGGCCGCTACCGCCGTCAATCCGATCGTGCCCTGGTTCTTCAAGGGCCTGGTGATCGCCCAGATCCTGCTCTACGCCCTGATCACCTATCTGCTGCGCCGGCGCTCCGGTTACCTGCCCAGCGCTGGGGTCCGGCCCCCACCGGCGGCGGCCCATCAGCGGGCCCGGACCCTGTCCTGGATGCGGGTCGTCACGGTGGTCTTCGCCTGCTTCCCGGGCGCCACCTTCCTGGCCAACCTGGTGCCCTGGTGGCGGGCCGGGCAGCCTGGCGCCGCGGTCACCGCGTGCGTGATCGCATTTGTCGTCCCGATGGCTCTGATCGCGCTGCTCGGGCCCTGGCGGCGCGCCTTCCTCGGCTCGATGGGAGCGGCCGGAGCGCTGACCGCGCTGGTGCTGGCGGCGGACGTGCTGACCGGCTCGCACCTGATGATCTCCAGCCTGATGGGCGTGCAGCCGGTGGTGGCCGGGCGGTTCTACGGCTTCGGGAATCCGGCGTTCGCGCTGTTCGCCACCGGCTCACTGCTGACCGCGATCTCGCTGGCCGACTGGCTGGTCAAGCGCGGCCAGACCCGGCGGGCGGTGATCGCCATCGCCACCATCGCCCTGGTCGCCACCGTGATCGACGGCACTCCGGGGCTGGGCAGCGATTTCGGCGGTCCCCCGGCCATCATCCCGGCCTTCGCCGTGCTGGCCCTGCTGGTGGCCGGGGTGAAGATCGACCTGCGCAAGGCGCTGCTCATCGCCGGGGTCACGATCGTGGTGCTGGTGGTGCTGATGGTGGCCGACTGGCTGCGCCCGGCGGCCGACCGCACCCATCTGGGCCGGTTCGTGCAGACCGTGCTGGACGGCGATGCCTGGTCGGTGATCCAGCGCAAGGGGCAGCAGAACCTGCGGATCCTGTTCACCTCGTGGCTGAGCGCGCTGCTGCCGTTCGCGGTCGCCTTCGTGGTGCTGGTGCTGGCCCGGCCGGTGGCCTGGGGCGCCCGGCCGCTGCAGCTGGCCTACACCCGGTCCCCGGTGCTCAAGCAGGGCGTGATCGCGTTCGGGGTGATGATCCTGCTCGGGTTCGGGCTGAACGACTCCGGGACGGCGGTGCCGGCCGTGGCCGCCACGATGGCGATCCCGCTGCTGATCTCGGTCAGCGCCCGGGCGTTGCAACTGAACGACGCCGAGGACCTGGCGGCGGCCATCGCGGCGGTACGCAGGCCCAGGCGAGCGCCGCGATGAACACGGCCAGGGTGAGCCATGGCGCGACGTGCCGGCGCAGGCCCAGAGTCAGCTCCCCGACCCGTGGCGACAGCTCCACCACCCGCCCCGGCACATAGGCCAGGGACAGCACCACCAGCCGGGTCAGCAGCACGCCGTCGAGCAGACCGGCGCCGGCGCCCATCACAGCCAGCGGGGCCCAGACCATCGCGTCGTACCAGGGCAGCGCATACGGAGTGGTCAGCACCCAGGCCGCTGACAGCAGCAGCCCGGCCCGGAAGATGCCGGCCGTGGCCGGGTCTGGCCCCGCCTCCACCTGGACCCGCCAGATCCGGCGGATCAGCAGAATGCCGAACACCACCGCGATCCCGAGCGCGACCGGAGCGACCACCCCGCGGACGGCCGGGCGCCCGAATACGGGGTCGAGCAGATCGGCGATCAGGCGCCAGGGAGTGGCCAGGCTGATGAACCGGGCATTGCGCCGCACCTGGTCATAGACGTGCGAGCCCGCCCACAGGTGGGCCGGAACCAGGACCAGGGCCGTGCCCAGCAACCCCCAGCCGATCAGCCGCCAGCGATGCGGCCTGTCCGTCACCAGTCCGAGCACGATGGCCAGGCCGAACAGCGCGAAAGTGATCTTGCTGCCGATGGCCACACCCAGAAACGCTCCGGCCAGCAATGGTTTCCGGGCGGCCAGGGCCATCGCGGCCACCGCCGCCGCGACCGCGAACGCGTCGATGTGGCCGCCCAGCACGACCTGGCCGAGCAACAGCGGGTTCAGCGTCCAGATCACCGCGGCCCGGGTGCGGGCGATCGGGTCGGCCCGGGTCAGCCGGTCCAGAACGAGACCGGCGGCCAGGAACGCGGCGCCCATCAGCAACTGCCAGAACCAGACGGTCAGCCGCAGGTCGCCGTGGCCCAGCCGGGCCACCACTGCCTGCGCCGCGGTGGCGACCGGGCCGTACACGCTGGGCGTGTGCTGCCAGGGCGGCTGGACCGCGCCGGCCACCGCATCGGCGCCGCCGCGCCAGGTCAGCGGATCCTGGGTGTAAGGGTCGCCACCGGCTGCGGCGCTCCGGCCATAGGCGAGGTAGGACAGGTGATCGGCCGAGCCGGCCGGCGGCAGCGCGGTCAGCACCAGCACCACCGCCACCGCTGCGAGCCCAGCGATCCTGACCTGCCGCGGGCCGAACCCGACGCCGTCCCGGACCGCCTGCAGGCCGAGCAGCACCGACGCTCCGGCGCTGAGGTAGGCGATCGCCAGGATCGTGGTCACCGTGGCCGAACTCAGCCCCAGATCCAGGTCCCAGGCCGGGTGCCAGCTGGCCGGGCCGAGACCGGGAACGGCGGCGGAGTCACCCGCGACGGCCGTGAAGGCCAGCCCCAGCAATGCCCAGACACCCAGCAGCATGGCGGCTCTGGCGCGGCGGCGTCCCCGGAGCAGGGTTTCGGCGGTCGTCCGTCCTACGGTTCCTGACGGCGCCGGGCGCTCGACCGGCGGACGAGCCGGCTCCTCAGCCAGGCCCCCATCCCACGCAGCTTCTGGGCCCCCGCCCGCAGGGGTGAGCGCACCCGCGTATCCAAACGGTGGATCCGCCGGTCCGCCAACGCCAGCCACACGTCACGGTACTGCGCAGCCCGGTGCCACTGGCCGCCCAGGTCGGTGCCGGTGACCCGGTGCTGCAGCTCGCACGGTACCTCTACCACCCGGAAGCCCTGCCGGAGCAGGTCGATGGTCAGCCCGGTCTCGACCCCCCAGCCCGAGGCGAGCGGGCGG
>CAXUFS010000264.1:0-3812 GCA_964250315.1 uncultured Kineosporia sp. | reverse complement strand
GCGCTGGCCCGGGCAGCCTCCATCACCCGGCCGAGGTCGCCCGGCAGGCCGCGCTGGAGCGATTTCCAGCCGGGAGCCCGCTGGGCCAGGATCCCCGCCTGTAGATCAGGAACGGTCATTGGATCACCAGAACACGAGTCGCCGAGATCGCAACCGCAGATCGAGGACCGTGGCCCAACCTGGAGTTCCGATGGCGGCCGGCCACCAGTTCTGTCGACGGGCACTAGGTTGGCGCAGAACGAGAGGAGCCGAGATGTCGCTGAACGGAAAGAAGATCGCCTTCCTGGTCGCGCCGGAGGGCGTGGAGCAGGTCGAACTGACGCAGCCGTGGTCGGCAGTGGAGCAGGCCGGCGGCCACCCGGTGCTGGTGGTGGCCGGTGACGCCAGCCAGGTTCAGGCCTTCAACCATCTGGACAAGGGCGACACGTTCGAGGCCGACCTGCCGGTGTCGCGGGCGGGAGTCGAGGACTATGACGGCCTGGTGCTGCCCGGAGGAGTGGCCAACCCGGACGCGCTGCGGATGGATTCCGAGGCGGTCGAATTCGCCAAGGCCTTCGTGCAGACCGGCAAGCCGGTCGCGGTGATCTGCCATGGGCCCTGGACGCTGGTCGAGGCGGGTGTGGTCACCGGCCGGACCCTGACCTCGTGGCCCAGCGTGGCCACCGACCTGAAGAACGCCGGCGCGCACTGGGTGGATCAGGAGGTCGTGGTCGACACCAACGGGCCGGGTCCCTTGATCAGCAGCCGGAAGCCCGACGATCTGCCCGCCTTCAACAAGGCGATCAGCGACAACTTCTGATCTTCACTGACCGGCCTGCATGATGGCCGGATGACCCCAGACGTTCTGTTCGCGCTGGACCCTCTGCTGGCTCAGGACGAGCGGGACATCGCGGCCACGGTCGCCTCCATGCTGGCCGAGGTGGTCCGGCCCAACATCGCCCAGTGGTATCTCAGTGGCGCCTTGCCCGCGCGCGAACTGGCCAAGCAGTTCGGCTCGCTCGGGCTGCTCGGCATGCATCTGGAGGGGTATGGCTGCGCCGGGCTGAGCGCGACCATGTACGGGCTGGCCTGTCGTGAACTGGAGGCCGCCGACAGCGGTATCCGCAGCCTGGTGTCGGTCCAGGGCAGCCTGGCGATGTTCGCCATCCACCAATACGGCAGTGAGAACCAGAAGCAGGAATGGCTGCCGCGGATGGCCGCTGGCGAGGCACTGGGCTGTTTCGGGCTGACCGAGCCTGAGGCCGGGTCCGATCCGTCGTCGATGCGCACCCGGGCCCGCCGGGACGGCGGCGGCCCAGCCGCGGACTGGATCCTGAGCGGCTCCAAGATGTGGATCACCAATGCGCCCATCGCGGATGTCGCGGTGATCTGGGCCGGCACCGGCGACGGTGTGCGGGGTTTCGTCGTCCCCGCCTCGGCCGCCGGGTTCAGTGCTCACGAGATGGGCGGCAAGCTGTCGCTGCGGGCGTCGTGCACCGGCGAGATCGCGCTGGACGGCGTCCGGCTCCCGCACGACGCCGTGCTGCCCGGGGCCGCCGGACTGAAGGCGCCGCTGTCCTGCCTGACCGAGGCCAGGTTCGGCATCATCTGGGGCGCGACCGGGGCGATCCGGGACAGCCTGCAGGTGGCCCTGGACTACGCCGCCAGCCGCACCCAGTTCGGCCGGCCGATCTCGGCCTTCCAGCTCACCCAGGCCAAGTTCGCCGACGCCGCCACGGCCTACGCCAAGGCGGTGCTCTACGCGCTGCACCTGAGCCGGATCAAGGACGGCGGGTATGCCGGGGCGAGGGTCAGCCCGGAGATGGTCAGCGCGGGCAAGCTGGACAACGTGCGGACGGCGCTGTCGGTGGCCCGGAGCATGCGCACGATCCTGGGCGGGGCCGGCATCACCGCCGGCTACTCCCCGCTGCGGCACGCGGTGAACCTGGAGACGGTGCTCACCTACGAGGGCACCTCCGAGGTGCACCAGCTGATCATCGGCAAGGCCCTGACCGGCCAGGACGCCTTCAGCTGAAGTCCGGCGGCAGCTTCAGCCCGGAGGCGACGTGGCCAGGAAACCGGTGTGAGGGACGCCGCGGGCCCGATGGCGGGTCGTGTCGATCCGGTGCACCGACCATGGCCGGTGCGGGGCCGCGGACTGCACGCGGCGCACGATCGGGCCCGGCCGGGCACCGGCGAACTCGATCACGTACACGGCCGAACCGCTGGGCAGCGTCCCCACCGCGTCGGGCAACCGGGCGTCGCAGCGACTGACCCAGGCAGCGGAGACATGCAGCTCGGCGATCACCAGGCAGGGCCGCCCCGGTGGACGATGGTCCCGGATCGTGGCCGCGGCCTGCTCCGTGGGCGCGAGCTCGGCCGAGATGTGAGCCAAGGTGTGAAAGGTGTACGCGCTGGTCAGCGCGGTGACGGTGAGGGCGGCCACGGCCGTGCCGGCCATCACCAGCGTGGACCGGCGCCCGGCCCATCGGGCGATGGCATCCACGCCGATGACGGTCAGGGCGAGCACGGTGAAGAAGATGTACCGGGTCTCGCCGTGAGTCAGAAGCCCGAGGATGAGCACCTGGATCACCCCGGCCAGGCCGAGGAACACGTGTTCCCGGTTGGCCGGCCGGCCCCGCAACAGCCGGCCGGCGCCGGCCGCCATCGCTCCCACTCCGGCTGCCATGGCCACTGCGCCGACCGGACCGGCCAGCAACAACGGGAACGACCGCGCGTAGAACACCAGCCCTTCGCCGAAGTAGATCTTGTATGGCGTGGCCTGGGCCCGGGTGATGACGCCGATCCACGACCCGGACACCCGGTCGCTGTAGATCGCCAGCGGGATCAGGCATGCGGCCCCGGTGAGCGCCGCGGCAGCCACCGGGCGCCAGGCGCGCAGCCATGGGCCCGGGCCCCAGCTGATCAGCGCAGCGATCGCGATGCTGGCCAGGCCGGCACCGGCCCCCAGGCGGACCAGCAGGGTGAGCGTGGCTGTGACCGCTGCCGCGCAGAGCAGCCAGTCCCCACCGGGACGGCGCGATCGCAGTACCAGGTAGGCGGTCAGCAACAGCAGACCGGACGAGGAGATGTCGTCCAGGAATTCGGGCAGCCGCCGCAGGAACGTCGCGCCGCTGATCACGACCAGGACGGCGACGACGGCCCGGCGCGGGGTGCTGATCCGGGCGCAGACGCCGTACACGATCGCCACGGTCAGCAGATTGAGCAGCAGGCCAACGGCCCGCACAGCCCCGGTGCTGTCGTTCAGGTGCAGCGCGACGTAACCAGCCAGCGGCAGGCCCAGCGGCCGGTAGATACCCCAGCCCGCTGCCGGATCGCCGGTCAGCCACGAGCGGGCTTTCATCGCGTAGATGCTCTCGTCGTGGCCCAGGTACAACTCGGCGTGCTGAAAGACCACCCACAGAGTTGCCGTCAGCACCAGGGCGGCGGCCGCGCCCAGCCGGGGCGGCACCGCCCGCAGGCGCTGGGCCGCGCCCATCAGTGCGGCCATCAGTGCACCATCAGAGCGGTCATCAGAGCGGTCATCAGAGCGCTGTCAGCGCGGCCACGCTAATTGCGGGCCAGCAGAGTGGGGACGGCGACCACCGCGAACCGAGCTGCCCGGCCGATCAGCACGCAGATGATGAAGATCGGCAGCTTGGTCCGGCGCAACCCGGCGGCGATGGTGGTCACCGCGAGCGGCGGGACCCCCAGCGTGGCCGAGGCCAGCAGCACTCCCGCGGACTGCCACGGACGGTCCAGCAGGCCCAGCGCCCGGTCGCCCCAGGCGACGATGGCCCGGTTCATCCGCTGCAGCCAGCGCGGTGCTGGAG
>CAXUFS010000263.1:0-3843 GCA_964250315.1 uncultured Kineosporia sp. | reverse complement strand
GATCACGGACCACGATGGCGCGATCATCATCGCCGGAGAACCAGCGATCGGGGTTGATCGGCTGATAGGCGGCGTACCCGTCCTCGGCTCCGGACTCGCCGTGGGCCACCACGTACTGGGCGCCGGCCTGCCGGGCCACATGCTCCTGCACTCCCTGCCACCAGTAGCCGGGTCGCCGGATGGCGCCGGGAAAGCTGACCTGCTCGTAGATCTTCGTCATCAGCTCCCAGCTGCTCGCGGACTCGATCATCCGCACCGGCCCGCCGGGCGCGACGGTGGGCCGGAACCGTGCCCCGGAGGTGTTCACGTCGACGCTGGCCGCCTGACTGGCCAACCCATATCCGAAGCGTTCGTAGATCACCGCTTCGGAGGCTCGCAGGCTGGCGACGATCTCCCCGCGCTGCCTGGCCTGCGCGAACTGGTGAGCGATGATCGCGCTGGCCACGCCCTGGCGGCGGTGGGTCGGCAGCACGCCGACGCCGGTGATCGCCGCGTGCGGGACCCGCCGTCCGCCTGGAACGATCAGCCAGCTGCTGTACGAGGCGCCGGTACCGACCAGGCGGTCACCGTCGAAGACGCCAGCGCAGCGGCCGGGCTCGTACAGATCTTTGACCTCGCCGGCCGGTGGTGGTGGCCAGGCCACCAGGGATGCGTAGAAGGTGGCCGCGGCCTGATCCAGCTCGGCGGCGGTCTCGAGGATCCGGATCTCGTGCGCCACGTCACTGAAGCTAGCGGCTGGCGGCCTGCGCCGCCGTTCGCTGCGCCCATCCGCGGACGTCCCCCCGGGCCAGCGCCACCGCGAGCAGGTCGGGAAAGGCGTCGGGGGTGCAGGCGAACACCGGTACTTCGAGCGCGGCCAGGGCCGCCGCGTTCTCCTGGTCGTAGGACGGTGCGCCGCTGTCGGACAGCGACAGCAGCACGACCACCTGCACCCCGGCCCCGGTCATGGCGGCGATCCGCTTCAGCATCTCGTCCCGGACCCCGCCTTCGTAGAGGTCGCTGATCAGGACGAACAGGGTGTCGGCCGGGCGAGTGATCAACCCCTGGCAGTAAGCGATGGCCCGGTTGATATCGGTGCCGCCACCGAGCTGGGTCCCGAACAGCAGGTCGACCGGATCGCTGAGATGTGCGGTCAGATCGGCGACGTCGGTGTCGAACACCACCAGCGACGTGCGCAAGGACCGCATCGAAGCCAGGACGGCACCGAAAACCGACGCATAGACCACGGATTCAGCCATGGAGCCGGACTGGTCGATGGCCAGCACCACGTCCCGGGCCACCACCGGCCGGCGCCGGGCGAACCCGACCAGCTGTTGCGGCACCACGGTTCGATGCTCGGGCAGATAGCGACTGAGGTTGGCCCTGATGGTGGCGTTCCAGTCGATGTCGCGTGGCCGGGGCCGGCGGGTCCTGGCCGCCCGGTTCAGGGCACCGTTCACCGCCGAGTTGGCCCGGTCGGCGATCCGGGCCTCAATCTGCCGAACGACCCGCGAAACAACCTGCCGGGCAGTAACTTTGGTGGTATCCGGCATCACCCGGTTGAGCGAGAGCAGGGTGGTCACCAGGTTCACGTTGGGCTCGACCGCTTCCAGCAGTTCGGGTTCGAGCAGCAACTGGCTGAGCCGAAGCCGTTCCACCGCGTCCTTCTGCATCACCTGGACGACGCTGGCCGGGAAGTAGGCCCGGATGTCGCCCAGCCAGCGAGCCACTCGCGGAGCGGATCCGCCCAGACCACCGCTGCGGTTCCGGCTCGGGCCGGAACTCACGGTGCCATCACCATGTCCAACGTTGTCGCCGTCGTAGAGAGCGGCCAGTGCGGCGTCCATGGCTGACTCGGTCGCTGACAGGGCGGTATCACCCGCGGCCGGGCCCAGCAGCAGGCGCCAGCGCTTCAGCCGCTCCTCCTCCGGGACGCTCATCGCTCGCCCTCTGCGCCCGGCCCGGAGCCGGTCAGGATCCGCATCACCGTGGCCAGGGCAGGAAGTGCCTGGGCCGGATCGAATTCCGCTCGGTCGGGGCGATCTGGCGGGGGCCGGCCCGGTCCCTGCCGGGTGGCTTCGCCCAGCATCCGCCGCTCGGGCTCGGTGAAGCTGCCGAAGGTGCGGCGGAGCAGGGGCATCACATCAGTGAACTCCTGACCGGCCAGCGATGTCACCCAGTCGTTCAGGAGTCCCAGCAATTCCTGATCATGAACCAGGATGAGTCCGCCGCCATCCAGAAATCCTTCCACCCAGCCCGCTTTGGCTGCGGCGGAGGACCCGATGGACAGGGTCCGGCGCAGCCGGGCGGCGGCCTCGCCGGTGCTGATCCACGCGGCGTCGCGCAACAGCCGGGTGATCCGGCCGGTGATGACCCCCGCCACGTCCGAACGCTGGGCCACTGTCGCCAGCGTGCTCATCCACAGCTGCGCCGAGACCGGGTGATCGCGCAGCCGTACCGCTTCGTGCACCGCGTCGATCCGCCGCCGCAGCGCCGAGGCCGCGTCGTCGTCCAGGCTGGATACCGCCGCCGGTAATGCGGCGCACATCCGGATCAGCAGCGCGTCGGCCACCCGGGACAACTGACTGGCGTCGGTCGCGCGGACGTCGGAATAGCGCTGGGCCCGGACCAGCGGTGGCAGCGCCGCCATCAGGTGCTCGACGTCGAGATCGCGCGCGGCCCGCTCGTCCAAGGATTGCAACAGGCCGGCCAGTGCGGCCGGAAGGCCGGCCAGCAGCGCCTGCTCCACCAGGGCGGTCAGTTCAGGCAGAGCCACCGACCTGCCCTGGTCGCTCGCCCTGGCCGCCGCCGCCACCGGGATCGTGCTGCCCCACATCGACGCCTCGGCCACGTCGACGGCCAACTCGGGTCGCCAGCGCAGCGACCAGGTCTCCCGGAAGGTGCCGGTGCTCCCGCTGGTGTTGTGGCTCAGCTGGCCCCAGCGGACGCCCAGCATGCTGAGCCGATGCAGCAGGTGCGATCGGGCCAGATCGGTCTGCTTGCGCAGATCGAGCTCGAGAGTGCGGCCCAGCGGCTCGAGCTTCAGCTTCAGCCTGCGGGCGGTGGCCCTCAGATCGGTGTCGAGCGGGACGGCGGGCACCGACTCCGGGACGTTGCCCATCGCTTCGCCGACGATCAGCCGCCCGGTGACCAGGGCCAGGCTGGTGTCGTCGCCCTGGCAGAGTACGGACAGGGTGGCCTCGGTGACCTCGTCCAGCCCGGCCAGCGGCCGCGCGCGCATCACCGCCAGGGTCTCAGCCAGCCGGACCGCCTCGATCACGTGCGCGGAGGACACGGGCAGATCCTCCTGCCGCAGCACCCCAGCCACCTTGGTCAGCCATCGGGTGACCACCTGCTCGGGCCGGCCGCCGAGGTCGGCGCTGGTGAACAGATGGTGGTACCAGCCCGGTGATTCGATTCCGGCGCCGTAACCGGAGGCATAGGAGAGCCGGGAGGCGGTCCAGGGCACCCAGGTGATCGAGGTCTTCAGCTTGGGCAGGCCCCGCAGGATCCTGGCATCGGAGGCTGCGGTGGCGGCTTTGCCCGGCAGAGTCCCGGCCAGCGCCGGGGCATGCCAGGCTCCGCATACCACCGCCACCCGGCTGGCCCCCTCGCGCAGCGCCGATCGGATAGCCGAGCGCATGAACGCCTCGCGCTGGTTCTCCCGGTCCTGTTCGCGAGCCGGTAACGGGCGGGCGCTGATCCGCAGCTCGGTCATCGCCTCAGTGATCACCGGAAATGGGGTGGGAGCGGTCAGCCGGGCCTCGACCACGTCATCCCACCAGCGCTCCGGGTCGTCGTAGCCGGCCGCGGCGGCCAGCGCAGCGATCGGATCGCCCCGGACCGGGTCCCGCCCCTCGCCGG